>CAXSFE010000081.1:0-17133 GCA_964236585.1 uncultured Acetobacteraceae bacterium
GGACGCCGCCGCTGCCGGGCCGGGAGCGGCGCGGCCCGCCTCGCGCGCGGCCCCCAGCACGCTGGCCTGCAGCACCAAGCCCACCGCCTCGCGCACCGTCATGAAGTAGCGCTGCATGTCCGGGTGGGTCACGGTGAGCGGCCCACCGCGCTCGAGCTGGCGTCGGAACAGCGGCACCACGGAGCCGGTCGACCCCAGCACGTTGCCGAACCGCACCGTGACCAGCCGCATGCCGCCCCCGGCGCGCGCCGCGATGTCGAGCGCCTGGCAGTACATCTCCGCCAGCCGCTTGGACGCGCCCATCATGCTGGTGGGGTTGACCGCCTTGTCGGTGGAGATCAGCACCATCGCCGCCGCCCCGACCGCGCGCGCCGCGTCGGCGACGTGGCGCGTGCCGACCGCGTTGGTCAGCAGCCCTTCCAGCGGGTTGGCCTCCACCATCGGCACGTGCTTCAGCGCCGCCGCATGGAACACCAGCTCCGGCTCGTGCGCGGAGAAGGCGGCGCGCACCCGGGTCGCGTCGCGCACGTCGGCGATCACCACGCGCCGCGTCACCCCGGGTGCTGACTCGGCCAGCTCGGTGTCGATCTGCCACAGCGCGTACTCGCCGTTGTCGAGCAGCACCAGCTCCGCCGGCTCCAGCCCCGCGAGCTGGCGCGCCAGCTCCGAGCCGATGGTGCCGCCCGCCCCCGTCACCAGCACCCGCCGCCCGCGCACCAGCGCCGCGATCGCGTCGCGGTCCAGCGGCACCTGCGGCCGGTTCAGCAGGTCCTCGATCGCCACCGGCCGCAGCTCGATGCGCGAGCCCTCCCCGGTGCGCTCGGCCGACAGCAGCGCGGTGGGCCTGGGCGCGCGCCGCACCGGGATGCCGGCGGCGTCCGCGGTGGCCATCAGGGCCGCGAGCGGCGCGCCCGCGAACTCCGGCTCCGTCAGCACCAGCGCCGAGGGCGTGCGATCGTGCCGGCGCAGCCGGTCGAGCACGTCCCCCAGCTCGTCCAGGCCGCCCAGGATGGTGTGGCCGCGCAGCCTGCGCCCGGTCTGGCGCCGCCCGAGCGAGATCAGCCCCGCGATGCGCAGCGCCGGGCCGCGGTCCTGCGCGGCCGCGCGGAGGAACAGGTCCGCCGCCTCGTCCGCGCCGATCAGCAGCACCGGCGGCGACTGCGCCTCGCCACGCCCGCGCCCGTGATACAGCCGGTACACCAGGCGCGGCGCCGACAGGAACGCCATCAGCGTCAGCGCGTGGATCACCGGGAAGGTCGCCGATGGCAGGCTGTACCCGGTCAGCGCCAGCCCCAGCGAGAACAGCGCGGCCGACGCGACGGAGGCGATCGCCACCCCGAGCAGGTCGCCCAGCCCGGCGAAGCGCCAATACTGCTGCGGCAGGCGGGCGGGGATGCCGGACAGCAGCAGCGTGATCGCGCCGCCGGCCACGAACCAGATCGGATGCAGCAGCCCGCTGGCCGGCGCCGCCAGATAGCGCGCGACCGGTGCCGCGGCCGCCGCAAGGGCGCCGTCCGTGAGCAGGTTGACCAGGATCCGGTTGAGCGAGCGCGAGGCCATTGCGGCACGTCATAGACCGGGCGGGGCGGCGTGGCGACAGGCAGCGGCGCGAGGCCAAGTGGACAGGGCGCGGCTTCGTCCTCGCCCGACGCGCGGCACGGCAGGCGCCCGCTTCGGAGGCCCCAGGCCGGGCGGGCGTCCCGGCGTGGCGGGCGCCTGCCGGACCCGACGGCAACGCTGGCCGGGCCTGCTTGATCGGGGACGCCGGGCGGCCTATTTGCCAGGCTGCGCAGCAGGATGCGGGAGCCCACCATGAGTGCCAACACCGTCGCCGTGACCGACGAGTCCTTTGCCAAGGACGTTCTGCAGGCGCCCGGCCCGGTGCTGGTGGATTTCTGGGCGGAGTGGTGCGGCCCGTGCAAGCAGATCGCCCCGGCGCTGGAGGAGATCGGCGCCGAGATGAAGGGCCGCGTCACCATCGCCAAGGTCAACATCGACGAGAACCCGCAGTCGCCGAACAACTACGGCGTGCGCGGCATCCCGACGCTGATCCTGTTCAAGGACGGCAAGCCGGCCGCCACCCAGGTCGGCGCCGTGCCGCGCTCGCAGCTGAAGAAGTGGGTCGAGGGCGCGCTCTGACCTGAGCCGCCCGGCCACACCGGGGCGCAGGCGGCGGGGCGGGCGGTCAGCCCGCCAGCGCCGCCAGCAGCACCGCCGCCGCCTGCGCCACGTTGAGGCTCTGCACCCGCCCCGACCCCGGGATCCGCACCCGCCTGCGGCACACCTCCAGCGCCTCGAACGACACCCCGCGCTCCTCGCCGCCCAGCACCAGCGCCAGCGGCCGGTCGCGCGGCAGCTCGGACGGCGCCACCGTCTCGCCCTCCAGCGTCGCCGCCACCACCCGGTAGTGCGGCGCCAGCGCGAGCAGCGCCTTGCGCAGGTTGCGCGTGCGGTACAGGTCGAGCCACTCCAGCCCTCCCTCCGCCGTGCGGTGCGCCGCCGGCGAGGGCATCGCCTGCAGCGGCGTCTCGTGCAGCAGCATCGCGCCCACCCCGAAGAACGCCGCCGACCGCGCGATCGCGCCCAGGTTGTGCGGGTTTCCCACGCTGTCCAGCACCAGCAGCAGCCCCACCTTCGGCGGCCGCACGAAGTCGATCAGCCCGATCGGACGCGGCTTGGCGATCACCACCACGCCGCCGTGCCGCTCCGTGCCGGCCGCACGCGCCAGCTCGTCCTCCGGCAGCATTCGGTATGGCGCGCGTCGATGCGCCAGCACGGCGCACAGCGGGCCGGCACGCTCCTTCTGCGCCTCCGCGTAGAACAGCCGCACCACGTCGTCGGGGCGGCGCGCGAACACGGCCTCGGCGGCACGCAGGCCGCAGATGGTCTCTGTCTCCATCGCGCTCCTGTGCGCCGTGTCGAATCGGGAAGCAAGCAAGGCCGGGCTCTGCCCGGACCCGCCAGGGGCGAGCCGCCCCTGGACCGGCTTGACTTAGGGAAGGCGATCCAAGGGCCCGGCCCTTGGCGGGGTTCCCGCTTTCAAGCATGGGGGCAGAGCCCCGGCCTTCCTTTCCGTCCCCTGCGTGCGATGCTGCGCCCATGCCCCCCATCCTGTTCCAGGATCGGCGCTTCGTCGTACTCGACAAGCCCGCCGGCCTTGCCGTGCACCCCGGCCCACGCGGCGGCCCGAGCGTGGAGGACTGGTTCCCCGTGCTCAGCCGCCGGCGCGACGGACCGTGGCTGGCGCACCGCCTGGACGCGGACACGTCGGGCTGCCTGGTGGTGGCTTTGCGCAAGGCCGCCCTGGTCGAGGCGCAGGCATGCTTCGCCGCCGGCCGTGCCGGCAAGGTCTACTGGGCCGTGGTCGCCGGGGCGCCCGCCGAGATGCAGGGCACGGTGGCCGGCGGGCTGTCGAAACGCAGCACCCCGGCCGGCTGGTACATGGTGGCGGACCCGGCAGGAATGGCGTCACGAACCGCCTGGAGGGTGATGGGGCGTGGCGACGGCTGGAGCTGGCTGGAGCTGCGCCCCGCGACCGGACGCACCCACCAGATCCGGGTGCACTGCGCCTCGCTGGGATGCCCGATCCTCGGCGACCCGGTCTATGGGACGGGGGAAGGCAGGCTGCAGTTGCTGGCGCGCGCGATCCGCCTGCCGCTCGATCCCGTGCTCGATGTCGTTGCGCCCGTGCCGCCTCACATGAACCGCATCGCCCTCGCATCGACCCAGGTCGGCGACAGCCTGGGCGAGACCGCCGCAAATTCAATGGTCGCAAACGGTAACCGGTAAAGCCGTCACATCGCGAAGAATGACTTGGCGACCGGCATCGGCCGGCGGAGAGCGACAGTGCCGCCACGGACCCGACCCGCGGATCGCGCCGTGGCGGCCGGCCAGTGGCTCAGCGCAGGACGAGCTGGATGCCGTCCGCGCTGCCGGTCAGCCGGGCGCCTTTGCTCACGTCGTCGATGCGGATCTGCACCCCGTTGCCGTTGGTCAGGAACTCGCCGCCGATCCCGTTGCCGACGGTGGCCTCGCCGTTCGCGCCGCCATAGGTGCCGCTGAACTGGCTCAGGTGGTCCATCTTGTAGACCCGGCCGTGGCCGACGATGCGGGCGAAGCCGACGTCTGCGACGCTGATGCCCTTGACCGTGAAATGATACGTGTGGTGGCGATACGACAGCGTGCCGCTGCCCCATGTGTAGCCGACGCCGAGGGCAGCCGCCTTCGCAACGATCGTGACCCGGCCGTCAACGGGACCGGGACCCTCGGCGGCCTTCGCCGCGAGCGGCAGCGAGGCAGTGACGATCGCACCAAGAGCGCAGGCGGTGATCAGGGGTGACAGGCGCATGACAGAATCCTCGAGAACAGGGAACACCCACCCCCAACGCGGCGCGCACGGTTTTGTTCTCCGCGTCCGCACGGCAATGTCGTGTCGTTCGCGGACGGATGCCCGCGAACGCCCACCTGCGTCGTTCCTGTCCCGGCTCCGGTGGGCGTCGACGCGAAGCCTAGCTGTGCGCGGCGCGCCGGGGAGCGTCGGAGACGGTGCCGCTCACGGCCTTCTTCGGCGCCGCGGACGCCTCGTTCATCGTGGAACGCAGGTCGCGCAGGAACGCGGCGCCCTTAAGGGTGCGCTGCACCAGCACGCTGCGCCGGTCCATCGGGTCCACCTTACGCCGTGCCAGCTCCAGCTCGCTCAGCCGGTCGAGCGCCCGGGTGATCGCCGGCTTGGACACGTTCAGCTCGGCAGCCAAGCCGCGCACGGTGTGGGCGCCGTCCTGCAGGTAGCAGGTCAGGAACACCCCGAGCTGACGCGCCGACAGGTCGGCCCCGTCGCGACGCACCAGGGCGACGATGGTGTCGCGCAGGACACCGACGAGCTGGTCGGAGGGTGGGTTGGCCATGAGAAGTCCTTTCAGTCTGGAGACGAGGCGACAGGACACCGCGCCCGACGTTACTCCGATCACTCCTATATCGGTGTCGTCCGACGTCGCGTAACCCCGTCAAACCCGCGGAGGTGCCGAGTTCCGGTGCCAATGACGTTACTTTGGTGTTCCGGTCGTGACGGTGTCGTGAACAAAGCTTGAGATCGCCGCGAACGCCGCCCGCAGGGTCTGCGCCTCGCCTCCTTCGGGCCGCCCCGGCCGCGCGGCGTCGTTCCACGCATAGGTGTCCAAGTGTGTCCAACAGATGCCGGCCGCAACAAACCTTTGCAAAAACAAGGCGGCAGTGATCGCCCCGGCGAACGGCTTGCTCGACACGTTGCCGAGGTCCGCGACCTGGCTCGACAGCCAGCCGTCGTAGCCGGGCCACAGCGGCAGCCGCCACATCGGGTCATGGCACCGGGCGCCGGCGTGCAGAAGAGAGTCCGCCATCGCGTCGTCGTTACTGAAAAGCGCAGGAAGATCCGGCCCGACCGCCACCCGCGCCGCCCCGGTCAGCGTCGCCGCGTCGATCAGCCAGTCCGGCGCCGCCTCGCACGCCTCGGCCAGCAGGTCGCACAGCACCAGCCGCCCCTCCGCGTCGGTGTTGCCCACCTCCACGCTCAGCCCCTTGCGCGTGCGCAGCACGTCGAGCGGCCGCATCGCCCGCCCCGACACGCTGTTCTCCACGCACCCCAGCCGCAGCTCGAGCCGCAGCGGCAGGTCTGCCGCCATCACCAGCCGCGCCAGCCCGAGCAGGATCGCCGCCCCGCCCATGTCCTTCTTCATCCGCAGCATGCCCGCCGACGGCTTGAGGTCGAGCCCGCCGGTGTCGAACACCACCCCCTTGCCGCACAGGCTGACCAGCGGCGAGCCGTCGTGCGCCCCGCTGCCCCGCCACTCCAGCAGCGCCACCACCGGCGCGCGCTCCGACCCCGCGCCCACTGCCGCGATCGCCGGATACGCCTCCGCCAGCGCGTCCCCCTCGACCCGCGTGAACCGCGCGCCGAACGCGTCGGCCACCGAGCGCGCCGCCTCCGCCAGCTCGTGCGGCCCGAGCAGGTTGGCCGGCATGTTGATCAGGTCGCGCGCCAGCCCGATTGAGCGCGCCACCTCGACCACCGCCTCCGCCCCGTCCGGCAGCGCCAGCCGCGCCGGCCCGCGCCCGGCGCCCGTCCGCAGCCCGCCGAACCGGTACGCCCCCAGACAGAAGCCGAGCGCCGCCTCCGCCCCGGACGGCATGTCCGCCCCGCCGGAAGCCTCCAGGCGCCAGGCCAGTTCCTCCGGCAGCGCGAACGGCAGCGCGCCATAAGCCCAGAACCCGGGGTCCGTGCCGAGCCCGAGCACCGCGGCCGCCACGCCGTCCCCGCCCGGCAGCAGCGTGACCCGCCCGGCCGCCCCCGCCTCGCCCGAGTCGCGCAGGAATCCGGCCTGCGCCGGCGGCAGCCCCTCCAGCAGCGCCTCCAGCCCGGCCGGGCGCACCGCATGGACCGGGCGCGTCGTGGTCCCAGGCTCCGCCAGGCAGTCGAGGTCGCGCGCGATCATCCGTCATCCCCAGGCCGACAGCCCCGTCCTGCACGCGGCCGGCGGCTGCGGCAAGACCGCCAGGCTTGTTCTGCAACGATTGGCGCGACCTCGTGACGCAAAGGCAAGGCCAGGGCTCCGCCCTGGACCCGCTGGGGGCGAGCGCCCCCAGACCCGCACACATAAGGCAAGGCGAGAGGTGCCTGAGGCCCCGTCAAGGTTTCCAAAGGCTCGGCCTTTGGCGGGGTCCAGGGGCAGAGCCCCTGGCCTTCCTTGCTCCCCACCTTGCAATCCACCCCGCCCGGCCCGAATCATGCACGCATGTCCGGATTCGCGCCGCGCGTCAAAGCCGTCCTGGGCCCCACCAACACCGGCAAGACGCACCTCGCGATCGAGCGGATGCTGGCCCACACCTCCGGCATCATCGGCTTCCCGCTCCGCCTGCTCGCCCGCGAGAACTACGACCGCATGGTCGCCCGCAAGGGCTCCAAGTTCGTGGCCCTGATCACCGGCGAGGAGAAGATCGTCCCCCCGGACGCGCGCTGGTTCTCCTGCACCGTGGAGGCCATGCCGCTCGACCGCCACGTCGAGTTCCTCGCCGTCGACGAGATCCAGCTCTGCGCCGACCCCGACCGCGGCCACGTCTTCACCGACCGCCTGCTGCACGCCCGCGGCCTGGTCGAGACCATGTTCCTCGGCGCCGAGACCATCCGCCCGCTGCTGCGCGCCCTGGTCCCGCAGGCCGAGATCGAGACCCGCCCCCGCCTGTCGAGCCTGACCTACGCCGGCCCCGCCAAGCTGACCAAGCTGCCGCCCCGCTCCGCCGTGGTCGCGTTCAGCGCCGGCGAGGTCTACGCCATCGCCGAGCTGATCCGGCGCAGGCGCGGCGGCTGCGCGGTGGTGATGGGCCGCCTGTCGCCGCGCACCCGCAACGCCCAGGTCGCGCTCTACCAGGACAAGGAGGTCGACTTCCTGGTCGCCACCGACGCGATCGGCATGGGCCTGAACATGGACGTCGACCACGTCGCCTTCGCGCGGCTGTCCAAGTTCGACGGCCACCGCCCGCGCCGCCTGCTGCCCTCCGAGATCGCCCAGATCGCCGGCCGCGCCGGCCGCGGCATGCGCGACGGCACCTTCGGCACCACCGGCATGTGCGTGCCCCTCGACGACACCATGATCGAGGCCGTCGAGGGCCACGACTTCGACCCGCTGGAGCAGCTGTTCTGGCGCAACGCCCAGCTCGACCTGTCCAGCGTCGACTCGCTGCTGGACAGCCTCAACGCCCCCCCGCCGCGCGCCGGCCTGGTGCGCGGCCGCGACGCCACCGACCTGGAAACCCTGTCCGCCTTGGCTCGCGAGGCCGGGGTGCGCGAGCGCGCCCGCTCCCGCCGCCAGGTCCGCCTGCTCTGGGACGCCTGCCAGATCCCCGACTTCCGCAAGCTCGCCGACGACAGCCACCTGCGCCTGTGCGCCCGCGTGTTCGACCACCTCGCCGGCGGCGCCACCCTGCCCACCGACTGGATCGAGGGGCAGATCGCCTCCCTCGCCCGCGCCGAGGGCGACATCGACACCCTGATGCAGCGCCTCTCCGGCGTGCGCACCTGGTCCTACGTCACCGCCCGCCCCGACTGGGTGCGCGACGCCGTCACCTGGCAGAACCGCGCCCGCGAGGTCGAGGACCTGCTCTCCGACGCCCTGCACGAGAAGCTGACCGCGCGCTTCGTCGACCGCCGCGCGGCCATGCTGATGCGCCGCCTCGACGACCCCGACGCCACCGAGCTGCTGTCCGCGGTGACCGCGCGCGGCGAGGTCGTCGTCGAGGGCCACCCGGTCGGCCACGTCGGCGGCTTCGTGTTCCTGCCCGACCCCCTCGTGGAGGGCGCCGAGAAGCGACTCGTGCAACGCGCCGCCCGCCGTGCCCTGCGCGAGGAGATGCCGCGCCGCGTCGGCCGACTGGAGGCCGCCGGCGACGAGGCGATCGTGCTCGACGACGCGCACCGCCTGCACTGGGACGGCGCCGCCGTCGGCCGCCTTCGCCTGGGCCGGGGCCGCGACGTGGTGGGCGGCCGCGGCCTGGTGCGCCCGCTGGTCGAGGTGCTGGACAGCGAGTTCCTCGACGGCGCGCAGCGCGAGCGCGTCCGCCTGCGCCTGCAGCGCCGCGTCGACGAGGCCCTGCACCGCGACCTCGCCCCCCTGTTCGCCGCCATCCGCGCCGCCGACTCCGACCCCGCCCTGCGCGGCCCGCTGCACCGCCTGGAGGAGTGCGGCGGCCTCGTCCCCGGCGCCACCGAGGCCGAGATCCCCGCCGCCCTGCGCGGCCGACTGAAGCAGCTCGGCGTGCGTGCCGGCCGCTTCGCCCTGTTCATGCCCGCGCTGCTCAAGCCCCGCCCGATGGCGCGCCGCGCCGCCCTGTGGGGCCTGCAGCACGGCAGGACGCCGCCCGCCCTGCCGGCGCCGGGCCTCGTCTGCCTGCCGGCCGCGACCGCGCGAGCGGCGGAGGACCCGGAGGCCGCGTTCCTGCAGGCGATGGGCTGGGTGCCCGCCGGCCCGGTCTGGCTGCGCCTCGACGTCGCCGAGCGCGTGGCGCAGGAGCTCGCCTGGGCCACCCGGATGCGCGCCTCCGCGCTGCCCGCGGACCTGGCCTCGCGCCTGTCGGTACGCGCCGAGCTGCTGCCGCCGGTGCTGCGCGCGCTGGGCATCCGCCTCATCCCCGGCGCGGCCTCGGAGGGCGAGGTGTATGGCCCGCCCGTGCCGCCGATGCTGGTGACGCCGCGCAAGTCCGCCGCCCCGTCACCCCTGGCCCGGCGGGCCTGGCCGGCGGACGGCCCGTTCGCGGCGCTGGCCGACTGGCAGGGTTGAGGCGTCGCGCCGGCAGGATAGGCAAGGCCAGGGGCTCTGCCCCTGGACCCCGCCAAAGGCTAGCCTTTGGAATCCAATACTTAAGTAAGGACGGTCCAGGGGCGGCTCGCTTCTGGCGGGTCTGGGCAGAGCCCAGCCTTGCTCGCCTCACGCCCTTACGGTGAGTTCTCCTCCAGACCCAGCGTGATCGACTCCGCCAGGGCGCGCGCCACGCAGCGGTAGCCGAAGTCGTTCATATGCAGGCCGTCGGAGGCGGCGAACTCCGCCATTGCGTGCCCGTCGCGCGCCCAGGCATCCATCAGCGCGCTGCGGGCGAACAGGGCCACGCCGTGCTCCGCCGCCACCCCGGCCAGCGCCTCGTCGATCTTGTTGTTCTCCGGCGCCGCGATCATCCGCGGCGTGCGCTGGTTGTCCATCAGGATGATGTCCGCGCCGGCCGCCCGCAGCTTGGCGATCCCCGCGGCCACCAGGCGGCGGAACACCGCGGGGTCCGTGTCGCGCAGCGCCCCGTTGGCGCCCACCTGCCAGATCACCAGCTGCGGCCGCACCGCGATCACGTCGGTGTCCAGCCGCGCCAGCTCCTCGCTGGCATCCTGCCCGCCGATACCCCGGTTGATCACCGAGAAGTCCGCGTGCGGAAAGGCAAGGTTGAGCGCGCCCTGCAGGATCGCCGGGTAGGAGTGCGCGACATCGCTCGCCAGCCACCCCTCGGTCGACGACGACCCCACCGCCACCACCACCAGCGGCTTGTTCGCCGCCAGGCTCGCCGCGGTGTGCGGCAGCGCCGGAGCCGAGAGCGGCGCGGGCGGGCACTCGGCGGGGTGCGCCACGGCGATCGCCGGCGTCACGAGGCTGCCTGCGGCGCCGGACCCGGCGACCCCCGAACCCGGCGCAGCCACCCCGGCAGCGCCGACGCTCGGCGTCTCGCTGACCGGAGCCGCCGCCGCAAGCAGCACGGACGCCGACAGCAGCCCGACCCGCAGCCAGACCCGGGAGGGGACAAGGCGAGGACACACGACACTGATCATCACCGCGCAAGCCAAGCCCGTCGGCGGCGGGGTTACAAGTCTTGACTTCGCCATCCACCGGGAGCCGGCAGCAGGGCCCGGGGCTTATCCCTGGCGGACCCGCGGGCCGGAACCTCGCGCCGCCCTACGACGCGGTGCCGCCCACCGTGATCCCCGCCATCTTCAGCGTCGGCTGCCCCACGCCCACCGGCACGCCCTGCCCGTTCTTGCCGCAGGTGCCGATGCCGTGGTCCATCGCCGGGTCGTCGCCCACCATGCTGACCTTGGTCAGCGCGTCCGCCCCGTTGCCGATCAGCGTCGCGCCCTTCACCGGCGCCGTCACCCGCCCGTCCTCGATCAGGTACGCCTCGGACGTCGCGAACACGAACTTGCCCGAGGTGATGTCCACCTGGCCCCCGGCGAAGTTCACCGCATACAGTCCCCGCTTGACCGAGCGGATCATCTCCTCCGGCTTTGCCGTCCCGCCGAGCATGAAGGTGTTGGTCATGCGCGGCATCGGCGCGTGGGCGTAGGACTGCCTCCGCCCGTTGCCGGTGGCGCGCACGCCCATCAGCCGCGCGTTCATCCGGTCCTGGATGTACTCCACCAGGATGCCGTCATCGATCATCACCGTGCGCCCGGACGGCGTGCCCTCGTCGTCCACGGTGATCGACCCGCGCCGGTCCGGCAGCGTCCCGTCGTCGACCACGGTGACTCCCTTGGCCGCCACCCTCTGCCCCAGCAGCCCGGCGAACGCTGACGTCCCCTTGCGGTTGAAGTCGCCCTCCAGCCCGTGCCCGACCGCCTCGTGCAGCATGATCCCCGGCCACCCCGACCCGAGCACGATCTCCATCTCGCCGGCCGGCGCCGGCCGGCTGTCCAGGTTCACCACTGCCTGGCGCAGCGCCTCGTCCACCGCGCCGCGCCACGTCCCCTCGTCGAGCACGCGGCTGTAGGCGAACCGCCCCCCCGTGCCGTACGACCCCGACTCCCGCCGCCCGTCCTGCTCGACGACCACCGACACGTTGAGCCGCACCAGCGGCCGGATGTCCGCGGTCCGGCTGCCATCCGCGCGTACGATCTGCACCGCCTGCCACTCGCCGAACATCGACGCCATGACCTGCTTCACCCTCGGGTCGAGCCCGCGCGCATAGGCGTCGATCTCGCCCAGCAGCGCCGTGCGCACCGCGAAATCCATGTCAGACAGCGGGTTGACGTCCGAGTACAGCCGCGAGTTCGTCGCCCGCGGCGGCTCCGCCTGCACCCCCGAGCGCCCCGCCCGCACCCCCGACACCGTCGCCGACGCCCGCGCCAGCGCCGCCTCGGAGATCTCCCCGGAGTGCGCGTAGCCCGCCTCCTCGCCCAGCACCGCGCGCAGCCCGAAACCCTGCGTGGTGTCGAACCCCGCCGAGCGGATGCGCCCCTCCTCCAGGCTGATGTGCTCGCTTTCCCGGTACTCCAGGAACAGCTCGCCATCCTCGGTCCCGGCCAGCGCCTCGGCCGTCATCCGCTCGGCCGCATCACGGTCCAGCAGGGCGCCGGGATGGTCGAAGAACAGCGCGTCGGTCGCGGCGAGCGGGGTCGGGGAGTCGGACATGACGGTCTCCAGGGGCAAGGAAGTGACATGGGGACGGTATGTGGAACAGGAAGCGAGGCCAGGGGCTCTGCCCCTGGACCCCGCCAAAGGCTTGCCTTTGGAAACCTCTACTGAAGCAAGGCCGGTCCAGGGCGGAGCCCTGACCTTCCTACCCCTTGGCACCCCTGAGCGAGTGCACCAGCACCAGCCCCGCCGTGAGCAGCAGCGCCGCCCCCGTCTGGTGCAGCACGGCGACCGGCACCGGCACGGCCCACAGCAGCGTGACCACGCCGAGCACATACTGCGCCACCACCGCCGCCCCGAAGGCCAGCACCGCGACCCGGAACTCCCGCGGCAGCGCGGTGCGCAGCCCCACGACCAGAGTGGCCAGCACGCACAGCGCGCTCAGCGTCGCGAGCAGCCGGTGGTCGAACTGCACCGCCGCCACGTTCTCGGTGACGTTGCGCCACACCGGGCTCAGCGCCGCCCAGCCCTCAGGCACGACCCGCCCGTCCATCAGCGGAAAGGTGTTGTACGCAAGCCCCGCGTGCAGCCCCGCGGTGAACCCGCCGGCCACGATCGTCACCGCGACCAGCGACACGCTGAGCAGCGACAGCCGACGCAGCCCGCACGCCTGCGACAGCCGCGGCGCCGCCGGCCGCAGCACCGACAGCGCCGTCCACAGGATCGCCGCATACAGCACCAGCGCCAGCGTCAGATGCGCCACCAGACGATACGCCGACACCGCCACCGTGTCCGGCAGGAACCCCGACGACACCATGAACCAGCCGACCGCGCCCTGCAGCCCGCCGAGCACGAACAGCCCCACCAGCCGCGGCACCAGCCGTGCCCGGATCGCCCCCCGCCACGCCAGCACCACCAGCGGCACCAGGAACACGACGCCGATCAGCCGACCCCACAGCCGGTGCGTCCACTCCAGCCAGAAGATGTGCTTGAAGCCCTCGATCCCGAAGCCCTGGTTCACCAGACTGTACTGCGGGATCTGCTGATACAGCGCGTAGAGCCGCTGCCACTCGCGCTCGCCGAGCGGCGGGATCACCCCCGACAGCGGCGCCCACTCCATGATCGACAGACCCGACCCGGTCAGCCGCGTCGCTCCGCCGAGCACCACCATCACGAAGATCATGCCCGCGCAGGCGAACAGCCAGCCGGCCACCAGCCGCCGGTCGCGCCGCAACCGCGCCACCTCGTGCGAGGACGGAAAGCTGGCGGGGAATTCCCTGTCGTCGAACGGCATGGGATGTGCTACCGCGCCCGCGCGTCGCGGGCAAGCACGCCGGGCTGGTTGCACAGGAAGAAAGACCAGGGCTCTGCCCCATGCTTCAAGCGGGGACCCGCCAGGGACGGGCCGCCCCTGAACCGGCCTCTTCGGGCCTGCGGCACGGCCCGCGGCGTCGCGGCACCGGCCCTGAGTCATGGTTTCCAAAGGCTCCGGCCTTTGGCGGGTCCGGGCAGAGCCCGGCCTTGCTTCCCGCTTCCAAACCGATCCCCCTGCCTTGCCCCCGCCGCCGCCCCGGTGCTACCGCGCGCCATGACCGACGCGCCCACCCCCGATCCCCGGCCAGTGCTCTCCGTCGTGGTCCCGGTGCGCAACGAAGGCCCCAACCTGCGCCCGCTGATCGAGGAGATCGGCGCCGTCCTGCACGCCACGCCGCACGAGATCGTCTACGTCGACGACGGCAGCACCGACGACACGCCCGCCCGCCTCCGCGCCCTGCGCGACGAGCTCGCCTCGTCCGGGCGCACGCTCGTCCTGCGCCGCCACCGCCACAGCTGCGGCCAGAGCGCCGCCGTGCTCACCGGCATCCGCGCCGCCTCCGGCACCTGGATCGCCACCCTGGACGGCGACGGCCAGAACGACCCCGCCGACATCCCCGCCCTCCTCGCCCGCGCCCAGACCCTGGAGAGCGACGGCGGCCCCCGCCCTGTCCTGGTCGCGGGCCACCGCACCACGCGCCGCGACACCCGCACCAAGCGCCTCGCCTCGCGCGCCGCCAACCGGATCCGCGCCGCCCTGCTCCACGACGCCACCCCGGACACCGGCTGCGGCCTCAAGCTGCTGCGCCGCGAGGCCTTCCTCGCCCTGCCGCACTTCGACCACATGCACCGCTACCTGCCGGCCCTCGTCCTGCGCGCCGGCGGCCGCGTCGAGAGCGTGCCGGTGAACCACCGCCCCCGCACCCGCGGCACCTCGAACTACGGCACGCTTGACCGCCTCTGGGTCGGCATCTTCGACCTCGCCGGCGTCGCCTGGCTGCAGAGGCGCTGGACCCGGCCGGTGCTGGAGGAGTGAGGACAGGAAGAAAGCCTGGGCTCTGCCCAGACCCGCCAGGGGCGAGCCGCCCCTGGACCGGCATTCGGAAAGAAAAGCCCAGGTCCAGGTTTCCAAAGGCCTGCCTTTGGCGGGGTCCCCATCTTCAAGCATTGGGGGCAGGGCCCCTGGCCTTCCTTTGACCCTCCGCGCCGCCCCCCTCGCCAGGCCGCTCTTCCTCCTCGCCGGCCTCCTCGCCGCCGGCCTCGCCGTGCGCCAGATCCCCGGCCTCTCCCCCCAGGCCCTGCTCGGCCGCTGGGTCACCGGCCACGGCCCCCTCGGCGCCCTCGCCTTCGTCGCCGGCGGCGGCGCCCTCTGCGCGCTCGGCCTGCCCCGCCAGGCCGTCGCCTTCGCCGGCGGCCTCGCCCTCGGCGCCTGGCCCGGCGCCGCCCTCTCGCTCCTGGCCATGCTCGCCGGCTGCGCGCTCGACTTCGCCTGGGCCCGCGTCCTGGCCCGCGACTGGGCCCGCCGCCGCCTGCGCGGCCGCTGGGCCCGGCTCGACGCCTTCCTCGCCGCCAACCCCTTCACCGCAACCCTCACGCTCCGCCTGCTCCCCGTCGGCAGCAACGTCGCGCTCAACCTGCTCGCCGGCACCTCCGGCGTCGCCTTCGCCCCCTTCCTCGCCGCCTCCGCGCTGGGCTACCTGCCGCAGACCGCGGTCTTCGCCCTCCTCGGAGCAGGCACCCGCGTCGACCGCACGGCACAGCTCTGGCTCGGCATGGCGCTGTTCGCCGCCTCCGCAGCCCTCGGCCTCGGCCTGCTGCGACGAGGCGCCCGCAAGGAAGCGCTGGGCTCTGCCCAGACCCGCAAAGGGTCCGAGGACCCTTTGATCCCCTGACTTAGGGAAAGACGCCAACGGCAAGCCGGGCTGTCGCGGAACGCTCCGCCTCCAGCCGGCCCTGGTGCTCAGGGAGTGCCCGGGTGCCCCGCCGGCTCGCCTGCGTCGGTCCGGCGCAGTGCGGCGGCATGCCAGACTGCGAACGCCACCGCGGCGGTGAGCTCGAGGATCATGGCACCGGTCAGGATGGCGCCCGGAAGGCCGTAGAGGAGGGCGGACGCCAGCCTCGCCAGCCCGCTCAGCGCGATGACGGCGCACAGCAGCCTGAACAGGCCGGCCTCGGCCCGCAGCCTGGAGCTGGTCCGCCACAGCACAAGCCCGAAGCCGAACCAGATCGCCCCCCAGAACCGCACCTGGCTGTTCAGCACCGGGTCGGCCGCGACACGCTCCACCGGCGCGCCCGCGGACACGAGCAGGCCCAGCCCGTCGACAAGATCGAGCCCGCCGGTGACGAACGCGACCACACAGAAAAGCCGGACGGCGAGTGTCAGGCCGGCCATGGGCAACCTCCGTCGCTGCTGTCCCGGACAGGCCGTCCTGTCCGGCGGGCGCCGCGCGCCCTACGTCCCGAGTATCTCCTGCCGCTGCCGCCCCAGCCCCTCGATCCCCAGCTCCACCACGTCCCCCGCCCGCAGGAACCGCGGCGGCGTCCGCCCCATCCCCACCCCCGGCGGCGTCCCCGTGATCACCAGGTCCCCCGGCCGCAGCGTGATGAGCCGGCTGACATAGGCCACCAGCGCCGCCACCGGAAACACCATCGTCCGCGTGCTCCCCCGCTGCATCGCCTCCCCGTTCAGGTCCAGCCAAAGCTCCAGCGCCTGCGGATCGCCCACCTCGTCCGCCGTCACCAGCCACGGCCCCACCGGCCCGAACCCGTCGCACCCCTTGCCCTTGTCCCACGTCCCCCCGCGCTCGAGCTGGTATTCCCGCTCGCTCAGGTCGTTCACCACGCAGTACCCCGCGACGTGCCCCAGCGCATCCGCCTCCGCCACGTGCCGCGCCACGCGCCCGATCACCACCCCCAGCTCCACCTCCCAGTCCGCCTTCGCCGACCCCGGCGGCAGCCGCACCCCGTCGTTCGCCCCCGCCAGCGACGACACCGACTTGAGGAACAGCACCGGCTCCTTCGGCACCGCCATCCCCGCCTCCGCCGCATGGTCCGCGTAGTTCAGCCCCGCCGCGACGATCTGCCCGATGCCCCGCACCGGCACCCCCAGCCGCGGCTGCCCCTCGACCGCCGGCAGGCTCGCCGGATCGACCGCCGCCAGCGCCGACAGCGCCTCCCGCGACAGCACCTCCGGCGTGATGTCGCCCACCCGCGACGACAGGTCGCGCAGCGTGCCGGCGGAATCGAGCAGACCCGGCCGCTCTTGCCCGACGGGCCCGTATCGCAGCAGCTTCATGGCGTGGCCTCCGTGCGCGCGGGGCCCTGCCCGACGGGGAAGGAACGCGAGACCGGGAAGCAAGGTTGAGGCGCTGCCTCAAACTCCGCCAAAGGCAAGCCTTTGGAATCCGACTCTTAAGTCAAGGGATCAAAGGGTCCTCGGACCCTTTGCGGGTCTGGGCAGAGCCCGGCCTTGCTTGCTGTCAGTCGAAGTAGCGCAGCCGCAGCGACACCGCCCCGTCCCCCGGCCCCAGCCGGATCGCCGCGTCGTCGAACGACGGCGGCCCGAAGCGCATCGGCGCGTCCCTGGAGAACCCGATCCCCTCGGTGGGAATGCCCAGCAGGCTGCGGTTGATCGTCCCGTCGTCGTTCTCGTCCTGGAAGCACTGCACCGCGTACACGCCGGGCGGCAGGCCGGACACCGTGACCACGACGCTGCCGACGCGGGCGGGTGCCACGCCGTGCCACGCGCAGCTCGGCTGCAGGAAGCTGGCGCGCGGGCAGACCGCCACGCGCACGTGGCCCCGGTCGCTGCGCACGTTCGTGACGCTGACCTGCAGCACGACCGGCGCGCTGCCCTCCGGCGACGGTGCCGGCTGTGCGGCAGCGCCCGCCCACCAGCACAGGCCGAGCGTCGCCACCGCCGCCCCGCGCCCCGCCACGGCGCCCTGCCCACGCGGGCCGCGGCGCC
>CAXSFE010000082.1:0-16956 GCA_964236585.1 uncultured Acetobacteraceae bacterium
GGGGGGCCGGCGTAGCGGGGGGGGGTGGGGGGGCGCGGGGGCCGGGCGGGGGGACGGGCGGGGCGGGCGGTGAGGCAGCGGCTGCGACAGCTCCTCGCTGGGCTGCATCGAGAAGCCCTGCGCGGCGGCAGGGGCCTGGGCCGCGCCGGTCAGCATGGCGGCCAGGAGAAGTCGGCGGAGCATGTGGGTTCTCGGCATCGCGGCGTCCCTTGCGGCTGCGGCGGGACCACCGGCCCCGCCGCAGCCTAGCACGGAAGACAGCCGCTTAGAACGCGACGTGGGTCTTGAAGCCGAACACCGCGGCATCGTTGATGTTCTTCTGGCCGTTCGGCCGTATGACATACTGGAATTCGGGCTGGAAGTTCACGCCGCGGTACACGTGGATGTCATAGTTGAGCTCGACGATCTCCTCGTGATGCTGGATGCCGGTGGCCCCGCCCGGGATCGGCTGGTTGAGCTGGATGTCGAGCGCCTCGGCCTTGGTGACGTAGGGGCTGACGTTGACGTAGGAGAACAGCACACCGACGGTGTCGAGCGGACGCGCCTTCCAGAACGAGCGGTTCAGGGCGCCGACGAAGTACTGCTCGGCGTAGACGGAGGTGGTCGGGTCGTTGTGGGCGTAGCCGCCGAGCAGGATCACTCCGTCGTTGGTGCCCGGGCCGTTGCGCAGCACCATCTGGTCGAACAGCGCCCAGGCCTGGGTATGGCCCTTGTGGATCTTGAAGGGGTCGCCGGTCAGCGCGGCGGGCGCGCCGTTGTCGCCGACGTAGAAGTCGTTGTAGCTGGAGTTGTCGTAGGCGAAGCCGAGCTTGTAGTGGCCGGGCAGCTTGTCCGGGCCCAGCGTCGGCAGGTAGGCGACCTCGACCGGGAACTCCTCGCCGCTGATGCGCGAGGTGGTGAAGTCGAAGCCGGAACGGAAATGCTGGTCGCCGTACAGGCCCTGGTCCACGGCGTAGAGGCCGAACTGCACGTAGGTGTCATCGGTCGGCCGCACGCGGGCGCGCGCACCCCACACCGCGTCGGGATAGGAGCTGAAACCGATGTCGCCGCCGGGCAGGGCCTTGGGGTTGCCGCACAGGGCGTTGTTCATGAAGTTGCAGTACAGCGGCGAGGCGGCGAAGTCGTTGGTGACCGGCATGCGGCCGAACGCGATGTCCAGGCGGTCGCCGGCCACCTTCTCCTCGCCGTAGGCATAGACCAGGTGGATGCCGGCGTCCCCGCCGGCACCGTAGATCTCCTGCACCGGCTGCAGTCCGCCGCCGATCAGGCCGTGGCCGCTGTCCGGGCTGCCGGAGCGGTTCACCAGCACGACATGCGTCGAGAAGCCCTGCAGGCGCGCGAGCTTCTGCCAGTCGACGTCGACCTCGAGGCCGACCTGGTTGGCGAAGGTCGAGCCCTGGTGCACGCCGCCGGTGACGTTGCTCGCGAACTCCGAGATGACGTCGCCCAGCACGTCGATCCCGAGATTGCCGAGCGTGACCCTCGCGTCCCTGAACATGGGAAGTCCGGCCACGAGCCGCTCGACGTTGGCGTCGGCACTCGGCGACGGCGTGGCCGGGGTGATCGGGGTCGACAGCTGCTGGCTGGGGCCGATGCTGACGCCGCTGTTGATGTTTTGCGCCTGGGCCTGGCCTGCCAGGCCCAGCGCCATCCCGACGCCGGCCACCGCGAGGCGGAGCCGGGTTCGGCCCGCTGCCGGCGGATGATTTCGTTTCTTCTGCATGATAGAACGTTCCCTTGCTAACCCGGTCCGCCACGGTTGATCTGTGTCAGCCTGGATGCGTTGGGCGAATATCATCGACTTCGGCCGCTTTGGCATGACGAACTTGCGCTTTTCGGGCCTCGGACATGCACTTGTCCGACAATTGTAGCAGGAGAGTGACACCGGCGTTCGTTGCGCGGCCACAGAGGTGGCGCCGCGGGGCGGTTATCAGCGCAGGCCGGCGTTCCTGCGCGACTTGAGCACGCTCATGGAGCCGGGCGTCGCCTCGAACGAGTCGCACCGCTCGGCCGCGCGCACCACGGGCGAAGGGACGTGCACCAGGCGCCAGACGATGAAGGCCGACTCGAGCGCCAGCACCGCGCCCACGAACACGAACAGGTTGGCGGCGCCGTACGCCATCACCGCAGCACCGGCCACGGGCCCGAGCACCGTGCCTGCGGAGAAGGTGAGCAGCAGCTCGCTCGCGGTCTCGGCGAAGGAGCGCTCGCGGATGCGGTCGTTCACGAACGCGACGCACAGCCCGTAGAGCGGGTACTGCGCGAAGCCGAACACGCCGAGCACCAGCATCAGCCAGGCAGGCGGGAGCGAGGCGCCGCGCAGCACCAGCAGCGCGCAGGTCGCGATCGCCAGCGCGGACAGGGCGAGCACCAGGTAGCGCCGGTCCGTGCGGTCCGACAGGCGGCCCGCCGGGTAGTACGACAGCGCGCCGCCCAGCACCGAGCAGGCCAGCATCACCGCGACGCCGTGGGTGGACAGGCCCATCGCCAGGCCGAAGGTCGGGCCGAGGCCGCCGACCGCGCCGCTGACCAGACCGGCGGCGAAACAGCCCGACACGCCGGAGGGCGAGACCGCGAACAGCTCGCCGAGGTGGATGGAGAACGGCCGCGTCGGCTTGGGCACCGGCGAGCGGGTGAGCGCCACCGGAACGATCGACATCACCACGGCCGCGACCATGAGCACGAACGGCATCGGGCCGCGCGGGTCGAGCACGGTCAGGCTCAGCGTGCCGGCGAGCGAGGCGACCAGGTTCGCGGTCATGTAGGCGGCGAAGATGCCGCCGCGCTTGGCCTGGGTGGCGCGCTCGTTCAGCCAGCTCTCGATGATCAGCGCGAGGCCGCCGTAGCAGAAGCCGATCACCACGCGCAGCGCGATCCAGGCCGGCGGCTGCTGCAGGGGCAGCAGCAGCAGGGCGGTCGAGCCGCTCAGCGCCGCCAGCGCCGCGAAGGTGCGCACGTGGCCGACCGCGGTGACCAGGCGCCCCACGCTGAGGCAGGCGAGCATGAAGCCCGCCGACCAGCCCGACGACAGCAGGCCGACGCGGGCCATCGAGGCGCCGTCGAGCTGGAGGCGGATCGGCAGCAGCACGCCCTGCAGGTTGGTGCCGAACACCAGCAGCACGACGCTGGCCAGAAGGGCGGCCACCGAGAGCAGGGTCGAGTGCATCTCGCGCTCGCGGCCGCCGAGCATCATCGGGCCGAACTCGTCCATGTCGGCTCCTGCCGTCGCCTGGAGAAAGCAAGGCCGGGCTCCGCCCAGACCCGCCAGGGGCGAGCCGACCCTGGACCGGCCTTCCTTAAGAGGAGGCGATCCAAGGGCCCAGCCCTTGGCGGAGTTTGAGGCCCAATGCTTGAAGGAGGGGCCTCAACCTTGCTTCCTGGCCGGCATCGCCGCGCCGTGGTCGTGGCGGTAGCGCGAGGGCGGGATGCCGCGCTGCTCCAGGAACTGGCGGTTGAAGTTGGACAGGTTGTTGAAGCCGGTGCGGAAGCAGATTTCGGTGATCGACAGCTCGTCGTCGAGCAGCATGCGGCAGGCGCGCTCGATGCGCAGGCGGTTGACGTAGCGCACGAAGGTCATGCCGGTGTGGCGGCGGAAGCTGCGGGAGAACTTCGACGCGCTGAAGCCGACGGAGCGGGCGAGGTCGGCCTCGCGCAGGTCGCCGTCGAGGTTGCGCCCGATCGTGGCCAGCGCGTGGTTGATCTCGGTGTTCATGTAGCTGGTCACGTCGGTGCGGTAGCCGGCACTCGCCAGCCGGGCGATGTCGGCGCACGGCGACAGCAGGTCGAGCAGGCCGAAGAACAGGGTGACCCGGCGCGCGCCCTGGGCGTCGAGCAGCTGGCGCAGGATCGGGCCGGCGGCGGCGGCGACGTCGGGGGCGAACTCGACGCCGCACGCGGAGGCGGCGAGCAGGCGCTCGACCGCGTGCAGCTCGGGGAAGCGCTCGATGCAGCCCTCGATGAACTCGCGGGAGAACTGCAGCACCACGCAGCGCCGCGCGACCTGCTCGCCCGGCGCCACGTGGCTGACCCAGTTGTGCGGCAGGTTGGGGCCGACGAGCACGAGCTGGCCGGGCGCGAAGCTGCCGACGTGGTCGCCGACGAAGAAGGTGCCAGAGGTCGCGGTGACCAGGTGCAGCTCGTACTCCGGGTGGAAGTGCCAGCGCACGGTGCGGTACGGGTAGCCGTGCGACCAGATCTTGAACGATCCCGGCGCCGGCGCCTCGACCAGCTCCAGCTCCGGGCGGTCCGGCTCCAGGCCTTCCGGCACGGCGGACCGGGTGCGGCGCGTGGGCGCGCGATGCTGCAGGCTGCGGATCAGCATGGGCGTCTCACCGTGGCATCCTTCCCAGTCGTCCCGGCGACCTGGCCGTCCAGCGCCAGGCGGGCCCCGCCGCCGTGGCGTGCCGTGCCGCTCATGCCGGGACTCCCGTCCGTGTCGCGCCGGCGACGGCGGGGTAGAGCGCCCTGTACTCGGCGTGCCGGTCGGCGTAGGCGGCGGCCAGGGCGGGGTCGGGGTCGATGGTCTCGCCGCGCGCGGGCGGGGTGCACAGCGAGGCGGGGTCCTCGCCGGTGGCGGCCATGCGGGCGAGGCGGGCGGCGCCGAACGCCCCGCCGTGCTCGCCGTCGGCCAGGCGGTGCAGCGGCACGCCCAGCACGCTGGCGATGATCGAGACCCACAGGCGCGAGCGCGAGCCGCCGCCGATCACGTCGGCCGCCGCAACCTGCGTGCCCGAGGCCGACAGGGCGTCGAGGCAGTCGCGCATCGAGAACGCCACGCCTTCCAGCACCGCCTGGGTCAGGGCAGGCCGGCCGGTGTCGTGCGACAGCCCGGCGAAGGCGCCGCGCACCGCGCCGTCGTTGTGCGGCGTGCGCTCGCCGCCGAGGTAGGGGAGGAACAGCGCGGGGCTGGGCGCGCGCACGGACTCGCCGATCTCGTCGAGCAGGGCCTGTTCCGGCAGGCCGGCGACGCCGGACCACCAGGCGAGGGAGGCGGCCGCGGACAGGGTCACGCCCATCTGGTGCCACAGGCCGGGGAGCGCGTGGCAGAACGCGTGCACCGCGGCCTGCGGGTAGGGGCGGAAGCGGTCGGTGGCCGCGAACAGCACGCCGGAGGTGCCGAGCGAGACGAACGCGTCGCCCGCGCGGATCGCGCCCAGGCCCACCGCGCCGCCCGCGTTGTCGCCCGCGCCGCCGGCCAGCGTCACGCGGCCCATCCCCCAGCGCGCGGCCAGCTCGGGGCGCAGGGTGCCGGCGGCCTCGCTGCCCTCGACCAGGCGCGGCATCGCGTCGCGCGACAACCCGGTGGCGGCCAGCGCGGCGTCGGACCAGTCGCGCGCGGCGACGTCCAGCCACAGCGTGCCGGACGCGTCCGACATCTCCTCCACCCGCTCGCCGGTCAGGCGGAACAGCAGCCACGCTTTTGGCAGCAGAACGGTCGCGGTGCGCGCGAAGGTGTCGGGCTCGTGCGTGCGGACCCAGAGCAGCTTGGGCGCGGTGAAGCCGGGCATCGCGATGTTGCCGCTGGTCGCGCGCAGGGCGGGGAACGCCGCCTCCAGGTCGCGGCACTCGGCCGCCGCGCGCACGTCGTTCCACAGGATCGCCGGGCGCAGCACCTCGCCTGCGGCGTCGAGCAGGATCGCGCCGTGCATCTGGCCGGCGACGCCGATGCCGCGCACGGCGGCCAGCGCGGCCGGGTGGTCACGGTGCAGGGCGTCCACGGCGTCGAGCGTGGCGGCCCACCAGTCGGCGGGGGACTGCTCGCTGTGGCCGGGGGCGGGACGCTGCACGGCGAGCGGGCGGGAGACGCTGGCGACGACGCGCTGCGACTCGTCGACCAGGAGGGCCTTGAGGGCGGAGGTGCCGAGGTCGAGGCCTAGGAACAACGAGGGGGGTCCTGTCGAGGAAGGAAGGGAAGGCCAGGGCTCTGCCCTGGACCCGCCAGGGCGAGCCGCCCTGGACCGGCTTCTCTTGAGGAAGGGGGATCCAAGGGCCCCTGGCTCTTGGCGGGTCTGGGCGGAGCCCGGCCTTGCTGCCTCATGCCGCCAGCGGGTGCCGCGCCAGGCGGGCGAGCGCCTGTCCCTGGCCGTCGAACAGGTGGCACGCCCCCGCGTCCACGGCCAGGCGGACGACCTCGTGCGCGCGGGTCGCGTCGCCGCCGTCGCTCTGCACGGTCGCGGGCTGTCCGCCGTCGAGCACCAGGTGCAGCAGCGTCAGGCCGCCGAGCCGTTCCACGAGGCGCACCTCGCCCTGCAGCGCGCCGTCGGCGGCGACGCGCAGCGACTCCGGGCGGATGCCGACCGTGACCGGGGCGCCGCGCGGCAGCGGCCCGGCGTCGGACGCCACGGTCAGCCGGCCGCCGCCGGGCAGCTCCACCTCGACGCCGCCGGGGCCGGCCTGCGTCACGGTGGCCGGCAGCAGGTTCATGCGCGGCGAGCCGATGAAGCCGGCGACGAACAGGTTGGCGGGGTGGTGGTACAGCTCCAGGGGCGTGCCGACCTGCTCCACGCGGCCGGCCTGCATCACCACGATCTTGTCGGCCATGGTCATCGCCTCGACCTGGTCGTGGGTGACGTAGACCATCGTCGCGGCCAGCTCCTCGTGCAGGCGCGACAGCTCGATGCGCATGTTGCCGCGCAGCGCCGCGTCGAGGTTGGACAGCGGCTCGTCGAACAGGAACACCTTGGGGTTGCGCACGATGGCGCGGCCGATCGCCACGCGCTGGCGCTGGCCGCCCGACATCTGGCCAGGCTTGCGGTCGAGATAGGGCTCGAGCTGCAGGATGCGCGCGGCCTCGGCCACCTTGCGGTCGCGCTCGGCCTTCGGCACGCGGGCGAGGCGCAGCGCGAAGGCCATGTTCTGGCGCACCGTCATGTGCGGGTAGAGTGCGTAGGACTGGAACACCATGGCCAGGCCGCGGTCGGCGGGGCCGACCTCGTTGACGCGCCGGCCGTCGATCCGCAGCTCGCCGGAGGTGATCTCCTCCAGGCCGGCGATCATGCGCAGCAGCGTGGACTTGCCGCAGCCGGACGGGCCGACGAACACCACCAGCTCGCGCTCGGCAATGTCGAGGTCGACGCCCTTGATCACCTCCAGAGGGCCGTAGCTCTTGCGCAGGTCGCGCAACGTCAGCGTGGCCATGGGGCGTCTCCGGCGTGCGAGGGAAAGGGAGCAAGTCCAGGGCTCTGCCCTGGACCCGCCAGGGCGAGCCGCCCTGGACCGGCACACATAAGGGAAGCCCCTTTGAAACGTTTCCAAAGGCTCGCCTTTGGCGGGGTCCCCGCTTTCAAGCATGGGGGGCAGAGCCCCTGGCCTTCCTTGCTCGCCTTGCTCACTTCACCGCCCCGAACGTCAGGCCGCGGACGAGCTGGCGCTGGCTCAGCCAGCCGAACACCAGGATGGGCGCGACCGCCATGGTGGAGGCGGCGGAGAGCTTGGCGAAGAACAGGCCCTCGGGGCTGGAGAAGCTGGCGATGAATGCGGGCAGCGGGGCGGCCGCGGAGGAGGTGAGATTGAGGCTCCAGAACGCCTCGTTCCAGCACAGGATCAGCGACAGCAGGCCGGTGGAGGCGACGCCCGGCAGGGTCAGCGGCATCAGCAGGTACCAGAGCTCGCCGAAGGTGGTGGCGCCGTCCATGCGGCCGGCCTCCAGGATCTCGTGCGGCACGTCCTTGTAGAAGGTGAACAGCATCCAGACCACGATCGGCAGGTTCATCAGGGCGTAGATCACCAGCAGGCCGGTGCGGGTGTCGAGCAGGCCGGTGGAGCGGAACAGCAGGTAGATCGGCACCAGCACGCCGACGGGGGGCAGCATCTTGGTCGACAGCATCCACAGCAGGGTGCCGCGCGTGCGCCTGGTGGGGTGGAACGCCATCGAGTAGGCGGCGGGGATGGCGAAGGCGAGCGCCAGCACGGTGCCGCCGACGGAGACGATCACGCTGTTGAGCGCGAAGGACAGGTAGTCGGCGCGGCCGAGCACCTCGGCGTAGGCGGCGAGGCTGGGCGCGAAGAGCAGGCGCGGCGGGGTGGCGATGGCGTCGACCTCGGTCTTGAGGCTGGTGAGCCCCATCCAGGCGATCGGGAAGAACAGGGCGAGTGCCACCGCCCAGCCGCTGACGGCGACGAGGCTGCGGCTGAGGAGGCTGGCGCGCATGGGCTCAGACCTCCAGGCGGCGCGCGATGGAGCGCACCAGGAACAGGGCGACGATGTTGGCCAGGATGATCGCGACCACGCCGCCGGCCGAGGCGCCGCCGATGTCGAACTGCAGCAGGGCGCGGGCATAGATCAGGAAGGCGAGGTTGGTGGTGGCGTTGCCCGGGCCGCCCGCGGTGGTGACGAAGATCTCGGCGAACACGGTGAGCAGGAAGATCGTCTCGATCATCACGACGACGCTGATGGCGCGGCGCAGGTGGGGCAGCGTGATGAAGACGAACTGCGCGACGATGCCGGCGCCGTCCATGCGCGCGGCCTCGCGCTGCTCGTGGTCGAGCGACTGCACGGCGGTGAGCAGGATCAGGATGGCGAAGGGCAGCCACTCCCACGACACGATGGCGATCACGGAGAGCATCGGGTAGCGCGCGAACCAGTCGACGGGCTCGAGGCCGAGCGCGCCCGCGACGGCGCCGAACACCCCGTAGATCGGGTGCATCAGCAGGTTCTTCCAGATCAGCGCGCTGACGGTCGGCATGATGAAGAACGGCGAGATCGCCAGCAGCCGGGCGACCTTGTGGCCCGGGAACGGCTGGTCGAACAGCACGGCGAGCAGGGTGCCCGCGCAGACCGTGATCGCGAGCACCGAGCCGACCAGGACCAGCGTGTTGACCAGCGACGCCCAGAAGTCGGGGTCGGTGACCAGGAAGCGGTAGTTGTCGAGGCCCGCGAAGCCGGCGGCGGCGGGGTTGAGCAGGTTGTAGTACAGCGCGGAGAACCACAGCGTCATCACCAGCGGCACGATCATCCAGGCGAGCAGGACGACCACCGAGGGCACGACGAGCAGCGAGCCGGCCCGGCGCGGGGGCGCCGCCAGCACGGCTGGCGGCGCGGCGTGGGCGAGGGCCGTGTCCATGCGGCTACTTCTTCGGGTAGCCGGCCTGGCGCATGGTGCGTTCCGTCGCGGACTGCGCGGCCTTGAGCGCCTGGTCCTCGGTGTCCTGCCCGGTCAGCGTGGCGGCGACGGTCTGGCCGACCTGGGTGCCGATGCCCTGGAACTCGGGGATCGAGGCGAACTGCGCGCCGGTGTAGGGGCGGGGCTCGCGGGTCTGGCCCTCGGCGTGGGAGTTCTCGATCGCCGTCTCGACGAAGGCGGCGAACGGGGCGACCTTCTTGTACTCGGGGTTGTCGTAGGTGGACTGGCGGGTGCCGGGCGGCACGGCGACCCAGCCGTTCTCCTTGGCGACCAGGTTCACGTAGTCCTTGGAGGTGGCCCAGGCGGCGAAGGTCTTGGCGGCGTCCTTCTGCTTGGAGGAGGCGGGGATGCCGAGGTTCCAGCTCCACAACCAGGTGGGGGCGCCCGCGAAGCTGCCGGTCGGCATCGGCGCGAAGCCCACCTTGTCGGCGACGCTCGACTGCTTCTTGTCGTACAGCAGGCCGCCGGCGACGGTGGCGTCGATCCACATGCCGCAGTGGCCGGAGCCGAACAGCGCCAGCGTCTCGTTGAAGCCGTTCGAGGTCTCGCCGGGCGGGCCGTCGGCCTTGAGGATGTCGTCGTAGTAGGCGATGGCGTTGTGCCACTCCGGCGTGTCGATCGTGGTCTTCCAGTCCTGGGAGAACCACTGGCCGCCGAAGGCATTCACCAGGCTGGTCACGTAGGCCATGTTCTCGCCCCAGCCGGGCTTGCCGCGCAGGCACATGCCGTAGACCTGGTTCGACTTGTCGGTGATCTTGTCGGCGAAGCCGCGGATCTGCTCGTAGGTGGGGGCCGCGGGCATCTTCAGGCCCGCCTTCTCGAACAGGTCGGTGCGGTAGTAGGTCATGGCGCTCTCGGCGTAGAACGGCAGGGCGTAGAGCTTGCCGTCCACCGTGAGGCCGCCGCGCACCGCCTTGAGCAGATCGGCGGTGTCGTAGCCGGCGGGCAGGGCGTCCATCGGCTCCAGCCAGCCCTGCTTGCCCCAGATCGGCACCTCGTAGTTGCCGATGGTCATGACGTCGAACTGGCCGGCGTGGGTGGCGATGTCCGTGGTCACGCGCTGGCGCAGCACGTTCTCCTCCAGCACCACCCACTTGAGGTGGATGTCGGGGTGCAGCTTCTCGAAGACGGGGGAGAGCTTCTGCATCACCACCATGTCGCCGTTGTTGACGGTGGCGATGGTGATGGTGGAGTCGGCGAGCGCCGGCTGCGCGAGGCAGAGCGCGGGCGTCAATGCCGTGGCGGCGAGCGCTGCGCGCAGGCCGCGGATGCGACGAGTGGTGATGGCACGTCTCCCGAACATGTCGGGCCGCTTTGCGCAGCGGCCTTGTGTCTGGACGCTGTCACCGCAAGGAAGCGCGGTCAACTCGTATCGGTCGTGTTGCGGTGCAGCATGAGAGTCGTTGCGGAAGAGCAAGCAAGGCCGGGCTCTGCCCAGACCCGCAAAGGGTCCGAGGACCCTTTGATCCCTTGGCTGAGGGAAGGCGATCCAAGGGCCCAGCCCTTGGCGGAGTTTGAGGCAGAGCCTCAACCTTGCCTGCTCAGAACCCCAGGCTGCGCGACGCCTCCGCCAGGGTCTGCCGGCTGCCGACGCGGTAGAGGGAGTCCAGCCAGCGCGAGGTGGCCTCGACCAGGGGCGGGCTCGTGCCCAGCTCGCCGAACAGTGCGGCGATGCCCAGCAGGGGGCGCGGGTCGGGGCCGCCCTCGATCGCCTTCGCGCGGAGCAGCTCGGCGAGGGGGTGGCGGACGTCGATGGGCGCGCCCCCCTCGTCCTCGCCGCGGACGCGGCGGAGCCAGGCGGCGAGCGCGAGGGAGAGCAGGTCCACGCTGCCGCCGGTGCGCAGGCGGTCGCGGATCGGGTCGACCAGGACGTTGAGCGGGGCGTCGGTGTTGACGCGCTCCACGGTGTCCTTGATCGCGGTGTTGGCGAAGCGCTCGATCAGGGTCGCCTTGTAGGCGGCCAGGTCGATGCCGGGGACGTCCGGCAGGGTGGGGCCGGTCTCGCGGTCCATGAGGGCTGCCATGTAGCGGGTCATCAGGGGGTCGGCCATCGCCTCGTCGATGGTGACGTAGCCGGCGAGGCGGCCGAGGCCGGAGACGGCGAGGTGGCTGGCGTTGAGCAAGCGCAGCTTCATGAACTCGTAGGGGGCGACGTCGGCCACGAACTGCGCGCCGACGCGCTCCCAGGCGGGGCGGCCGGCGGGGAAGTCGTCCTCGATCACCCACTGGGTGAAGGTCTCGCACACCACGGGCCAGCGGTCGGCGAGGCCGTGGCGCGACGCGAGGTCGGCGACGTCGGCGGGCGAGGTGACCGGGGTGATGCGGTCGACCATGGTCGAGGGGAAGCGGGCGTGGGCGTCGATCCAGCCGGCGAGGGCGGGGTCGCGCAGGCGGGCCAGCGCGAGGACGGCGTCGTGCAGGACGGTGCCGTTGTGCTGGATGTTGTCGCAGCTCAGCGCGGTGAAGGCGGGGCGGCCCGCGTCGCGGCGGCGCCGCAGGGCCTCGACGACGATGCCGATGGCGCTGGACGGCTGCTCGGGGCGGGCGAGGTCGGCGCGGACCAGCGGGTGGTCGGGGTCGAGGCGCTTGGTGGCGCGGTCGAGGCAGTAGCCGTGCTCGGTGACGGTGAGGCTGACGATGGCCACGGTCGGGCCGTCAATGGCGTCGAGCAGCGCGGCGCTGGACTCGCCGGCGAACACGACGGCGCACAGCGAGGCGATCACGGTGACGGTCTCGGCGTCGGAGGCGCGCTCGACCAGGGCGTAGAGGCCGTCCTGCGGCTGCAGGCTGTCGGCCATGCGGCGGTCGGACGGCAGCAGGCCGGCGCCCACGATGCCGAAGCGCAGCGCGCCGGGGTCGAGCTCCATCAGGGCGTGGGTGTAGCGGGCCATGTGGGCGCGGTGGAAGCCGCCGAGGCCGAGGTGGACGATGCCGGGGGTGACGGCGGCCGGGTCGAAGGCGGGGCCGCGCACGCCGGGCGGCAGCGAGGCCAGGGTGGCGCGGCCCAGCGGCACGGGTGCCGACGGGGGTGTCGCCGGGGTTGTCGCCATGGGGGGGGGCTGCCTTTGCTGCGGTGCGGGGCCGTGCGGCGGGGTGCGCGGCGCCGGGGTGGGCGGCAGTTGGCATCGGCGGGGCGGCGCTGGCAATGCCGCGGGGCGCGGCGTCGCGGGCACGCCATTGTGCAGGTGCGTTGCAGGGTTCTTCCGCTTTCGGCAGGTCGCCTCTAGCGTCCGGCGATGGACTCTTTCACGACCGGCTTGCCCGGACAACGCCAGTGCAGGGACGCGATGCCGGTGCGCTCCGACATCCCCGCGCGCCTCGACCGGCTGCCGTGGAGCCGCTTCCACCTTCTGGTGATCGCGGCGCTGGGCATCACCTGGATCCTCGACGGGCTGGAGGTGACGATCGTCGGCTCGATCGGGCCGATGCTGCAGGACAGCCGCACGCTCTCGCTCACCACGGCGCAGATCGGGGGGGCCGCGTCGGCGTACGTCGCCGGCGCGGTGATCGGCGCGCTGGCGTTCGGGTGGCTGACGGACCTGGTCGGGCGCAAGGCGATCTTCAACGTCACGCTGCTGGTCTACGTGGTCGGCGTGCTGCTGTCGGCGTGCGCGTGGAACTTCTGGAGCTTCGCGCTGTTCCGCGCGATCACGGGGATGGGGATCGGCGGCGAGTACTCGGCGATCAACTCGGCGATCGACGAGCTGATCCCGGCGCGGCTGCGCGGGCGGGTGGATCTCGCGATCAACGGCACGTTCTGGGTGGGGGCCGCGGCGGGGGCGGGGGCGTCGATCCCGCTGCTGAATGGGCACTGGGTCGGCGTGGGGCTGGGCTGGCGGCTGGGCTTCGCGATCGGCGGCGTCCTGGGCCTGTGCGTGCTGCTGCTGCGCAAGTGGGTGCCGGAGAGCCCGCGCTGGCTGCTGGCGCACGGGCGGGCGGACGAGGCCGCGCGGATCATGGACGGGATCGAGCGCGGGGCGCGGGCGCGGGGCGTGGCGCTGTCGGGCGCGCCGTTCGCGGTGACGACGCATCCGCAGGTGCGCTCGGGGCTGCTGTCGGTGGCGCGGACGATGCTCGGGCGCTACCGGACGCGCTCGCTGCTGGCGCTGACGCTGATGGCGGCGCAGGCGTTCCTGTTCAACGCGATCTTCTTCACCTACGGCATGGTGATGCAGGCGTTCTACCACGTGCCGGACGAGGAGATCGGCCTGCACATCCTGCCGCTGGCGGCCGCGTCGTTCCTGGGGCCGCTGCTGCTCGGGCCGCTGTTCGACACGCTGGGGCGCAGGCGGATGATCGCGGGGACGTACGCGGGCACGGCGGTGCTGCTGGCGGCCACGGCGGTGCTGTTCGGGCGGGGGATGCTGACGGAGCAGACGCAGACGCTGTGGTGGTCGGCGATCTTCTTCGTGGCCAGCGCGGCCGCGTCGTCGGCGTACCTGACGGCGAGCGAGATCTTCCCGCTGGAGGCGCGTGGGCTGGCGATCGCGCTGTTCTACGCGATCGGCACGGGGGTCGGCGGCATCATCGCGCCCTACGTGCTCGGCACGCTGATCGGGACCGGGAGCGCCTGGGCGGTCAGCGGGGGGTACGCGGTGGCGGCGGTGCTGATGCTCGGCGCGGCGGTCACCGAGGCGGTCATCGGCGTGGACTGCGAGGGGTGCTCGCTGGAGAGCATCGCGCTGGCGGGGGACGCGTAGGCAAGCAAGGCTGGGCTCTGCCCAGACCCGCAAAGGGTCCGAGGACCCTTTGATCCCTTGACTTAAGTTCAGGGTTTCCAAAGGGCTCCGCCCTTCGGCGGGTCCGGGCAGAACCCGGCCTTGCTTGTCTTGCCTCGTCTGTCGTGCTCGACACGGCGCCATGCGTTCCTCCCGTCTGACCGCGCTGATCGTCGCCTGCGCGCTGTTCATGCAGAACCTCGACTCCACCGTGATCTCGACCGCGCTGCCGGCGATGGCGCACGCGTTCGGCGCCGACCCGGTGCGGATGAACGTGGCGCTGACGTCGTACCTGCTGAGCCTGGCGGTGTTCATCCCGGCCTCGGGGTGGATGGCGGACCGCTTCGGCACGCGCACGGTGTTCCGCGCGGCGATCGCGACCTTCACCGTGGCGTCGGTGCTGTGCGGGCGGGCGGGGAGCCTGGAGTTCCTGGTGGCGGCGCGGGTGCTGCAGGGGGCGGGGGGCGCGATGATGCTGCCGGTGGGGCGGCTGCTGCTGCTGCGCTCCGTGCCGCGCTCGGAGCTGGTGTCGGCGATGGCGTGGCTCACGGTGCCGGCGCTGGTCGGGCCGGTGGTGGGGCCGCCGCTGGGCGGGTTCCTCGTGACGTACGCGAGCTGGCGCTGGGTGTTCGACATCAACGTGCCGATCGGCGTGCTGGGGATCGTGCTGGTCAGCGTGTTCATCCCCGACGCGCGCGAGGCGGAGCCGTACCCGTTGGACGCGCGCGGCCTGGTGCTGAGCGGGCTGGCGATGGCGGCGCTGATGGCGGGGCTGGAGACGGCGGGGCGGGGCGTCGTGCCGTGGGGGGCGAGCCTGGCGCTGCTGGGCGGCGGCGTGGCGGCGGCGGGGGCGTACCTGCTGCACGCGCGGAGCCGGGCGCACCCGCTGCTCGACCTGTCGCTGCTGCGGGTGGGGACGTTCCGGGTGTCGGTGGTGTCGGGGTCGCTGTTCCGCGTCGGCGTGGGCGCGGTGCCGTTCCTGCTGCCGCTGATGCTGCAGCTCGGCTTCGGCGACAGCGCGCTGCAGAGCGGGTTCATCACCTTCGCCTCCTCGGCCGGGGCGCTGGCGATGAAGCCGGTGACGGGGTTCGCACTGCGCCGGTTCGGGTTCAGGACCACGCTGGTGTGGAACGGCGTGCTGTCGGCGGGGCTGCTCGGCGCGATGGGGCTGTTCCGGCCGGCGTGGCCGATGGCGGCGGTCTACGGGGTGCTGCTGGCCGGGGGGTTCGCGCGCTCTCTGCAGTTCACGGCGTACAACGCGGTCGCCTACGCCGACATCCCGCCGGCGCGGGTCAGCGCGGCGACGACGCTGTACTCCACGATCCAGCAGCTCTCGATCACGCTGGGGGTGTCGGCGGGGGCGGGGGCGCTGGAGCTGGCGAGCGTGCTCGGCGGGCGGGGGCACCCGGCGGTGGGCGACTACTCGGCGGCGTTCCTGGCGGTCGCGGCGGTGTCGCTGGCGGCGGCGCCGATGGCGGCGCTGCTGCGGCCGGAGGACGGGGCGGAGATGAGCGGGCGGGTGGCGAGGAAGGAAGCAAGGCCGGGCTCTGCCCGGACCCGCAAAGGGTCCGAGGACCCTTTGATCCCTTGATTTAAGGGAGGCCGGTCCAGGAGCGCTGCCCCTGGCGGAGTTTGAGGCAGAGCCTCAACCTTGCTTGCTGCTTTCAGGTCGCCGCGAGCGCCCTGCGCAGGCGGGCCAGCGCCCCGGGCAGGCCGCGGACGCGCAGGATGCGGCCGGTCTCGTCGTAGTCCTCGGACAGCACGCGGGCGCTTTCGTAGACCTCGCCGAGCAGGTTCTGGCGGCTGTAGGGGAGCACCAGCTCGTCGTCGACCATCTCGGCCTCGAAATACGAGATGATGGTGTCGCGCAGGGTGGCGACGTCGCCCGGAACGTGGGCGGAGAGCAGGACGGCGTCGGGGTGGGCCTCGCGGAGCGCGGCGCGGGCGGGCTCGTCGAGGCGGTCGGCCTTGTTGAGGATCAGGCGGGCAGGGACGGTGTCGGCGCCGATCTCGCGCAGGACGGCGCGGCTGACCTCGAGCTGGGCCTCGTGGGTGGGGTCGGAGCAGTCCACGACGTAGAGCAGGAGGGAGGCCTGCAGCGCCTCGGCGAGGGTGGAGCGGAACGAGGCGACCAGGTCGTGGGGGAGCTGCTTGATGAAGCCCACGGTGTCGGAAACGAGGATGCGCGGGCGGGTTTCCGGCGTGAGCGTGCGGACGGTGGTGTCGAGGGTTGCGAACAGCTTGTCCTGGACGAGGACCTCGCTGCCGGTGAGCGCGCGCATGAGGGAGGACTTGCCGGCGTTGGTGTAGCCGACCAGCGCCACGCGGAGCTGGTCGGAGCGGGCGTTGCGGCGGGTGTCGCCGTCGCGCTGCACGGCGTCGAGCTGCTCGCGCAGCTCGGACAGGCGGTCGCGGATCTTGCGGCGGTCGAGGTCGAGGTTGGACTCGCCGGCGCCGGGGCCCTGCTGGCGGCCGCCGCCGCCGCCCGACTCGCGCAGGCGGGGGGCGACGTACTTCAGGCGCGCCATCTCCACCTGGAGTTTTGCCTCGCGGGTGTTGGCGTGGCGGTGGAAGATCTCGACGATGACGCCGGTGCGGTCGAGCACCTCGGCGCCGGACGCGCGCTCCAGGTTGCGGATCTGGCTGGGGGAGAGCTCGTGGTCGACGATCACGAACTCGGGGCGCGGCGGGGCGTCGGCGTCGGGCTCGGGGGCGGGCTTCGGGGTGTCGCGCGCGGTGTCGGGGGTGGTCTCGAAGCGGGCGCGGGCCTTGGACTTCGGGCCGGGGGCCATGGTCGTGATCGCGCCGGTGCCGCCGGTGAGCGCGGCCAGTTCCTCCAGCTTGCCGGCGCCCAGGACGGCGGCGGAGCCGGTGCCGTCGCGGCGCTGGGACAGGGTGCCCGTGACCTCGTAGCCGAGGGTCTTCACCAGGCGGCCCAGCTCCTCCAGGCTCGCGGCGTGGGCGGCGTCGTCCACGTCGGGGGTCTGGATGCCGACGAGGATGGCGCGGGGGGTCGGCAGTTTGGTGTCCATGAAGGGGATATGGCCGCGCGGCGGAGGGAAAGGAAGGCCAGGGCTCTGCCCTGGACCCGCCAGGGCGAGCCGCCCTGGACCGGC
>CAXSFE010000083.1:0-16666 GCA_964236585.1 uncultured Acetobacteraceae bacterium
GTGAGCGCGACGCCGGCTCCGACGCCGGCCTTGCCAGCGGCCAGCGTGCCCGGCGCGGCTGCCGCAGGGCCGCCGGCAGGGACGCCCGGCCCCGTGGCAGTGCCGGCGGGGACGCGGATCGTGCTCGCGAGCACGGCGCCGAGCTGGATCATGGTGCGCGAGAAGGGCGGCAAGGTTCTGGTCAACGAGACGCTGCATCCCGGCGAGACCTGGCCGGTGCCGGCCGACGACCACCCGCTGCTGCTGTCGATCGGCAACGCGATGGGTCTGTCGCTGCTGGTGGACGGGGTCGCGGCCCCGCAGCTGCAGGGCGTCAGCCGCCGCGACCTGCCGCTGGAGCCTGCCGACCTGCAGTCGGGCAAGTTCACAGCCGCGCCACCGCCGCCGCCGAAGCCGAAACCCAGGCCGGCCGTGGCCCCGGTGGACCCGGACACCTCGGCGGACCAGCTCAACGCGCGGCAACTCGGCGTGCACTAAGCACGGGTGGCGGGGTCGGCGGATCCGAAGCAGGCAAGCCTGGGCTCTGCCCAGACCCGCCAGGGGCGAGCCGCCCCTGGACCGGCCTTACTTAAGAGAAGGCGATCCAAGGGCCCAGCCCTTGGCGGGGTCCAGGGGCAGAGCCCCTGGCCTTGCCTGCCCTGCGTGCGCGATGTTTGGCCTTCGGCGCGCGGGCTGGTAATCCTGGGAGCAGACGGCACACAGAAACGGGCGCCGCACGCGGCCCGGCCTGGAGATCCCATGAGCTACCGCCCCTACCAGCAGATCGAGCGCCGGCGCTCGCGCCAGATCAGCGTCGGCCGAGTCAAGGTCGGCGGCGACGCGCCGATCACCATCCAGACCATGACCAACACCCTGACGTCGGACGCCGCCGCGACGATCGCGCAGATCCGCCGCGCCGAGCTGGCCGGCGTGGACATCGTGCGGGTGTCGTGCCCGGACGTGGAGAGCACCGCGGCGCTGGCCGAGATCGTGCGCGAGGTGAACGTGCCGATCGTGGCCGACATCCACTTCCACTACAAACGCGCGATCGAGGCGGCGCAGGCGGGGGCGGCCTGCCTGCGCATCAACCCGGGCAACATCGGCAGCGCGGAGCGGGTGCGCGAGGTCGTCACCGCGGCGCGCGAGCACGGCTGCTCGATCCGCATCGGGGTGAACGCGGGCTCGCTGGAGCGGCACCTGCTGGAGAAGTACGGCGAGCCGAACCCGGAGGCGCTGGTCGAGTCCGCGCTGGAGCACGCCAAGATCCTGCAGGACCACGACTTCCACGAGTTCAAGATCAGCGTGAAGGCGTCCGACGTGTTCATGGCGGTCGCGGCGTACCAGCAGCTCGCCGAGCAGTGCGACCACCCGCTGCACATCGGCATCACCGAGGCGGGCGGCAAGCGCGCCGGCACGGTCAAGAGCGCGATCGGGCTGGGCAACCTGCTGTGGGCGGGGATCGGCGACACGGTGCGCGTCAGCCTGTCGGCGGAGCCCGAAGAGGAGGTGCACGTCGGCTGGGACATGCTCAAGACGCTCGGCGTGCGCAACCGGGGCGTGAAGATCATTTCCTGCCCGTCGTGCGCGCGGCAGGGGTTCAACGTGATCGCCACGGTGCAGCAGCTCGAGGAACGGCTCGCCTACATCGAGACGCCGGTCACGCTGTCGATCATCGGCTGCGTCGTGAACGGGCCCGGCGAGGCGCTGATGACAGACGTCGGGCTCACCGGGGGCGGCAACAACCGGCACATGGTGTACTCGGCCGGGCGGCAGGACCACACGATCGACGGCGCGACCATGGTCGACCACATCGTGGCGCAGGTCGAGGCCAAGGTCGCGGCGATCCAGGCCGAGGAGGGTGCGAAGAAGGCGCTCGCCGAGGGGATGTCGGCGGCGGCGGAGTAAGGAAGGCCAGGGCTCTGCCCTGGACCCGCTGGGGGCTGAGCCCCCAGACCCACACACGTTAAGGAAGCTTAAGTGACGGTTTCCAAAGGCGCGCCTTTGGCGGGGTCCAGGGGCAGAGCCCCTGGCCTTGCTTCCTAGATGGCCCCGCTCCAGCCCGTCCGCGGCACCCGCGACCTGATCGGCGACGAGCAGCGGCGCCACGCGCATGTCGTCGCCGAGGCGCGCCGGGTGGCCGGGCTGTATGGACTCGACGAGTGGCAGACACCGATCTTCGAGGACGAGCGCGTGTTCCTGCGCACGCTCGGCGACACCTCCGACGTCGTGACGAAGGAGATGTACTCGTTCGAGGACCGCGGCGGCGACCGGCTGACGCTGCGGCCGGAGGGGACTGCGGGGGTGTGCCGGGCGCTGGTCAGCAACGGGCTGACGCAGTCGCTGCCGCAGAAGGTGTTCTACGCCGGGCCGATGTTTCGCTACGAGCGGCCGCAGAAGGGGCGCTACCGGCAGTTCCACCAGGTCGGCGCGGAGTGGATCGGGGTGGCCGAGCCGCTGGCCGACGCGGAGGCGATCGCGTGCGGGCGCGACGTGCTGCGCGCGCTGGGCGTGGATCAGGGCGTGGTGCTGGAGCTGAACACGCTGGGCGACGCGCAGAGCCGGGCGGCGTACCGGGTGGCGCTGGTGGCGTATCTGGAGGGGCGGCGCGGGGAGCTGTCGGCGGAGAGCGCGCAGCGGCTGGAGCGCAACCCGATGCGGGTGCTCGACAGCAAGGACGAGGGCGACCGCAGGGTCGTGGCCGACGCACCGGTGATCGGGCCGTATCTGACGGAGGCGGCGCAGGCGTTCTGGGACGGGGTGCGGCGCGGGCTCGACCGCTTCGGGGTGGCGTTCCGGGAGAACCCGCGGATCGTGCGTGGGCTCGACTACTACAGCCACACGGCGTTCGAGTTCGTGACCGACCGGCTGGGCGCGCAGGGCACCGTGCTGGCGGGCGGGCGCTACGACGGGCTGGTGGCCGAAATGGGCGGGCCGCCGACGCCGGCGATCGGCTGGGCGGCGGGGATCGAGCGGCTGTCGATGCTGATGGAGGGCGTGCCGGCGGGGCCCGAGGTCGTGGCCGTGGTGCCGGTGGGCGAGGCGGCGGAGGCGGCGGCCGTCGAGGTGCTGCGGGCGGTGCGCGGCGCCGGGCTGCGGGCGGAGATGGCGTATCGCGGCACCCTGAAGAAGCGCATGGAGCGGGCCAACCGGATTGGGGCGGGGTTCGCGGTGATACTGGGCGAGGACGAGCTGGCGCGCGGCGTCGTGCAGCTGCGCGACCTGCGGGCCGGGGCCCAGGAGGAGGTGGCGCCCAGCGAGGTCGCGGCGCTGCTGGCCCGGCGGGCCGGCGCGCCGGCGGGGTAGGGCGTGCTGGCCGGGGTGGCGGATGGGGTCGGGGTCGCGGGGGCGATGCTGATCTGCGGGCTCTACCTGCTCAACCAGATGGGGCGGCTGGCGACGACGGACTGGCGGTTCCCGGGGGGCAACCTGCTGGGGTCGGTGCTGATCTTCCTGTCGCTGCTGGAGACGTTCAACCTGCCGTCGGCGATGATCGAGCTGTTCTGGTCGGCGATCAGCGTGTTCGGGCTGGTGCGGACGCTGCGGCTCAAGGAAGCGAGCAAGGCCGGGCTCTGCCCGGACCCGCCAAAGGCCGGAGGCCTTTGGAAACCATTTACCGAAGCAAGCAAGTTCTGACAGTCATGGCCGCCTCGTCTTCCCTTCCTGAACAGATGGATTCTCAAGGCTCCGCCTTGAGCGGAGTCCAGAGGCAGAGCCTCTGGCCTTGCTTGCTCACGGACGGCACCCCGTGAGCGCCGCCGCCCGGCTGGACCGGATCGTGGCGCGCGCCGAGGAGCTGCGCTCCGACCTGTCCGCGACCGGGGTGAGCGGCGAGGCGTTCACCCGGGCGTCGCGCGAGCTGTCGGAGCTGGAGCCGGTGGTGGCGCGGATCGAGGAGCTGCGGGCGGCGGAGGGGCAGGCGGCCGAGGCGGAGGCGATGCTGGCCGACCCGGAGATGCGCGAGCTGGCGCAGGCGGAGCTGGAGGGCCTGCGCGAGCGGCTGCCGGCGCTGGCGCACGAGATCCGGCTGTCGCTGCTGCCGAAGGACGAGGCGGACGCCCGCAGCGCGATCCTGGAGCTGCGGCCGGCGGCGGGCGGGGACGAGGCGGCGCTGTTCGCGGCCGAGTTGTTCGGGCTGTACCAGAAGTACTCGGAGGCGCATGGCTGGCGGTTCGAGATCATGGAGTACGACGACACCGGGCTCGGCGGGCTCAAGGGTGGGATGGCGGAGATCACCGGGCGCAACGTGTTCGCGCGGCTGAAGTACGAGTCGGGCGTGCACCGGGTGCAGCGGGTGCCGGCGACGGAGAACCAGGGGCGCATCCACACGTCGACGGTGACGGTGGCGGTGCTGCCGGAGGCGGAGGAGGTGGACGTCGAGGTCAACGAGAGCGACCTGCGCATCGACGTCTACCGCGCGTCCGGCGCCGGCGGGCAGCACGTCAACAAGACGGAGAGCGCGGTGCGGATCACGCACCTGCCGACCGGGGTCGTGGTGGCGATGCAGGAGGAGCGTTCGCAGCACAAGAACCGGGCGAAGGCGATGAAGATCCTGCGCGCCCGGCTGTACGAGGCGCAGCGGGCGCAGCTCCACTCGACGCGCTCCGCGGATCGCAAGTCGCAGGTGGGGACGGGGGACCGGAGCGAGCGCATCCGGACCTACAACTTCCCGCAGGGGCGGGTGAGCGACCACCGGATCAACCTGACGCTCTACAAGATCGAGCGGGTGATGGCGGGCGAGCTGGACGAGTTCGTGGACGCGCTGACGGCGGAGGACCAGGCGGCGAAGCTGGCGGCGGACGAGTGAGGCCGGCAGACAAGCAAGGCCGGGCTCTGCCCGGACCCGCCAGGAGCGAAGCCGCCCCTGGACCCGGCCCTACTTAAGGGATGGGTTCCAAGGGCCCTGCCTCTGGCGGGGTCCAGGGGCGGAGCCCCTGGCCTTTCTCCTAGGCCAGCAGCACCCGTGCCGCCGCGACGATCCCCTCCGCCATCGTGTCCGCCGGCAGCGCGCCGGAGAACAGCACGTGGCCTTCCAGGATGAAGGTCGGCACGCCGGTCAGACCGGCCGCGCGGAAGCCGGCGTCCTCGGCGAGGACCTCGGCGCGGCCGTCGCTGCCGGCGAGCCAGGCGGCGGTGGCGTCCTGCAGCAGGCCGGCCTGGTCCGCGCAGGCGAGCAGGACCGCGGGGTCGGAGATGTCCTGCCCCTCGGCGAAATAGGCCGCGAACAGGCGCTCGACCACCGCGTCCTGGCGCCCGGTGCCGGCGGCGCGGGCGATCAGGCGGTGCGCGTCGACGGTGCTGGGCGTGCGCGCGACGCGGTCGAGGCGCAGGGCGAGGCCGACCCCGGCGGCAGCGGCCACGACCTGGGCGTCGCGATCGCCGGCGTGGGCGCCGAACTTCGCGGCGCGGTACTCGGCGCGGGGCATGCCGGCGGCGGGCATCGCGGGGTTGAGCTGGAACGCGCGCCACTGCACGTCGAGGCGGATGCCGGCGGCGGCAATCCGGGGCAGGGCGAGGTCGAACTGCCGCTTGCCGATGTAGCACCACGGGCAGATCGCGTCGGAGACGATCTCAAGGCGGCCGGTGCGGGCGTCGGTCATGGCTGCTCCCCATGCAGGAGCCTGCCGGTAGAGCAGGATCGCGGCGGCGGGACCAGGGGAGCAGGCGCCGCGCCACCCCTGCGGGTCGCGCGGCGCCTGCCTTCAGGCGCCGGTCTTCAGCCGGAGGGCGTCAGACCGAGTAGTACATCTCGAACTCGACGGGGTGCGGGTGGTGCTCGAACTTGTAGACCTCCTGCCACTTCAGGTCGATGTAGCTCTCGATCTGGTCGGTGCTGAACACGTCGCCCTCGAGCAGGAACTGGTGGTCGGCCTTGAGCGCGCCGAGCGCCTCGCGCAGGCTCCCGCAGACGGTGGGGATGCCGTGCAGCTCCTCGGGCGGCAGGTCGTACAGGTCCTTGTCCATGGCGTCGCCGGGATGGATCTTGTTCTTAATGCCGTCCATGCCGGCCATCAGCAGCGCCGAGAACGCGAGGTAGGGGTTGGCGCTGGGGTCGGGGAACCGGACCTCGACGCGCTTGCCCTTCGGGTTGGTGGTGTAGGGGATGCGGCACGAGGCGGAGCGGTTGCGCGCGGAGTAGGCGAGCAGCACGGGTGCCTCGAAGCCTGGGATGAGGCGCTTGTAGCTGTTGGTGGACGGGTTGGTGAAGGCGTTGCAGGCCTTGGCGTGCTTGATGATGCCGCCGATGAAGTGCAGGCACAGCTCGGAGAGGTCGGCGTAGGCGTTGCCGGCGAACAGCGGCTTGCCCTGGTTCCAGATCGACAGGTGCGTGTGCATGCCGGTGCCGTTGTCGCCGTAGATCGGCTTGGGCATGAAGGTCGCGGTCTTGCCGTAGCTGTGCGCGACGTTGTGGACGCAGTATTTGTAGATCTGCATCTGGTCGGCCATCTTGGTCAGCGTCGTGAAGCGCGTGCCGAGCTCGTGCTGGGACTGCGCGACCTCGTGGTGGTGCTTCTCGATGACCAGGCCCATCTCGCCCATGGTCGAGAGCATCTCGGCGCGCAGGTCGACCTCGCTGTCGACGGGCGGCACCGGGAAGTAGCCGCCCTTGACCGCGGGGCGGTGGCCCATGTTGCCCTCGGGGAAGTCCTTCATCGAGGCGTCGGGCCCCTCGACGCTGTCGATCTGGACCAGCGAGTAGTTGCGGCCCGTGCCGAAGCGGATGCTGTCGAAGACGAAGAACTCGGCCTCGGCGCCGCAGATCACGGTGTCACCGACGCCGCTGGCCTTGACGTAGGCCTCGGCGAGCTTGGCGGTCGCGCGCGGGTCGCGGGCGTAGAACTGGCCGGTCGAGGGCTCGATGATGTCGCAGAAGATGATCATCTGCGGCTTGGCGGAGAACGGGTCCATGACCGCGGTCTCGGGGTCGAGCTGCAGGATCATGTCGCTCTCGTTGATCGCCTTCCAGCCGGCGATCGAGGAGCCGTCGAACATGATCCCGTCGCGGAACGCGTCCTCGTCGATGGTCGAGACGTGCTGGGCGGTGTGCTGCCACTTGCCGCGCGGGTCGGTGAAGCGGAGGTCGACGTACTCGACGGAGTGCTCGCGCATGAGCTCCATCACCCGGGCCACGTGGTTGGTGGGCGCCGGGACCGGTGGTTTCTTCGCCATACGCTTCCTCTATCCTTTTGCGTCCGGACCGGGGTGGCCCGTTCGATGTGCAGGGCGGCCTGCCTGGCATATGCCAGGCGCAGGTCGCGTCAGACGGCGTCCTCGCCGCGTTCGCCGGTGCGGATGCGGATGACCTCGTCGATCGTGGTGACGAAGATCTTGCCGTCGCCGATGCGGCCGGTGCGCGCCGCAGCCACGATGGCCTCGCAGGCGCGCTCGACCATGGAGTCCTCGCAGACCACCTCGATCTTCACTTTGGGGAGGAAGTCGACGACGTATTCCGCGCCGCGGTAGAGCTCGGTGTGGCCCTTCTGGCGGCCGAAGCCCTTGGCCTCGACCACGGTGATGCCCTGGAGGCCGACCTCGTGGAGGGCCTCCTTCACCTCGTCCAGCTTGAACGGCTTGATCACCGCCTCGATCTTCTTCATCGGCCACGCGCTCGCGACGAAGCGCCTCCCTGCTGTTCTTCGCCACGCCGGCGACTCCGTCGGGAAGCGACGACGGAGGTTTGCATGCACCGTGCCACGGGTGCAATCGGACGGGACCGCAACGAGCCGGCACGTTGATCGTTGCGAGGCCGGATTGGCTTCGCCCGGGGCAGACAAGCAGAGCCGGGCTCTCCCTCCGCTGTCCTTCCAACAACCCGAGTGGATCGTCGGAACCTTTGGCAGCTGCGCCCGGACCCGCCAAAGGGCAGGGTCCCTTGGAAACCCGTTCTAGGGCGGTGGTGTCCCTGGGCAGGACCGTGGCACGGCACCCGGCCCTGCCTGTTTCCGCGCCCGGTGGTTACTGCCCGAGAACTGTGCTGGGCGCGGGCGCGCTGCCCAGGGGTGATGCAGCGGATTGCGTCCGGCTGCGCGCAGGGCCATGTCGGCGCACCGACGGGGCGCGGCCGTGCAGGGGAGGAGTGTCCGATGAAGGCGATGAACACGAGGCTGCAGCGCTCGGGGACGACGATCTTCACGGTGATGTCGGCGCTGGCGGTCCGCCACGACGCGATCAACCTGGGCCAGGGCTTCCCGGACACGGAGGGGCCGGCGGACATCGTCGAGGCGGCGGCGGCGGCGCTGCTCGACGGGCGCAACCAGTATGCGCCGCTGACCGGCCTGCCGGAGCTGCGCGAGGCGGTGGCGGAGGCGAACGCGCGCGACTACGGGCTGGCCGTCGACCCGGCGAGCGAGGTGGTGGTGACGTCGGGGGCGACGGAGGCGATCACGGCGTGCCTGGCGGCGCTGCTCGACCCGGGCGACGAGGTGGTGCTGATCGAGCCGCTGTTCGACACCTACCTGCCGGTGGTGCGGATGCTGGGCGCCGTGCCGCGGCTGGTGCGGCTGGAGCCGCCGGACTGGGCGCTGCCGCGGGCGGAGCTGGCGGCGGCGTTCGGGCCGCGCACCAAGGCGATCCTGCTGAACACGCCGATGAACCCCACGGGCAAGGTGTTCACGCCGGCGGAGCTGGGGTTCGTGGCAGGGCTGCTGGTCGAGCACGACGCCTACGCGATCTGCGACGAGGTGTACGAGCACCTGGTGTTCGAGGGGCGGCACGTGCCGCTGATGACGCTGCCGGGCATGCGCGAGCGCTGCCTGCGGATCGGAAGCGCGGGGAAGACGTTCTCGCTGACCGGGTGGAAGGTCGGCTACGTCACGGCGTCGGCGGCGCTCGCGGGCGTGGTGGCCAAGGCGCACCAGAACCTGACGTTCGCGACGGCGCCTAATCTGCAACGCGCCGTGGCGCAGGGCCTGCGCAAGGACCGCGGGTATTTCGCGGCGCTCGCGGAGGGCATGGGCGCACGGCGGGACCAGCTCTCGGCGGGGCTGGCAGGGCTCGGCTTCGACGTCCTGCCGACGTCGGGCAGCTACTTCGTGGTGGCCGACGTCGCGGAGCTGGCTGGCGGGGACGACGCGGCGTTCTGCCGCTGGATGGTGGAGCGGGCGGGGGTAGCGGCGATCCCGCTGTCGGCGTTCTACGACGCCGGGCCGCCGCGCAGCCTGGTGCGGTTCGCGTTCTGCAAGCGGGCGGAGGTGCTGGACGCGGCGCTGGGGCGGCTGGGGGCCGCGCTCGGGCGTTGACGCGTGCGGGCCGATCTCCTAGATCACGGCCCTCTTGGTGGCGGGCGTAGCTCAGGTGGTAGAGCGCCAGGTTGTGGTCTTGGATGCCGTGGGTTCGAGTCCCATCGCTCGCCCCAAGGTATCCCTTTCGGTTGGTCTGTGCCGGATCGCCTTGACGGCGAGCTAGTTTGGGCTCTGCACAAACCCGCCAGTGGCCAGAGGCCTCTGGGCACCCATCCCTTAAGTATTAGATTCCAAAGGCTCGGCCTTTGGCGGGGTCCAGGGGCAGAACCCCTGGCCTTCCCTGGCTTGGACGCGCAGCAGGCCCTCGGCTACTCGCCGACGTTGGTGCCCATGCTGCGAGACACGACGGCGTCCGCGCCGTTCATTGGCTGCCCGGCGAAGGTGGTGGTGGCCGAGTTCATGTAGGGCGAGTTGACGGGGGCGCTGATGCCCACCGGCAGGCCGAAGACGTGGAACGCGGGCTCGGGCATGCTGGAGGCCGTGCCCTGCGACCCGTTCGAGGGCGCGATGCCGATCGACTCGCCCTGCGTCGACAGGCCGGCGGGCGGGGCCACCGACTGCGCGAGGGCGGGCGTGGCGAGGAGCAGGGCGGAGAGGCCGGCGATGGTGGAGAGCTTCATGGCGCCACGTCCTTGGGTCTGCGGCATCGCTGGGGAGACGGCCGGCCCGGATGCGGAGGACGGCGGTTTCGGATGTGGTGCGTCAACGCGGCCGGCCGCGGCGGTCGCGGCGGCATCGTGTCACGTTCCGGTGAGCGGCGGTGATGCGAAGGTGGCGGCGAGGCCGCGTTCGAGCGGGATCGGGGCGACGCCGAGGGTGGCGCGCATCGGGGCGATGTCGAACGCCTTGTCCTCGAGCAGGCGGCGCAGCTCGCCGGCCCTGATGCGCGGCAGGAACGGCAGGCGGGTCAGCACCGTGGCGGCGATCAGCGGGGCGGCGGGCACGGCGATCACGCGGGGCGGAGCGAGGCCGGTGGCGCCTGCGACCAGGCGGACGAACGCGGCGTAGGGCACGGCCTGGGGTCCGGCAATGGTCAGCGCGTGCGGGCCGTCCCAGTCGCGGGCCAGGGCGGCGAGCACGCAGGCGGTGACGTCGGACTGGTGGATCGGCTGCACCAGGGCGCGGCCGCCGGCGGGCAGCGGCACCAGCGGCCGGCCGCCGGGCGCGGGCAGGCGGCGGAGCAGGGCGGCGAGGCGCTGCACGTTGTCCTCGCCCTGCGCGCCGTAGATCATCGTGGGGTGCAGCATCACGCCCGAGCGGCCGGAGCGGAGGAAGGCGGCCTCGCCGGCCCGCACGCCCTGGCCGTGCGCGTCGGGCCAGCGCGTGTGCATGCGGGTGCTGCCGAGGAAGACGTGGCGCGTGCCGGCAGGGCTGGCGGCCAGGACCGCCCCGGCGTGGCGGGCGTGGGCGACGCTGACGATGCAGGCGGCGTCGGCCAGCGCCGCGGCGAGCATGGCGGGGCTCGCGAGGTCGGCGGTGCGGGCCGACAGGCCGGGGGTGCCGGGGGTCAGGCCGGCCTGGGCGAGGCGGTCCGGGCTGCGCACGACGGCGACCACGGGCGTGCCCTGGGCCAGCAGGGCGCGGCACAGAGCGGCGCCGGAACGGCCGGAGGCGCCGATGATGTGGACGGGGGGGTGGGTCATGCGAGGGGATTGGGACAGGCGGCGGGAGCAGGCAAGGCCAGGGCTCTGCCCTGGACCCGCCAGGGCGAGCCGCCCTGGACCGGCATTGCAAAGGCAGGGCTGGGTTTCCGCGCGGAGGCTGGGGGATTGTGGCACCATGATACCACATGGCGGAAGGCCTTGACGCGCAACGGTTTGGGTTCGATACAGCGCGGCATATCGAGGTCACGGGAACGCCCATGTTCAAGTCAACGCATTCGCTGAAGCCTGCGGAGGTCAGCAAGGGCTGGACCCTGATCGACGCGGACGGCCTGGTTCTGGGCCGGCTGGCGTCGATCATTGCGGCGCGCCTGCGCGGCAAGCACAAGGCGCAGTTCACGCCCCACGTCGACTGCGGCGACAACATCGTCGTGATCAACGCGGAGAAGGTGAAGCTCACCGGCAAGAAGGCCGAGCAGGACCTGTTCCACTACCACACCGGGTTCCCGGGCGGCATCAAGCAGCGCACCATCCGCCAGCGGCTGGACAGCAAGAACCCGGGCCACGTCGTCGAGAAGGCGGTCGAGCGGATGATCACCCGCGGGCCGCTGCAGCGCGCGCAGATGAAGCACCTGTACGTGTATGCCGGGACCAGCCATCCGCATGACGGGCAGCAGCCGGTGGCGCTCGACGTCGCGGCGATGAACCCCAAGAACAAGAGGGCCTGAGGGCATGTCAGAGGCAGAGACCCAGACCCGCACGCTCGCGGACCTCAAGGAGCTGGTCGATGCGGCCGGCATCGCCGGCGGCACGCCGGACGGGGTTCTGGCCGAGGGCGCGGTGCGCCGCGAGGCCAAGCGCGACGAGCAGGGCCGCTCCTACGCCACGGGCCGGCGCAAGAACGCCATCGCGCGCGTGTGGATCAAGCCGGGCAAGGGCGACATCCAGGTCAACGGCAAGCGGGTCGGCGTGTATTTCGCGCGCCCGGTGCTGCGGATGCTGCTGACGCAGCCGTTCCTGGTGGCGGACCGCTACAACCAGTTCGACGTGTTCTGCACGGTCAACGGCGGCGGGCTGTCCGGCCAGGCCGGGGCGCTGCGCCACGGGATCAGCCGGGCGCTGACCTACTACGAGCCGGAGTTGCGCGGCATCCTCAAGGTGGCCGGGTTCCTCACGCGCGACAGCCGCGTGGTCGAGCGAAAGAAGTACGGCAAGGCCAAGGCGCGCCGGTCGTTCCAGTTCAGCAAGCGCTGAGGCACAAGCGGGTCGGCTGGATGGAAGGGGCGGGCCGCAGGGTCCGCCCCTTTTTCATGTCTGGTCTCTGGGCTTAATTTGTGCCGGTCCAGGGCGGCTCGCCCTGGCGGGTCCAGGGCAGAGCCCTGGCCTTGCCTTCCTTGTCGGAGTTTCCGCCATGCGCCCCACTCCCCGCGTGTTCATCGACGGCGAGGCCGGCACGACGGGCCTCGGCATCCGCGACCGGCTGCGCGAGCTTCCGGTGGAGGTGTGCTCCATCGATCCGGAGCGCCGGAAGGACCCCGCGGCCCGGCGGGCGATGATGGCGGAGGTGGACCTGGTGGTGCTGTGCCTGCCGGACGCGGCGTCGCGCGAGGCGGTGGCGCTGGCGGACGGGCTGGGCGAGGCGGCACCGAAGCTGCTGGACGCGAGCAGCGCGTTCCGGACGGACCCCGACTGGGTGTACGGGTTCGCCGAGCTGTCGCAGGGGCAGGGTGGGCGGATCGCGGGCAGCCGGCGGGTGAGCAACCCGGGGTGCTACCCGACGGGGGCGATCGCGCTGATCCGGCCGCTGGTGGAGGCGGGGGTGCTGCCGCCGGACTACCCGGTGTGCGTGAACGCGGTCAGTGGGTATTCCGGGGGCGGGCGGGCGATGATCGAGGCGCACGAGCGCGAGGGGGGGCCGGCGTTCGAGCTGTACGCGCTCACCCTGGAGCACAAGCACGTCCCGGAACTGGTTGCGAACACGGGATTGTCGCGGCGGCCGGTGTTCGTGCCGTCGGTGGGGCACTTCGCGCAGGGGATGCTGGTGTCGGTGCCGCTGCACCTCGACCTGCTGACCGGGACGCCGCGCGCCGGCGTGCTGCACGACGTCCTGGCGGCGCACTACCACGGCAGCGCGCGGGTCGAGGTGGCGCGCGACGACTGCGGGTCGCTGAGCGCGGAGGCGCTGGCGGGGACGGACCGGCTGGTGCTGCGGGTGCACGCGAGCGAGGCGCACCGGCAGGCGGTTCTGGTGGCGCAGCTCGACAACCTGGGGAAGGGGGCGTCGGGGGCGGCGGTGGAGAACATCGCGCTGATGACGCTCGGCGCGGGGTGGCGGGCGGCGGCGGCGGCGTGAAGGAAGGCCAGGGGCTCTGCCCCCATGCTTGGAAGCGGGGACCCCGCCAAGGGGAGCCCCTTGGATGGCTTCCCTTAAGTAACGGGATCAAAGGGTCCTCGGACCCTTTGCGGGTTCGGGCAGAGCCCGACCTTGCTTCCTTGCCGCCCGCCGGTGCCATCTGCGTCGCGGGCAGGATCGGGGGTGGCGTGGTGAGACTGTGGGCGTGGGCGGCGGTGCTGTGCGTGTCGTGTGCGGGTCCGGCCCCGCTGCCGGTGGACGTGGCGCGGCTGCCGCCGGGCGCGCTGGGCGGGCGGGACCCCGACCTGGCGGCGATCGGGCTGGCGGCGGACGCGTTCTCGAGCGCCTCGCAGACGTATGGGCGGCCGGCCGAGGCGGCGCGGGCGGCGGCGGCGGTCGAGTACCTGAGCGGCGTGGCGGGCACGAGCCCGCGCTGGGCGTGCCTGTCGGGGGTCGCGCACGAGCAGATCCTGGGTGCGCGGGGGGACGTGCGGCGGGCGCTGGGGGTGGCGCCGGGGACGCCGTCGCAGGTGGTGGTGGACGACCTGGTGCGGGCGGCGGACGCGCTGGCGGACAACGACCGGCGGGCGGCGGAGCTGGCGCTGTCGCCGCCGGCGTTCATGGCGCCGCCGGCGGACACGCTGCGGCTGCTGGGCAACATGCCGTACCTGCAGGCGGTGAACGTGGCGACGATGCGGGTCGACGCGGAGGTCAACTCGCAGGACTACGGTGGCTCCTGCACCGGCCAGACGTAGCGGGCGGGTGCCCGCGGGCCGGGCGGCCCGGCGTCAGGCGGCACGGGGTCAGGCGGCCCGGCCGCGGACGAAGCTGCCGGGGGCGGGCTCGCCGGCGCCTTCGGGGGTGCGGGCGGGCACTGTCCTGCGGTCGCGCGCGAGCACCCAGCGCTGCCAGTCGGGCCACCAGGAGCCGGCCATCTCGGCGGCGCCGGCGAACCAGGCGTCCGGCTCCGGCGGCAGGTCGGCGTGGAGCCAGTGGCTGTAGCGCCCGCCCTCGGGGGGGTTGACGACGCCCGCGTAGTGGCCGGACGCGGCGAGCACGAAGCGGCGCTCGGCCCCGAGGTGGCGCGCGCCGCGGTAGACGGAGCGCCAGGGGGCGATGTGGTCGTCGCGGGCGGCGAGCACGTAGCAGGGCACGTCGATGCGGCCGAGGTCGATCGGCACGCCGAGCAGGGTCAGGGAGTCGGGGCGGGCGAGGCGGTCGGCGCCGTAGAGCTGGCGCAGGTAGAAGCCGTGCAGGCGCGGCGGCAGCGGCATGGCGTCGCCGGTCCAGTGCAGCAGGTCGAACGGGAACGGGTCGTTGCCGGTGAGGTAGTTGGCGACGACGAACGACCAGATCAGGTCGTTGGCGCGCAGCAGGGTGAGCGTGGCGGCGTGGTCGGGGGCGGCGGGGTGCTGGTCAGCGGGCAGGCGGGCAGCGGCGGGCGGGACGTCGAAGGCGGCGAGCTGGCCCTCGTCGATGAACACGCCCAGCTCGCCGGTCTCGGCGAAGTCGAGCATCGTGGTCAGCAGGGTGAGGGAGGCGATGCGCCGGTCGCCCCCGCGGGCCATCGCGGCGAGGGTGGCGGCGAGCAGGGTGCCGCCGAGGCACTGGCCGACCGCGTTGACCTCGCTCTCGCCGGTCAGGCGTAGGATCGCGTCCAGGCTGGCGAGCAAGCCGTGGCGCATGGCGTCCTCGAACGCCTGGCGGTCGAGCACGTCGTCCGCGGCCTCGCCGACGTCGGCCGGTTCGCCGGGGCCGGGCGAGGGCGGGCGGGTGCCGGCGGGCGCTGCGGCCGCCTGCCCCGGGGCGGCCCAGCTCAGCATGAACACGGTGTGGCCCTGGGCGGCGGCCCAGCGGACGAAGCTGTTCCGCGGGCGCAGGTCGAGCGCGTAGAACTTGCCCGTCCAGGGCGGCACGATCATCAGCGGGCGGGCCAGCACCCGCGCCGTGGCCGGGGCGTACTGGATGAGCTGGAGCAGCTCGTTCTGGAACACGACGCGGCCGGGCGTGATGCCGACGGTTTCGCCGAGGCGGAAGGCGTCCAGCTCGGACAGGCGGAGCGCGAGGCGGCCGCGGCCGCGCTCCAGGTCGCCGAGCAGGCTGGCCAGGCCGCGCAGGAGGTTCTCGCCGCCGGTCTCGACGGTGCGGCGCAGGATGTCTGGGTTGGTCAGCAGGAAGTTGGCCGGGCTCATCGCGCCCACGAACTGGCGGGCGTGGAAGTCGGCCTTCTGCACGGTGCGCGGCGAGAGGCCGTCTGCCTGGCCGACGACGTCCTGCACGTAGCGGGCGCAGAGGAGGTAGGACTGCCTGATGAAGTCGAACACCTCGTCCCTCCAGGGCGGGTCGGTCGGCGCGGCGGCCTCGTCCGGGGTGGCGGGCGCGGCGGCGTGGGGGGCGTCGAAGCCCCACAGGCGGCGCGTGGTGGCCTGCCAGAGCGTGAGGTAGTCCTGCCAGAACCCGATCTGCGCCTGCACCAGGCCGGCGCGCTGGGCCATGAGGCGCGCGGTCATGGTCATGAACGCGCCGCCGATGTTGAGCGGGTCGGCCTCGCCGGTGCGCCCGGTGGCGGCGGGGTCGAGCACCTGGCGGCGCAGCCAGTCGCCGACCAGGCGGCGGGAGCGCTCGGCGACGTCGGCCATGGTGCGGCCGATCGCGAGGGGGTCGGGCACCGCGAGGCCGGGGATCGTGAGGCCGGGGATCGCGAGGCCGGGGATCGCGAGGCCGGGGATCGTGAGGCCTGGATGCGCCGGGTTCGGGAGCGCCGGGTTTGGGGACGCCGGGTCAGCGCCGGGCACGGCGATGCCGGCTGGCCCGGGTGGCGGCACGTCCTGGCCGGCGTCGTTCCCTCGCTCGGCCATTCAGGCCTCCTTTCGTGGGGCCGTTCGTCGCGCTACACCGTTGCGCGCGGGCATCGGGCGTGGCGGACGAATGGGCCGGTCGCCGCCCGCGCGCACCGGGACGAATGATGGACACGCAGGCGGCATCGGAGGCTAGGAGCGTGGGTGGGACGCGGCAAGGCACGCTCCACGCAACCGTCCCCGGCGTGCAGCGAGGGGATCGGGCGCGCGGCGTGGCCGCGCCGGGCATGGCCCGGGCCACGGCCGGGGCGGTGCTCGTCCTGGCCGCGGCGTGCGCGCTGGGCGGATGCGGCAACCAGCACGTGGCGCTGGATGCGCCGGTGCAGTGGTGGCACGAGCTGGAGGGCGGCACGATCGCGCAGCAGCGCCCGCCGCCGCCGGGGATCGGCCAGCCCTGGCCGAAGATCGGCACGGTGCCGGCGCGGCCGGCGCTGCCCGACCTCGCGACGCGGACCGGACAGACAGACCGGCTGTCGGCGCAGCGCGAACTGTCGGAGCGGGTGCTGACCCGGACCCCGCTGCCGGCGATCGGCACCGCCACGAGCCAGGCGCTGGCCTCTGAGGGTGTCGCGGCGGGAGGCGGAGGAACCGCGCCGGCGGGCCCTGCCGGCGCGACGGCGGCGGGGGGTGCTGCGG
>CAXSFE010000084.1:0-16397 GCA_964236585.1 uncultured Acetobacteraceae bacterium
GGCCGCATCTGCCCGCAGGACCGGCTGTGCGAGGGCAACTGCGTCATCGAGAAGGACTTCGAGAGCGTCACCATCGGCGAGGTGGAGCGCTTCATCACGGACCACGCCTGGGACCAGGGCTGGGTGAAGCCGCCCACGCCGCGGCGCGAGCTGGGGCGCTCGGTGGGCATCGTCGGCGCGGGGCCGGGCGGGCTGGCTGCGGCGGATGCGCTGCGCCGGATGGGCTACGCGGTGCACGTGTACGACCGCTACGACCGCGTGGGCGGGCTGATGATCTACGGCATCCCCGGCTTCAAGCTGGAGAAGGACGTGGTGCTGCGCCGCTGGAAGCTGTTCGAGGAGGCGGGCATCGTGTTCCACCTCGGCCAGGGCATCGGCGCCGGCGAGGGCGAGCTGGCGTTCGAGGACCTGCGTGCGCGCCACGACGCCGTTCTGATCGCGACGGGAGTGTACAAGAACCGCGACATCCGCGGCCCCGGCGCGGGGCTGGACGGGATCGTGCCGGCGCTCGACTACCTGACGGCGTCGAACCGGCAGGGGCTGGGCGACACGGTGCCGGAGTTCGACAGCGGCGCGCTGAACGCGGCGGGCAAGCGCGTCGTGGTGGTCGGCGGCGGCGACACGGCGATGGACTGCGTGCGCACCGCGGTGCGGCAGGGTGCCGTGTCGGTGAAGTGCCTCTATCGGCGCGACAAGGCGAACATGCCCGGCTCGATGCGCGAGGTGAAGAACGCCGAGGAGGAGGGCGTGGAGTTCGTGTGGCTGTCCGCCCCCGAGGCGTTCCTCGCGGCCGACGCGGGGGCAACCGGCGCGGTCGCGGCGGCGATGTCGGGCGAGGGGCCGGGTCACGTGGGCGGGGTGCGGGCCACGCGGATGCGGCTCGGCCTGCCCGACGCGTCGGGCAGGCAGTCGGTCGAGCAGCAGGAGGACAGCCTGTTCACCGTCGACGCGGACCTGGTGATCAAGGCGCTCGGCTTCGACCCGGAGGAGCTGCCCCGGCTGTGGGGCGCGGACGGGCTGGATGTCAGCCGCTGGGGGACGCTCAAGGTCAACCACAGGACGTTCATGAGCACGCTGGACGGGGTGTTCGCCGCCGGCGACATCGTGCGCGGCGCGAGCCTGGTGGTGTGGGCGATCCGGGACGGGCGGGACGCGGCGGCGCAGATGCACGCGTGGATGCAGGGGCGGGCGGCGGCGAAGCCGGTGGACGCGCAGGTCGCGGTCGCGGCGGAGTAAGGAAGGCCAGGGGCTCTGCCCCTGGACCCCGCCAAAGGCCGAGCCTTTGGAAACCTCGACTTAAGTAGCGGGATCAAAGGGCCTCGGGCCCTTTGCGGGTCTGGGCAGAGCCCAGGCTTGCTTCCCTTCCATCGTTTTCGCGCAAGGAGTGCGGGCATGACCGAAGAGACCGGAGCCGAGTTCCTCGCCGGCTGGGCGCGCAACGCGGCCGTGCTGGAGCACACCTACGACCCGTCGATGGAGCACGACAACTGCGGCGTCGGCCTGATCGCCGCGCTGGACGGCCGCGCCCGGCGCGACGTCGTCCAGGCCGGCATCGACGCTCTCCGCGCGGTGTGGCACCGCGGCGCGGTGGACGCGGACGGCAAGACCGGCGACGGGGCAGGGATCCACATCGAGATCCCGCAGGACTTCTTCGCCGACGCGATCCGGCGCGCGGGGGATGCGGTGCCGCAGCGCAGGATCGCGGTGGGGCAGGTGTTCATGCCCAAGACGGACCTGAACGCGCAGGAGCGCTGCCGCCAGATCGTCGAGACCGAGATCCTGCGCTTCGGCTACGCGATCTACGGCTGGCGCCAGGTGCCGATCGACGTGTCGGTGATCGGCGAGAAGGCGAACGCGACGCGGCCCGAGATCGAGCAGATCATGCTGCGCAACCTGCGCGGCACGGAGGACTCCGAGTTCGAGCGCGACCTGTACGTGATCCGCCGGCGCATCGAGAAGGCGGCGATCGCGGCGCAGATCAGCGAGCTGTACGTGTGCTCGCTGAGCTGCCGCTCGATCGTCTACAAGGGCATGTTCCTGGCCGAGAACCTGTCGGACTTCTACCCCGACCTCGCCGACGAGCGCTTCGTCAGCCGGTTCGCGATCTACCACCAGCGCTACTCCACCAACACCTTCCCGACCTGGAAGCTGGCGCAGCCGTTCCGCATGCTCGCGCACAACGGCGAGATCAACACGATCTCGGGCAATACCAACTGGATGAAGAGCCACGAGACGCGGCTGGCCGGGGCGCCGCTCGACCCGTACGTCGACGACGTCAAGCCGGTGATCCAGGCGGGCGGGTCGGACACGGCCTCGCTGGACGCCGCGTTCGAGCTGCTGGTGCGCGCGGGCCGCGACGCGCCGATGGCCAAGGCGCTGCTGATCCCGGCGAGCATCGGCTCGGACGCCACGATGCCGGAAAGCCACCGCGACCTGTTCAGCTACTGCAACGCGGTGATGGAGCCGTGGGACGGGCCGGCGGCGATCTGCGCCACCGACGGGCGCTGGATGGTGGCGGGGCTTGACCGCAACGGACTGCGGCCGCTGCGCTACACCGTGACGGTGCACGACATGCTCGTGGTCGGGTCCGAGACCGGGATGGTGAAGTTCGCGGAGTCCGAGATCATCGCCAAGGGCCACGTCGGGCCGGGCGAGAGCATCGGCGTCGACCTCGACGCGCCGGCGTTCCTGGGCAACGCGGCGCTGCTCGACATGCTGGCCGCGCGCCAGGACTTCGGCGCCTGGACGCGGCGCATCCGGCGCATCGACCCGGTGATGGGGGCGGATGCCACCGAGCCGGTGGAGTACGTGGGCGAGGAGCTGCGGCGGCGCCAGCTCGCGGTGGGCACCACGCTGGAGGAGCTGGAGGTGATCCTGCACCCGATGGTGGAGGAGGGGGCCGAGGCGATCGGCTCGATGGGCGACGACACGCCGGTCGCGGTGCTGAGCGAGAAGTACCGGGGCCTGCACCACTACTTCCGGCAGAACTTCGCGCAGGTGACAAACCCGCCGATCGACAGCCTGCGCGAGACGGCGGTGATGAGCCTCAAGACGCGGCTCGGCAACCTCGGCAACGTGCTCGACGAGGACAGCTCGCAGTGCGACCTGCTGCAGCTCGACAGCCCGGTGCTGAGCACGGCCGAGTACCGCGCGGTGCGCGTGATCATGGGCGAGGCGGCGTGCGAGGTGGACTGCACCTTCGCGGTCGACGAGGCGGCGGACGGCGGGCCGGACGGCGGAGTGGCCCTGCGCGCCGCGATCGACCGCATCCGGCGCGAGGCGGAGGAGGGCGTGCGCGCCGGCGCCACCCACGTCGTGCTCACCGACGAGCACCAGGGGCAGTCGCGTGCGCCGATCCCGATGATCCTGGCGACGGCGGCGGTGCACACACACCTGGTGCGCTCAAGCCTGCGCACCTTCACGAGCCTGAACGTGCGGGCGGCGGAGTGCGTCGACGTGCACAGCTTCGCCGTGCTGATCGGCGTGGGGGCGACCACGGTCAACGCGTACCTGGCGCAGGAGAGCATCGCCGACCGGCACCGGCGCGGGCTGTTCCACCCGGAGCTAAGCCTGCGCGCGGCCGTCGCGCGGTATCGCAAGGCGATCGACAAGGGCCTGCTGAAGACGATGTCGAAGATGGGCATCTCGGTGATCTCGTCGTATCGCGGCGGGACCAACTTCGAGGCGATCGGGCTGTCGCGCGCGCTGGTCGCGGAGTTCTTCCCAGGCATGCAGTCGCGCATCAGCGGCATCGGGCTGTCCGGCATCTCGCGGCGCGTGCTGGCGCTGCACGCGGTGGCGTGGGGCAGCGACGTGATCACGCTGCCGGTGGGCGGCATCTACAAGAAGCGCGTCTCCGGCGAGGCGCACGCCTTCGACGGCGGGCTGATGCACACGCTGCAGACGGCGGTGGCGACCGACAGCTACCAGACCTACCGGCGCTACACCGACGCGGTGCGCCGGCAGCCGCCGATAGCGCTTCGCGACCTGCTGGACTTCCGCACGGAGGAGCATCCGTCGATCTCCGTCGACGAGGTCGAGAGCATCACCGAGATCAGGAAGCGGCTGATCGCGCCCGGGATCTCGCTGGGCGCGCTGAGCCCGGAGGCGCACGAGACGCTGTCGATCGCGATGAACCGCATCGGCGCGCGCTCCGACTCCGGCGAGGGCGGCGAGGACCCGGATCGCTCGAAGCCGCGCGCCAACGGCGACAACGCGTCCTCCGCGATCAAGCAGGTGGCGTCGGGGCGGTTCGGGGTGACGGCGGAGTACCTCAACAACTGCCGCGAGATCGAGATCAAGGTCGCGCAGGGCGCAAAGCCCGGCGAGGGCGGGCAGCTGCCCGGGTTCAAGGTCACCGGGCTGATCGCGAAGCTGCGCCATGCGACGCCGGGCGTGACGCTGATCTCGCCGCCGCCGCACCACGACATCTACTCGATCGAGGACTTGGCCCAGCTCATCTACGACCTCAAGCAGATCAACCCCGACGCCACAGTCTGCGTGAAGCTGGTCAGCCGGTCCGGGATCGGCACTGTCGCCGCGGGCGTCGCCAAGGCCAAGGCGGACGCGATCCTGATCTCCGGGCACTCCGGTGGCACGGGCGCCTCGCCGCAGACGTCGGTGAAGTACGCGGGCCTCCCCTGGGAGATGGGGCTGAGCGAGGCGCACCAGGTGCTGATGCTCAACCGCCTGCGCCACCGGGTGAAGCTGCGCACCGACGGCGGGATCAAGACCGGGCGCGACGTGGTGATTGCGGCGATGCTCGGTGCCGAGGAGTTCGGCATCGGCACGGCCTCGCTGGTCGCGATGGGCTGCATCATGGTCCGGCAGTGCCACTCCAACACCTGCCCGGTCGGCGTGTGCACGCAGGACGAGACGCTGCGGAAGAAGTTCGAGGGCAGCCCGGAGAAGGTGATCAACCTGTTCTCGTTCATCGCCGAGGAGGTGCGCGAGATCCTGGCCTCCCTCGGCGCGCGGACGGTGGCCGAGGTGATCGGGCGCACGGACATGCTGCGCCAGGTCAGCCGCGGGTCGGAGCTGCTCGACGATCTCGACCTCAACCCGCTGCTGGCGCAGGCGGACCCGGGGCACCATGCGCGCTATTGCACGCGCGAAGGCCGCAACGAGGTGCCGGAGACGCTGGACGCGCAGATGATCGCCGACGCGCAACCGCTGTTCGCGCACGGCGAGAAGATGCAGCTCGAGTACGGGGTGCGGAACACCCACCGCGCGATCGGCACCAAGCTCAGCTCCAAGATCACCCGGCGCTTCGGGATGACGGGCCTCGCACCCGGCCACGTCACGGTGCGCCTGCGCGGCTCGGCCGGGCAGTCGCTGGGCGCGTTCGCCGTGCAGGGCCTTCGGCTCGACGTGATCGGCGACGCCAACGACTACGTGGGCAAGGGGCTGTCGGGCGCGTCCATCGTGATCCGCACCGCGGTCTCCTCCCCCCTGGTTAGCCAGGACAACACCATCATCGGCAACACCTGCCTGTATGGGGCGACCGCGGGCGAGCTGTTTGCGGCGGGGCAGGCGGGCGAGCGCTTCGCGGTGCGCAACTCCGGCGCCACCACCGTGGTCGAGGGGGTCGGCTCGAACTGCTGCGAGTACATGACCGGCGGCACCGTCGTCGTGCTCGGGCGGACGGGCGACAACTTCGGCGCAGGCTTCACCGGCGGCATGGCGTTCGTCTACGACGCCGACGGGAAGTTCGAGCAGAGGATCAACCCGGAGACGCTGCGCTGGGCGCGAGTCGCCACGCCGCACTGGGCGGAGGTGCTGCACACGCTGGTGACGCGCCACACCACGGCGACGCACAGCCGCTACGGCGCGATGCTGCTGCATGACTGGGACAAGCACGTCGGGCGGTTCTGGCAGGTCGTGCCGAAGGAGTACGTGAAGTACCTCGACCAGCCGCTTGAGGCCGAGGACGCGATGCGGGCGTAGCAAAGGCGGCAAGGCCAGCGCTTTGCCCTGGACCCGCCAGGGCGAGCCGCCCTGGACCGGCTCACGATCAGGAGGGGCCGCGATCCCGGGGTGTCCGGCGCCGTTGGGGTAGCAAAACCCAGTCGGGAGCCCGCATATGATATCCACCCGCCTGCACGGCGCGATCGATCTCGCGATTGCCTCGCTTCTCGGGACCCTGGCCGCGGGCTCGTCGCTGTCGCCACCCGCGCGACGGGTGCTCGGCGCTGCAAGCGCGTTCGGTCTCGGCGCCGTGCCCTTCACCGACTACGAGGCTGGCGTGCGGCCGGTGCTGACCATGCGCCAGCACCTCGCGCTCGACACGGCGGGCGGCCTCGCCCTGTGCGCCGCCGCCCTGGCGCTGCGGCGCGAGCCTGCGACAAGCCGCGCCATGCTGCTCGCCGCCGGGCTGTGCGAGTTGGCGGTGGCGGCGGTCACCAGCCCCGCGCCGCTGAGCGGACCAAGCCAGGGGACCGGGCCACTGGAGCGGCTGCTCGGCGGGCCCGGGCTGACGGCCGGGGAGGCGGGCTATCCGCCGTTCGACGTGCCCAGGCCGGTCGCCGACGACGTGTTCGTGGTGGACAGCGTGATGCCGATGCCGCTTGGCGTGCTGCTGCCGGTGCGGATGACGGTGATCCGCCTGCCGGACGGCTCGGCGCTGCTGCATTCGCCGACGCGGTTTGGCTTCGCGCTGCAGCAGCGGATCGAGGCGATCGGGCCGATCCGACACTTGGTCGCGCCCAACGTCGCGCACTGGACGTTCCTGCAGGACTGGCAGCGCCACGTGCCGGGGGCGGAAACCTGGGCGGCGCCAGGGCTGCGCGAGCGCGCGCCGGTGCGGCGGAGCGGGGTGCGGCTGGACCACGACCTCGGCGAGGTGGCGCCCGGGGCGTGGGGCGGGGCGATCGAGCTCGTCGTGGTGCCCGGCGGGCTGGGCTTCCGCGAGGTGGCGCTGTTCCACGCGGCCTCGCGCACCCTGGTGCTGACTGACCTGGTGCTGAACCTGGAGCCGAAAAAGCTGCCGATGGCGCTGCGCCCGCTGGTGCGGCTGTTCGGCTCGGCGGCGCCGGACGGGATGCCGCCCCCCTACCTGCGCGCGGCGATCCGGCTGCGCCGCAAGGACGCCCGCGCGGCGGCGAAGCGGCTGCTGGCGCTGCAGACGGAGCGGGTGGTCTTCGCGCACGGGCGATGGTTCGAGCGCGACGGCACCGAGGCGCTGCGCCGGTCGTTGCGGTGGCTGCTGAGGTAAGGCGGCCGGCGCGACGGGCTGACACGTGGCACCGTTCACGCAAGCAAGGCTGAGGCCCGCCTTCAAGCGTGAGTCTCAAACTCCGCCAAAGGCTGCGCCCTTGAAACGTACTCCTCAAGCAGCGCCGGTCCAGGGGCGGCTCGCCCTGGTGGGTCTGGGCAGCGCCCAGTCTTTCCTGTCGATGGGTCAGCCGGTCGCGCCGTTCGTATAAAGCGGCCGACATGAAGCGTCTGGAACGCGCTTCCGGCCGATACGTGAACATTGCATTTCCGTACAGTATGACATTATCATGACAACGACGACCAAGAACCGTTCATCGTTTCAGCTTCAGGTTGCTTTTATAGAAAGATAATTCAACTCAAGGTTACTAATGTACACTCCGAAGCAGGTCCGCGATGCAGGCGGAACCGATGGGTTCTCGATCGGGGACTTCGATCTGTTCAGGCGGCGTGACTCTGGCACGCTGGATGTCGTGTTCTGCCGAGCGTTCACGCCGCCGCGATGTTTCCAGCTTGCGGGGCTGGCGTCGCCGAACTCGCAGCTGTTCCTCAACGTGAGGGGCAACGACTACTACCAGCGCGGCATCCCCGGCCTCACGCGAGGCGTCGAGGACACCGCGTCTTTGCTGCGCGACGTCGCGGCGGCCTGCGGCGCGGGCCGGATCAGGACCATGGGCATCAGCATGGGCGGATATGCGGCCCTGCTGTTCGGCCACCTGGCGGGGGCGGACGCGGTCCATGCCTGCGCGCCCAGGATCACGCTCGGCAGGGCGGAGTGCCGGAGCTGGCGCTGGAACCGCGCGCGCGTCTACCACCCCGAATACCGCGACCTGTGCGCGATCCTGCCCGGCCTCGCGGCGCGGGCGAGCCTGGTGTTCCCCGCCTTCGACATCATGGACCACCACGACATCGTCCTCGCGCTGCGCGCGGTCGGGCCCGGGCCGGTGCGGCTCCTGCGCGGCTTCCATCCCTGCGAGGACGGGTTCGACTGGGCGGCGATCCTTGCCACGCCGGAGCCGCTCGGCTTCGCGGACGCGATCCTGGGCCGGGCGGAGCACGGCTTCGCGGCCGGCTTCGACGACCTGGCGAGGCTCGCGCGGGCCTACACGGCGGTGGCGAACCGCCGCTACCGCGACGCGCTCGGCCTGCTCGGGCGGGCGGCGACGCGCGACCCGGACAACGCGGGCGTGCACTACCAGATCGGGATGATGCACGCGCTGCTCGGCGACATGGAGCGCTCCGGGGCGGCGCTGCGCGGCGCGCTGCCGGTGCTGTGGGACGGGGCGGGCACGTCGGGCGCCACGGCAGACCCCGAGGAGCGGTGGCGGTCCAGGGTGGCCGCCGACTACGGCGGGCTCGTGGGGTCTGCAGAGCGGGCCCTGCTCGCGGGGCTGCTGCCGTTCGCCGCTGGGGCGGGCGGGTCCGCATCCGGCAGTGGGGCCTAGGCAAGGCGTCGCAGTGGGCGGGGGCGGAAACAGGCCGGGCGGACGGGACTATGCGGTTCCGCTACCTCCGCGTGCATCCGCTTGGCGCATCCGTCTCACGGTGCGATAACGCCGGCCATGCGCGTCCTGTACCATCTTCCGCTGTCGCCCTACGCCCGCAAGGTGCGCCTTGTGTTGTCCGAGAAGCGGCTGCCGTATGAGCTGCGGGTCGAGAAGGTTTGGGAGCGCAGGCCCGAGTACCTGGAGATGAACCCGGCCGGTACCGTGCCCACGCTCACCGAGGAGAACGGCCTTGTGGTGCCGGACTCCGGGGTGATCTGCGAGTATCTGGAGGAGACCTACCAGGAGACGACGCTGCTCGGGCGGGGTGCTGCGGAGCGGGTCGAGGTCAGGCGGCTGGTGGCCTGGTTCGACGGCAAGTTCGCCGCCGAGGTCACGGCGAACCTGCTGGGCGAGAAGTTCATGAAGCGGCTGTACGGGCGCGGCGAGCCGGACGCCTCGGCGCTGCGGGCGGGCTACGCGAACCTGCGCCACCACATGGCCTACCTGGGATGGCTCGCGGAGACGCGGACGTGGCTGGCGGGGAACACGCTGTCGCTGGCCGATTTTGCGGCCGCGGGGCACCTGTCGGCGCTGGACTTCGTCTCGGACGTGGACTGGTCCCTGTCGCAGCCTGCGCGAGAGTGGTACGCGCGGGTAAAATCGAGGCCGAGCTTCCGGCCGCTGCTGACGGACCGGGTGAGCGGGGTCACGCCGCCGGCACACTACGCGGACCTGGACTTCTGAAGGGGAGAAGCAGGCAAGGTTGAGGCTCCGCCTCAAACTCCGCCAAAGGCGAGCCTTTTGAATCCACTTGTTTGCGGCACAGGTTTTCCGAGGCCACGGGTCCGGGCGGAGGGGGAGCCCAGCCGGCCCGCCTTCACGGGGCTGGTCCCGTCGCCTCCGTCGCGACACGCTGCCGCGCGCTCATGAACGGCCCGATGGGTGCGCGGTCCGGCGCGAAACGCGCGAACCCGATCCCGGGCACGCCCGAGTAGATCGCCTCCATGCCGCCACGCAGCCGGTAGGTCTCGTGCCAGATGCCGCCGCTGGCCGGGTCCCGGGCGAAGTCGCGCCACCACGCGGCGTGCCGCGGCGCGCGGGTAAAAGCCTCGAGGCTTTCGAAGTCGCGCCAGTACTGCCGAAAGCCCGGGTGCAGGAGCCCGAACATCATGGCCTCGTGCGCCAGCAGCCCGTCCGGCGGGTCCCTGCGCAGCGCGTCCAGACCGCGGCCGATGCGCAGCAGGCTGCGCACCCCCTTCAGGCCCTTCGCGCGGTAGCCGAGATAGACCACGACCAGGTCGGGATAGCCGGACAGGTCGACGGAATGACGCGGGTAGGCCATGGGCGTCTCTCCTCTGTGGGGAAATCAGGCGATGACCACGTGCTCCGTGGACAGGACGAACTCGCAGCCGTGCAGGTCGAGGAAGCGCGCTTCGTCCGGCCGGATCGTGCGCAGGTACTCCTCGCAACCGAACACCGCCTCCAGCCCGGCCGCGTCGTCGAACCACAGCTCGGTGATGCCGTCGAAGCGTGCCGGCGGCAGGCCGGGCAGCTCGGCCGCCACGGCATGGCACTGGACATAGCGCCGGACGTGCTCGCGCACCGCAGGAAGAGCGCAGAACAGCGGCGCGTGGCGCTCGCGGTGGTGGGCGACGAACTCGTCGTGGCTCAGCGACGGGTTGCGGCGCAGCAGGATGGTGAACTTGAGCATTGTGCCCTTCTGGGGTTGTCGGCGGGGACGCCGGAACGGCTGGACGAGGCCAGCCGTTTGCTTACAGTGCAAACATAGGTAGTCCGATTACGGTGTCAACATTGACTGCGAAAAGCTACCACCATGGCGAGCTGCGGACGGCGCTGGTCGACGCGGCGCTCGCGCTGCTGACCGAGGGCGGCGCCGACGCGCTCTCGCTGCGCGCAGTCGCGCGCCGTGCCGGCGTGTCCGCGATGGCGCCGTACCGGCATTATCCGGACAAGGAGGCGCTGCTCGCGGCGGTCGCGGTGCACGGCTTCGACGGGTTGCGCGACGCCCTTGGCGCGGCCGATGGGGCGGTGCCTGCGGACGAGGCGCTGGTGGCGCAGGCGGTCGCCTACGTGCGCTACGCGGAGGAGCACCCGGCGCTGTTCCGGCTGATGTTCGGCCCCGCGCGCCTGGGCACGCACCCGGCGCTGCACGCTGCGGGCGAGGCGGCCTACGACGTGCTGGCGGCGAGGGTGGCGGCGCAGACGCCCGCCGACGCCGACCGGGAAGCCTGCGCCCTGGGCTGCTGGTCGCTGGTGCACGGCTTGGCGTCGCTGTTCCTGGACGGCCGGATCGGTGACAAGACCGCGGCGCCGCGCGACGGCCTTACCCGCCGCGTCGCCGCGACGATGCTGGCGGCATTGCGGCCGGCTTGACCCAGGAAGGAAGCAAGGCTGGGCTCCGCCCAGACCCGCCAGGGGCGAGCCGCCCCTGGACGGGGTCCAGGGGCAGCGCCCCTGGCCTTACCTGGCTGGCCCTGCCTCCAGCAGCGCAAGGTTCTGCTGCGCGAGGTCGCCCGTGCCGCTGTCCGGGGCCAGCTCGGCGGCGCGCTGCCAGTCCTCTCGCGCACCACGGAGGTTGCCGGTGCGCTCGCGGATGATGCCGCGCTCCAGCAGCGCCTCGGGGTCATCGGGGTCCAGCGCGAAGGCACGGTCGATATCCTCGCCGGCGAGGTCAAGGTGCTCCAGGTGGCGCTGGGCGGCGGCGCGATAGACCAGGGCGTCGGCGCGGCGCGGGTCGAGCCCGAGCGCGCGGGTCAGGTCGTCCACCACCTCGGGGAAGCGGCCGAGGGCGGCAGCGGCGACGGAGCGGTCGATTAGCAGGTCTGGGTCGTCGGGCGACAGCGTGGTCGCGAGCGTGGCCGAGGCGTAGGCGCGCGGCGCGTCGCCGGCCATCATCCAGGCCTGGTCGGCCTGGCCGAACACGGCGGCGCGGGTGAGTGCGGGAGCAGCGCTGTTCTGTGCGAGGCGGTCGAGCAGGGCGGCGCCGACGGCGGGGTCGCCCAGCTCGATCGAGGCCATGGCGTGGCAGTGCTGCGCGCCCTCGCCGCCGCCGGTGGCCTCCCACGCCTCGGCGAAGTCGAGCGCGCCGGAGGGGTCGCTGGCCATCATGTCCATGCAGTGCTCGTAGTCGCGGCCCTCGCCCAGGCGGGGGGAGACGGGAGGCAGCGGCAGGGCTTCCGCGGTGTCGGCATCTGGGGTGCCGCCGGCGGGGGCGTCGTCGGACGCAGCCGGGTCGGGCGTGGCGGCACCGGGCTTCGCGGCGGTCAAAGCCGTGGCGGGGCTGCCGGGTGCCGGCGCTGGACCTGCGGCGTCGGCGGGCACGGGGGCGCCCGCGGCGTGCGGGTCGGGGAAGGGTGCGGCCGGAGGTGCCATGGTTGCGGCCGGCCGTGGCGTGGCCATCTGCGCCACCTGTGGCTGCCGGGCTGCCGGCAACGCCGGCGTGGCCGTTGGAAGACCGGCAGGCACCGTCAGTGTCCCGGCGCCGCCCAGGACGGTGGCAGCCAGCAGCAGCAGAGCTGCGCCACCAGGGAGGGCCGGGCGTGCTGTCATGGGGTCCGATCCTACAAGCCCGTCGGGGGAGCCGCAAATGAGTGTGCCGCATCTGGTCGTCCTCGGGCTGGGGTACTGCGGGCTGGAGGTCGCGCGGCGGGCGGCGGCGGCAGGGTGGCACGTGACGGGCACGCACCGCGCCTCGTCCGCGGCGCCGACTGTGCCGGACGGGGTGGCGACGGTCGCGTTCGAGAATGCGGCAGGCGCTCTGGCTGCGGCGACGCACGTGCTGGCAACGGCAGCGCCCACGGAGTCCGAGCCAGGCGTGCCCGGGGACCCGATGCTGGCGCGCCACGGGGCGGTGCTCGCCGCGGCGGTCGCGGCGGGGGAGCTGCGCTGGGTGGGGTACCTGTCCACGACGGGAGTGTACGGCAACCGGGGCGGAGGCTGGGTGGACGAGCGCACCGAGCCCAGACCGTCCTCGCCTCGGTCGCTGCGGCGGGTGGCGGCGGAGGCGGACTGGCGCACGCTGGCGGGGGACAGGCTCGACCTGTTTCGGCTGGCGGGGATCTACGGGCCGGGGCGCTCGCCGTTCGCCGAGCTGCGCGCCGGGAAGGCCAAGGCGGTGCGCAAGCCGGGCCACGTGTTCGGGCGCATCCACCGCGACGACATCGCCGCCGCGGTGATGACGGCGATGGGGCAGGACGGCGTTCCGCGGCCGCGCGTGTTCAACCTGAGCGACGACGTGCCGGCGGAGAGCAGCGTCGTGCTGGCCGAGGCGGCGCGGCTGCTGGGGGTCGCGGCTCCGCCGGTAACGCCGTTCGAAGTGGCGATGACGGGGATGAGCCGGATGGCGCTGTCGTTCTGGGAAGAGGACCGCAGGGTCTCGGGAGAGGCGACGCAGCGGACGCTGGGGGTGAGGTGGCGGTACCCGAGCTACCGCGAAGGGCTGGCGGCGACGCTGCGGGAGGAAGCCAAGGAAGGTTGAGGCTCTGCCTCAAACTCCGCCAGGGGCGAGCCGCCCCTGGACCGGCCTTGCTTGAGTAGGGGTTTCCAAAGGCGAGCCTTTGGCGGGTCTGGGCAGAACCCAGCCCTGCTTCCCGCCACAGGGGAAGATGTTTCACGTGAGACACTCTATCGTCTCCGCAACGACCCGGCACAGCAGGGCGAGGTCCTGCGGGCGCGAGAAGCGATGGGTGGCGTCCTTGACCAGGATGGTGCGGACGTCGGCCGAGGCGAGGCGCGCAGCAAGGCGAGAGGCAGTCTCCCAAGGGACCTCCGCGTCGGCCTGGCCGTGCAGCAGGCGCACGGGGCAGTGGAGCGCGACGGGGGCGTCGAGCAGCAGGTGGTCGCGCGCCTCCTCGATCAGGCGCCAGCTCAGGGGGAACGGCGCACCATAAGGCGTGGGCACCTGGAGCGTGCCGAGACGACGCAGGGCGGCCTGCTCCTGCGGGAGCATGGCGTCCCACATCAGGCGCTCGGTGAAGTCGGGCGCGGCGGCGACACCCACCAGGGCCGCGACGCTCGCAGGGCGGGCGAGGGCGAGCAGCAGGGCGATCCAGCCGCCCATCGACGAGCCGACCAGCACGACGCGGCCCTCGGTGCGGTCGAGCAGGACGGCGGCGTCTGCGGTCCAGCGGCCGATGGTGCCGTCGGCAAAGCGCCCCTCGCTGCGGCCGTGGCCGGAATAGTCGAGGCGCAGCATCGCCTGGCCGGAGCGCGCGCACCAGGCGGACAGGGCAAGGGCCTTCTCGCCGTCCATGGCGGAACGGAACCCGGGGAGGAACACCACGGTGGGCGCGCGGCCAGGGAGGCGCTCCGAGGCAAGGCGGGTGCCGTCGCCGCGGTCGGTCAGCTCCATGGGCAGGGGTCCTGGTTGGGGCGGAGAGAAGACAGGTTCGGCTTTCCCTGTGCTGCCAGAGGTCCTGATGATCCAAGCGGATCGTCGGAACTTCTGGCAGCTCCGCCCGAGCCCGCAAGGCTCGGGGCCTTCGGAAACCCCCTCGCAGGAGTTCAGCCGGCGCGGCGGAGGCGGGCGCCGGGCGTCGCGTCGGCAGGGGCGATCTCGCCGCGGCGGACCCGCAGCACCGCGATCGCGCCGGGCTGCTCGTCGCTCCAGCCCAGCTCCTCGGCGGCGGCGGCCAGCTGGCGGGGAACGGCGCCGCGTTCCATGAGGGCGGGCGGGTTCTCGTCCGGCAGGCCGTCGCGCAGCACGGCGTCGGCGGCGTCGCGGATGAGTACGCAGTAGAGATAGGAGTCAGGGCGGTCGGCAGCGCGCAGGCCGAGCGGGTCGATGCGGCGGAACTCGGGCCGGGCCTGCGGGCGCACGACGGCGGGCGATGGATCGGCCGGGCGGTCCGTCTCGAGCGCCGCGGCATCGGGTGCGGCGTCCGGCTGCTCGGCGCAGGTCGCGGTGATGGGGACCGATTCGGTTCCGGGCGGTCCACTGGCGGGGCCCACCTGTGAGGGGGCAGGGGTGGCGGGGTCGTCGCCGGTCGGTCCGGGGCGGGCCCGCCTGGCGCGGGGGAGCCTGGGGCGGGGTGGGGCGGCGGGGGTGGGCAGGGTCTCACGGGGATCCGGCGGCGCGAACAGGTCCGGCTGGTGCGGGTCGGCAGGGCGGGGTCGCTTGCTCACGGCCGCAGCATACAGGATGGCTGGCTGCTGTCCCGTCCGCCTGCGCGTCGGCCACCGCATGTGCTGTGTAGTTTCGGTTGCCTTGAGGAAGGCCAGGGCTCTGCCCTGGACCCGCCAGGGGCAGTGCCCCTGGCCCGGCCTCCGTCTGCGGTCTGCGGCACGGCCGGGGCTGTGGGACTCCGGACCCGACAAGAGGTTTCCAGAGGCTCGGCCTTTGGCGGGGTCCCCGCTTCAGGACATCGGGGCAGAGCCGCTGGCCTTGCCTTGCTCCGCTGCGTGGCTGCGCCGGCGCGTGCGTGCTATGGGCCGCCGCCATGCTGATCCGCACCCTCGCGCCGCCGTCCGAAGCCGTCCTGCCGCTGCTGCCTCCGGGTGCCGCGGTCCTGCAGGTGCTGCCGTCGCTGGCCGCGGGCGGGGTGGAGCGGGGCACGGTGGAGATGGTCGACGCGGTGGTGCGGGCCGGGGGACGGGCGCTGGTGGCCAGCGCGGGCGGGCCGATGGTGCGCGCGGTCGAGCATGCCGGGGGCGAGCACGTGTGGCTCGACCTGATGACCAAGGACCCGCTGAGCGTGTGGCGCAACTCGCGGCGGCTGGCATCGCTGGTGCGGGCGGAGGGGGTGGCGCTGATGCATGCGCGCTCGCGGGCGCCGGCGTGGTCGGCGTGGCTGGCGGCGCGGCGCACGGAGGTGGCGTTCGTCACGACCTGGCACGGGGTGCACGGCGAGGAGTTCCCGGGCAAGCGGCACTACAACGCGGTGCTGGCGCGCGGCGACCGGGTGATCGCGATCAGCGGGTTCGTCGCGGCGCAGGTGGCGGCGCGTCACGGGGTGGGGGCGGACCGGCTGCGGGTGATCCCGCGCGGCGTGGACGTGGCAGCCTTCGACCCGGCGGTGGTGTCCGGGGAGCGGGTGCACCGGCTGGCGGCGGCGTGGCGGCTGCCGGAGGGCGCGCGCGTCGTGATGCTGCCGGGACGGCTGGCGCGGTGGAAGGGGCACTCGGTGCTGCTCGACGCGGTGGCGCGGCTGGCGCGCCAGGACGTGTGCGTGGTGCTGGTCGGCGGAGGCGACGCGCGGGGGCGCTACGCCGCGGAGCTGGTGGCGCAGGCGGAGCGGCTGGGGATCGGCCAGCGGCTGCGGCTGGCGGGGCACTGCGACGACATGCCGGCCGCGCTGCTGCTGGCGGACGCGGTGGTGAGCGCGTCGCTGCGGCCCGAGCCGTTCGGGCGGGTGGTGATCGAGGCGCAGGCGATGGGGCGCGCGGTGATCGCGGCCGAGGGCGGAGGAGCGGCGGAGACGATCGAGCCGGGGGCGACGGGGTGGCGCGTCGCCCCGGGGGACGCGGGGGCGCTGGCGGCGACGCTGTCGGTGGTGCTGGGGCTGGGCGAAGGCGAGCGCGCGGCACTCGGGGCGCAGGCGCGCGGCGCGGTGCTGGCAGGGTTCACGGCGGGGCGGATGCAGGCGGCGACGCTGGCCGTCTACAACGAGCTGCTGGGGTGAAGAGAAGCAAGGTCGGGCTCTGCCCGAACCCGCCAAAGGGCGGAGCCCTTTGGAAACC
>CAXSFE010000085.1:0-16339 GCA_964236585.1 uncultured Acetobacteraceae bacterium
GATCAATCACGCAGCGCACCTGGGCGACGGTCACGGATTAGGGCGGTTGGTATTAAGTAATGGATTCCAAAGGCTCGCCTTTGGCGGGGTCGCCGCTTCCAAGATATGGGGGCAGAGCCCCTGGCCTTCCTTCCTGATGCGGCTTCTCCCGCCTCTGGCTGCCGCCGTGCTCGTGCTCCTGCTGCTCGCCCACGCCGGGCTGATCGTCGCCGGCCAGTGGCAGGGCGACGAGTGGTTCAACTTCTCCCTGTTCCGCACCGAGGGCGCCGGCTTCCTCGTGCACCGCGTGCTCACCTGGAGCCCGCGCCCGGTGTCGGAGCTGCTGGTGTTCGGCTACGCGCGCGCGGTGGACGCGCTGCACCGGCCGCTGGTCACGCCGGTGCTGGCGCTGCTCTGGGGCGCGCTCGCCGCCTGCGCGGCCGCGCTGCTGCCGGGGCCGGTGGGCACGCGTGCGCCGGCCGGCGGCGGGGTCGCATGGCGGGCCCGCGGGCTGGTCGTGCTGGCGGTGCTCGCGTTCTTCCTGCTCGGCCACCAGGTCGCGGAGATGTTCTACTGGCCAATGGGGGCGGCCGCGTACATGGGCGCGATCGCCGCGCTGACGCTGCTGGTGATGCTGGTGCTGCGCGGGCGGCACCTGTCGCGCGGGGGAGCGGTGCTGGCGGCCGGCGCCATGGTGGTCGCGGCGGGCAGCGCGGAGGTGGGGGCGATGGCCGTGGGCGCCGCCGCCCTGCTGCTCGGCGCCGCGCAGGTGCGGCATCGGCCGTGGCGGGCTGCGGCGATGGTGGTGCCGCTGGCCATGGCGCTGCTGGTGCTGGCGCTGATCCTGAACGGGCGGGCGTCGGCCGGGGTGGCGCTCGGGTCGGAGACGGCGACCATCCACGCGGTGTGGCCCAGCCTGCGCGCGGCAGCGGTGCAGTTCGCGCACGAGACGCTGTCGCTCGACGCCTACCCGGACGGGCTGGCCGGAGTGGCGCTGGGGGGAGCGGCGAAGCTGGCGCTGTTCCTCGGGCTGCGCGCGCTGTGCAAGGCGGGCCTGGCCGGGTCGGCGACGCCGCGCACGCATCTGTGGGCGCTGGTGGCGGCGCTGCTGGCGGCGTCGTTCCTCTCGATCGCCGCGGCGCTGTGGCAGTTCGGGCTGGTGTGCTGCCAGCGCCACGACAGCTTCCGGCAGTGCCTGGACGTGCTCGTCCTGCTGCTGCTGGCCGCACTGGCGGCGCGGAGGTCCGGGCCAGACCTGTCCGTCGCCACGGCGTCACGGGCGGACGCCGGGCGCGACGTCGCGGCGGGGTCTGCCTGGCTGCTGCTGGCGCTGGGGCTGGTCCTGGCACACCGCGGGCCGCTGCAGCGGCGGGTGCCGTCGCTGTGGGCGGACTACCTGCACCTGCCGGGCCTGCTCGCGGCGCGCAACCTGACCTGGCAGAGCGGCGCCTCGGCGGGACCGGACATGGTGTTCCGCGAGCCGCCGCAGGGGCTCGTCGTCGGCGAGACCGACTGGCCGGTGGGCACGTTCAGCCTGACGCCGACGCCGCCGTGGTACATGCAGGGGATCCTGCTGTTCTACGGGAAGCAGCAGGTGAGCGTGGTGCACGCCCCCGCGCCGTGAGCACGCGTGTCTCGGCGGCACGGCAGGTGTGGCAGGGGCAGGATCCAGCCACCGGCAGGAACGGGACCATGAGGTGTCGGTCCGGCGCTCAGGCGCGGGCGGGCCCGGCCGGCAGCGCCTTGCTGCCCGGAACGGCACGGCTCCGCGACACGCCGTGGAGCATCTGCATCGCCGGTCTGGCCAGCGCCCTGCCCGGCCGCTCCACCCAGCGCTCCGCCAGAGCGGCCGTGCCCGCCACCAGCGCCAGGTAGGCCCCGCACGCGCCGAGCCGCCCCGCCCAGCCGCCCGCCCACGCCCAGCCCCCCTCGAACGGGATCAGCAGCGGCACGTGCACCAGGTAGATCGAGAACGAGACCCGCCCGAGCAGCCCACACCCCGGCCGCCGCAGCGTGCGCGACACCGCCCCCGCCTCACGCGACAGCACCGCCACCAGCCACCCTGCCAGCACCACGGACGCCGCCGGCACGTCCGCCGCCACCGCCGCCAGGAAGCCGCCGCCCGCCGCAAGCTCCGCCGCAGTGCCGGACGTCCAGCCTCCGCAGGAAGCGCCACCGGGCTGCTTCCCGCCACCCGCGCCAGGTGCCACGAGCCGCGCCAGCGCCATCCCGAACCCGAAGCCGCACGCCCCGCGCAGCACCGCCGGCCAGCCCGCGGTCTCCCCGCCGTGCACCGCGAGGTTCGCCGCCGCCGCGAGCGCGAGCGCCCCGGCCACCACGCGCGGCCGGCCGAGCACGCGCAGCGCCGCCAGCGCCGGCCACAGCCCCAGCGAGCACAGCATCTCCACCGCGATCGACCAGTCCGGCGGGTTCCAGTCCGTCGCCCCATGGAACAGGAACGGCTGCAGCAGCAGCAACGTCGGCAGCAGCCGCGACCAGGGGAAGTCCGGGGCAATGAACCCGTCGCCCGCCGCCAGCACGTAGAGCGCGAGCGCGCCCAGCACGGCGGCGTGCAGCGGGTAGATGCGCCACGCCCTGCGCCACAGGAATGCGGCCACGCCCGCGCGGCCCAGCCCGGCATGGGCGCGTGCCAGCACGAAGCCGCTCAGCACGAAGAACAGGTCGACCGCGACCTGGCCGTGCGCCAGCACCGCGGCCAGCCAGCCCGGCGCGTCCGGCGCCAGCACCGGCGTCGCGTGCACGCTCAGCACCATCAGCGCCGCAGCACCGCGCAGCCCGGTGAGCGAGCGGATCTCGCGGGGGGAAGAAGCAAGGTCGAGGCTCTGCCTCGAGCTCCGCCAAAGGCTCGCCTTTGGAAACCAATATTTAAGGAACGGGATCAAAGGGCCTCGGGCCCTTTGCGGGTCCGGGCAGAGCCCGGCCTTGCTTGCCTCGCGGGCCACGCCCTCAGTCCGGCCGCGTGCCGGGCACGGACGGCCAGTGACGCTCCACCAGGTAGAGCGGCCGCTGCTTGGTCTCGTTGAACACCCGCCCGAGGTACTCGCCGATGACCCCGAGCGTCATCAGCTGCGCGCCGCCGAGGAACAGCACCACCGCCATCAGGCTCGGGTATCCGGGCACGGGGTTGCCGAACAGGATCGTGCGCACGATCAGCTGCCCGCCGAAGGCCGCCGCGAACACCGCCACCGCCAGCCCGAGATAGGTCGCGACCTTCAGCGGCACCACGGTGAACCCGGTGATCCCCTCCAGGGCGAGGTTCCACAGCCGCCAGTACGACCACGACGACGTGCCCGCGTGCCGCGCCGCCCTGTCGTACTGCACCGCGACGGACGGGTAGCCGACCCAGGCGAACAGGCCCTTCATGAAGCGGTGGTGCTCGCGCAGGCGCAGCAGCGCGTCCACCGCGCGCCGGCTCATCAGGCGGAAGTCGCCGGCGTCGCGCGGCAGCCTCACCCCGCCGACGCGCTGCATCAGGCGGTAGAAGCCGTCCGCCGTGGTGCGCTTCAGCCAGGTCTCGCCCTCGCGCACCCGGCGCTGCGCGTAGACCATGTCGTACCCGGCGCGCCACGCCTCCACCAGGCGGGGGATCACCTCGGGCGGGTCCTGCAGGTCGGCGTCGATCACCACCACCGCCTCACCGGCCGCGTGGTCCAGGCCGGCGGTGAGCGCGATCTCCTTGCCGAAGTTGCGCGACAGGTTCACCAGCGCGACCCGGCGGTCGGCCGCGCGCAGGGACTCCATCAGGCCCAGCGTGGCGTCCGCGCTGCCGTCGTTGACGTAGACGACCTCCCAGGCGGCGCCGAGGCCGTCCATCACCGCGCACAGCCGGGCGTGGAAGGCGGCCAGGCCCTCTGCCTCGTTGAAGCAGGGCACCACGACGGAGAAGACGGGGAGGGTCAAGGAAGGAAGGCCAGGGGCTCTGCCCCTGGACCCCGCCAAAGGCTCGCCTTTGGAAACCAATACTCGAGGCGAGGGTTTCCAAAGGGCTCGGCCCTTTGGCGGGTTCGGGCAGAGCCCGACCTTCCTTGCCTCACGCGCGCTTCTCCCACCCGCGCTCGCCCTGCTGCCAGTACGTCAGCGCGTGCCCGGCCGCCTTCGCCTCGCCCCAGCGAAGCCGCGCCGCCGCCACCGCGCCCTCGTCCGCGCCGTCGAACAGGTCGAACACCCTGTCGAACTCGGCCAGACGCACCGACCGCGCCGCGTCCAGCAGGAACAGGTAGCGCGCGCCGTTCGGCGCCTCGTCGCGATCGGTCAGCCAGATCGGCTGCAGCGCTGGGTCGCCCGCAAGCCCTGCGCCTTTCGCCGTGCCGTGCGGCAGCCAGTCCGGGTCCGCCGACAGCCACAGCGCGTCGTCCATCGCGGCGACACGCGCCGCGTCGCCGCACATCACCACCGCCCGACCGCCGGCGGCCAGGGTGCGGCCGAGCAGCAGCGGCAGCGCACGGTCCGCCCCGGTCTTCGTCAGGTGGTAGAAGCCGATCGCCGTCATCGCCGCTCCGAAAGACAAGGCCAGGGGCTCTGCCGCTGGACCCCGCCAAAGGCCGAGCCTTTGGAAACCTCTACTTAACGGATGGGATCAAAGGGTCCTCGGACCCTTTGCGGGGTCCAGGGGCAGAGCCCCTGGCCTTCCTTCACCCCTCGTAGTGCTCCGCCACCAGCCGATCGAGCAGCCTCACCCCGAACGCCGTCGCCCCTTTCGGCACGCACGCCGCGTCCTTGCTGCTCCACGCCGTGCCCGCGATGTCGAGGTGCGCCCACTTCGTCGTGCCCACGAACCGCGCGAGGAACTGCGCCGCCGTGATGCCCCCGCCCGGCCGCCCGCCGATCTGCTTCATGTCGGCGATGTCGGAGCGGATCAGCCGGTCGTAGCTCTCGTGCAGCGGCATCCGCCACAGCCGCTCGCCCGTCTCCGTGCCGGCCGCCAGCAGGCCCGCGGCCAGCGCGTCGTCGTTGCTGAACAGCCCCGCGTGCTCGTGGCCCAGCGCCACCACCATCGCCCCGGTCAGCGTCGCGAGGTCCACCATGATCCGCGGCTCGTATGTCTTCGCCGTCCACCACAGCGCGTCGGCCAGCACCATCCGCCCCTCGGCGTCGGTGTTGAGCACCTCGATCGTCTGCCCCGACGCGGAGCGCACCACGTCGCCCGGGCGGTACGCCGTCGACGACGGCATGTTCTCCACCAGGCCGACGACGCCGACCGCGTCCACCTTCGCGCGACGCCCGGCGAGTGCCGCCATCAGCCCGACCACGACACCGGCGCCGGCCATGTCCCACTTCATGTCCTCCATGCCGGCGGACGCCTTGATCGAGATGCCGCCGGTGTCGAAGGTCACGCCCTTGCCGACGAAGGCCACCGGCTTCTCCGCGCTGTCCGCGTCGGTGCCCTTCCAGCGCATCACTACCAGGCGTGGCGGCTGCGCGGAGCCCTGCGACACCGCGAGCATGGCGCCGAAGCCGAGCCGCTCCAGCTCCTCCTGCCCGTGCACCTCCACCAGCAGGCCCAGCTCGCGCAGCGCCTCGATGCGCCGCGCGAACTCGGGGGGCGTGAGGATGTTGGCGGGCTCGCTGACCAGCTCGCGGGTGACGAAGACGCCCTCGGCGACCGCGCGCATCGACGCGTCTGCCTCGGCGGCCTCGGCGGGGTCGGCCGCCAGCACGGTCAGGCGCTCCAGGCGCGGGCGATCCTCCGGCTTCTCGCGGGTGCGGTAGCGGTCGAAGCGCCACAGGCGCAGCCGCGCGCCCAGCGCCACCGCCGCCGCGTCCGCGGGCGATAGGCCGTCGGCCGCCAGCGCCGCCACGGTGTCGCGCGCGACCGCCGCGACCGCCGTGCCGCCGGCCTCCTCCAGCCCGCGCCGAGTCTGCTCCCCCTTCGGCCCGAGCCCGACGAGCACCACCCGCGTCAGCCCCGCACCGGGCGCCAGCAGCACGCAGGACTGCCCGGCCCGGCCGCGGAACTCGGCCGCCGCCGTGGCGCGGGTGAGCGCGCCCCCGGTCGCCTCGTCCGCCCGCGCGCGCAGGCCGGCGGGTTCCTCGCCCTCGGCCACCAGGAAGGCAAGCGCGCCGCCGGTCGGCAGGACGGGCGGGTCGTAGTCGATCTCGAGCATGCGGGGACGGACCTTCGATGCGGGGCGCCTGGGCGCCGGAACGGGAACCCGATCCTAGCAAGCGCCGGACCGGGCCGGTAGGCGGCAGCGACCCGCCTTGCCTCGCGCCCCTTCGCGTCGGAAGGTGGCGGGATGGACGACACCGCGCTGCTCTCCCTCGCCGCCGACCTGGCTCGACGCGCCGCGGGGGTCATCCTGTCGATCCGCGCCCGCGGCTTCGAGACCGAGACCAAGTCCGATGCCTCGCCGGTCACCGAGGCGGACCGCGCCGCGGAGGCGCTGATCCTGGCCGGGCTGCGCGCCGCCACCCCGGACATCCCCGTGGTCGCCGAGGAGGAGATCGCGGCAGGCCACAGCCCGCAGTACGGCCCGGTGTTCTGGCTGGTCGACCCGATCGACGGCACCCGCGAGTTCGCCGCCATGCGCGAGGACTTCACCGTCAACATCGGCCTGGTGCGCGACGGGCGCGTCGCCCTCGGCGTGGTCGGGCTGCCGGCGCACGGCGAGATGTTCGGCGGCATCGTCGGGCGGGGCGCCTGGAAGCGCAACGGCGCCGGCGAGCGGCCGATCCGCGTGCGCGCGGTGCCGCCCGCCGGCCTCGACGTGCTGGCCTCGCGCCACTACGCCGGCGACCCGCGCCTCGCGGCGTTCCTGGCCGGACGCCCGGTCGCCTCGGTGCGCAACATCGGCTCGGCGGTGAAGTTCGTGCGCGTCGCGGAGGGAGTCGCGGACCTCTACCCCCGGCTCGGGCGCACCATGGAGTGGGACACCGCGGCGCCGCAGGCGGTGCTGGAGGCGGCCGGCGGGCACGTGCGCACCCTGGACGGCGCGCCGCTGCTCTACGGCAAGCCGGGCTGGGAGAACCCGCACTTCCTGTGCACCGGGGCCTGAGCCACGGCCCGGGAAGAAAGGTCGGGCTCTGCCCGAACCCGCCAAAGGGCCGAGCCCTTTGGAAACCCTTTCCCTAAGAATCGGATTCCAAAGGCTTGCCTTTGGCGGGGTCCAGGGGCAGAGCCCCTGGCCTTCCTTCCTTGCCCGTAACCTGTTCCCTGTCCAGCACCGCCGAAGCCGCGCGCCTGCTGCGCGAGGGCCGCCTGGTCGCGTTCCCGACCGAGACCGTCTACGGCCTCGGCGCCGACGCCACGAACGACCGCGCCGTCGCCGCGATCTTCGACGCCAAGGGCCGGCCGCACTTCAACCCGCTGATCTGCCACTACCCCGACGCGGCCGCCGCCTTCGCCCATGTCGAGGCGGGCGCCCTGGCGCGGCGCCTGGCGGAGGCGTTCTGGCCGGGGCCGCTGACCCTGGTGCTGCCGCGGCGCGTGACCTGCCCGGTGGCGCTGCTCGCCGGCGCCGGGCTCGACACTCTGGCGGTGCGGGTGCCGGCGCATCTGCTGGCGCTGGCGCTGCTGCGCGCGGTGGGCGGTCCGGTGGCGGCGCCCTCCGCCAACCGGTCCGGGCGGGTCAGCCCGACCACGGCCGACCACGTCCGCCGGGAGCTGGACGGGCGCATCGACGCGGTGCTCGACGGCGGGCCCTGCGCCATGGGTCTGGAGAGCACGGTCCTCGACCTGTGCGGCACGCGGCCGGTGCTGCTGCGCCCGGGCGGGGTCGCCGCGGAGGCGATCGAGGCGATCGTCGGGCCGGTCGGGCGGCCGATCAGCCCCGCGCGGGCGCAAGCGGCGCGCACGCTGCGCTCGCCGGGGCTGCTGGTGTCGCACTACGCGCCGACCCTGCCAGTGCGGCTCGACGCGGCCGAAGCAGGTCCCGGCGAGGCTTTGCTGGCCTTCGGGCCGGTGTCCGGGACGCCCGCCCTCGTGTTCCAGCTCAGCGCCGGCCGTGACCTCCTGGAAGCCGCCGCGCGCCTGTTCGCCGGCCTGCGCGCGCTCGACGACGAGGGCGCGCGGCTCGGCCTGCGCGGCATCGCGGTCATGGCCATGCCCGAGCACGGCCTCGGGCTGGCGATCCGCGACCGCCTCGAACGCGCGGCCGCGCCCCGCGACTAGGGACTGCCGTGGATCGGGCAGCCCCTCGCCGTTTCTGCAGGAAGGCAAGACCCTTCTTTTTCTGAAGAAAAATAAGCAAAAAGACTTTGCCCGTGGGGTCGAAGCGCGCGGTCGGCATCGAGTCCTTGTGGGCAAAAGTTCTTTGGTTCTTTCTTTCAAGAAAGAACATGCTTCCTTTCTGCCGTGGCGCGTCGCAACGAAGCCGATAAACACGGAACACCCTTTCGCGCGCCGCACCGCGACCCGTCGGGTCGTGCGCCGGGCACCGGGTGCCAACCGGAGGCGCAGTGGCGCGTTCCGACGGGAACGGCCGCACGGAAAGACCCCGCGCAGGCCGCAGCCGCCGCCACCGACCTGCCAGGAGAACCGCAGTGACCTCGTCCAAGCATCCCAAGCATGCGCCCACCGGCCCCGACGACCTCGGCGCCGACACGCCGCGCCCGCCCGACGACCTGACGCGCAACCCCGGGATCGGCGCCTCGAAGGGTGCCTTCGCCCGCACCGGCGCCGACCCGGAGACGGTCGAGGCCGACAACACCGTGGAAGGCGACGTCGTCAGCGACGGCGCCAAGGGCGGCGGCGTCGACCCGGACAAGCTGGGCCGCACCAACAAGTAGGCTGCGGGCCGGCGGCGTGGGCGGTGCGTCCACGCCGCACGCGGCCACCAGCCCTCTCCTGCTCGGCGCGCGGCGTTGCTCCCCGGCCGCGCCGCCTTGCAGAGGCCATGCGGGCCTCCAGATCCGGGCCATGCCCAGCCATCTCGTCTCTGCCGTCCCGCTCGCCCTCGTGCTGTTCACGGCCGGGGCCGGGGCCCGGGACGTCCCACCCTTTCTCGGTCCCGCAGGGCTGCCGGTCACGCGCTACCCGGCGCCGATCCGCCCGGTGGCGCCGGTCGTCTCCGACCGCTGGCGCGACGAGGACTCGCGCGAGCGGGTCGGCGAGGCGGCGCACGTCATGGACTGGCTCGGCCTGCGCCAGGGGATGAGCGTGGCCGACATCGGCGCCGGCTCCGGCTACTACACGGTGCGACTCGCGGCGGCCGTCGGCGCCGGGGGCCGCGTGCTCGCCCAGGACGTGGTGCCGGACTATGTGGCCGCGCTGCGCGCCCGGGTGGCCGCCGCCGGACTCGCCAACGTCGCCGTCGGGCTGGGCGAGCCGGGCGACCCGCGCCTGCCGCCGAGATCCGTCGACGTGGCGGTCATGGTGCACATGTACCACGAGATCGCCCTTCCCTCCGCGCTGCTCGGCAACCTGGCGCCGTCGCTGCGGCCGGGCGGGCGTCTGGGGATCGTGGACGTCGACGATGCCACCGAGCGGCACGGCACGCCGCGCGCCCTGCTGGACTGCGAGCTGGCGGCGTCCGGCTACCGCCGCGTGGCCTTCCACTGGCTGCTCGTGCAGCCGCCGCGCTCCGAGTACCTCGCGGTGTTCGAGCCGCCGGCGAACCCGCCGGACCCCGCTTCCGTCACGCCCTGCCGCCCCTGAGGCGCGCGGCACCCGCGACCGGCCTGGCCTCGGCTCAGGCAACCGGACGGCCGTCTCGCGCGTGTCTGGTGCCGGACATCGTGTCCGGGAGATGTCCAGTGCCCAGATCCGCCCTGCTGCCCGTGCTCGCCGCGCTGGCCCTGCCCGTCTCCGGCGCCGCCGCGCTGGCCCAGGATGCGCGCGTCCTCACCCAGACCCACAGCGACGGCAGCTCGGTCTCGACCCGCGGCACCGAGCCCGCCGGCCACACCGGCCCGATGACCGCGGCCCCGATCAGCCCGCTGTCGAACACCCCCTCGCCCAGCGAGGCCGACGGGGCCAGCCTCGGCACCACCGCCGGCTCCGGCAGCTCTGGCGCCAGCGCCAGCGTCGGCAGCAGCGCGGGCGGTCCCGGCGCGCTGGGGCTTGGCGGCGTCGGGGGCAGCGGGCTCGGCGGCGGGGTGGACCAGAACACGCTGGGCGACGGCGCAGGGTCGGGCGGCGGCCCGGCAGGCGGCGCGTCCGCCGGCACCAACCTGAACACGAAGTAGCCACGGCCTGCGGGAGCACGGGCCCGTCCGCGCACGCGTTCCCCGACCCTGCGTCGTCAGGCGCCGGGGTCCTGCGGCGGCCGATCGGGCGCCGCCTCCGCGAACGGCACGGTCAGCAGGTGCTCCCACGGGCCGCCGAGATAGCGCCACAGCGTCACCGCCACGCCATGCGCGGCCCACGGCGCGAAGCCGGCCTGCAGGCGGCGGAGCGTGTCGCGGGCCGTCTCGACGGAGACCTTGTTCTGCACCGTGACGTGGGGCCGGTGCCCCTGCCGGTCCTGCGCGCCCAGCCACCCCGCCCAGCCGCGCGCCAGCTCCGCGCGCAGCCCGTCCAGCGCGGGCGAGCGCAGCTCGTAGGCGCAGCCCCGGCCCAGCGTGCGCACCCCCGTCACCTCGACCGGCGGCGCCGGGCGCCCGCGCAGCGACTCCAGGCGGGCGGCGATCGCGTCCAGCTCCTCGCCCGGAAGCGACTGGAACAGCGAGACATGCGCCGGGATGTGGTTGCGAGCCGCCGGAAAGTACTGGCGGCGTTCTCGCTCGAAGCGCCCCTGCGTGAGGTCGTCGAGCACGAGCGTGAGGATCAGCGGGTCATCGGCCATCGCCGCAGGATGCCCCCGCCCCCGCCCCGCTGGCGAGGGCCGACACGGCGCGGCCGCAATCGTGCGGCACGCTCGAGCGACACACCCCTCCGGCCGCGGCGGAGCCGGCACCCATGACCAGCGGCGACAGCCCTCCCCGGCGCAGGCCGGCGCCGGACCCCGGCACCCCGCAGCCGTCGCTGCCCGGTCCATCATCAGGCGGGCTGCCGGTGGGCGGGCGCGACGCGGCGGTCGCGCACTGGCTGCACCTGACGCGCGTGGCGCTGCCGGCGCTGGCTGCGGCGCACCGGTGGCCGATCCATGCCGACCACTGCTTCATGCGCGTCTGCCTGGATCACGCGATCGGCGCGGCCTGGCACGAGCAGGTCCGCCGGCCCGCGATCCGCCACCTCGACGACGCGCAGCTCGCCCGTGCGATCGCCGTCGCCGAGCGCGTCGCCGCCGATCCCGCCAGCCTGCCGGCGCTGAACCGCGCGAGCCTGGCGATGCGCGGCAAGGCACGGGGCTGACCCGGGCGGTCCGGGGCCGCGTGCGCCCCGGCGGGCGGGGGTCGCGGTCGCCGGGTGCGCCGCGTCGATGTGTAACCGCCGCCGCGGCAACCTTTTGCCGGCGGGCCCGACCCTGTAAGGTGGCGCCGCCATGGCCGAACCCCGCCCCCGCGACAGCGAAGACCCCGGCCCTGTCCCTCAGCCGGAACGGCGCCGGTCGGTCCGTCGCAGCCACCGCCCGAGTCGCCTCGACCGCTACGTGTTCCGCCAGCTGCTGGTGTCGCTGGTCGCGGCCACCACGGCGCTGGTGGCGCTGATCTGGCTGACGCAGTCGCTGAAGCTGGTGGAGCTGGTGGTCAACCGCGGCCTGTCGCTGCGGGTGTTCCTCCACCTCACCGGGCTGCTGATCCCGGGCTTCGTGTCGGTGATCCTGCCGATCACCACCTTCGTCGTCGTGCAGTTCGTCTACCAGCGCCTCGCCGGCGACCGCGAGCTGACGGTGATGCGCGCCGCCGGCCTGTCCCAGCTCGCCCTGTCGCGCCCGGCGCTCGGGCTGGCGGGCCTAGCCGCTGCGTCCTGCCTCGTGCTCAACGTGTGGGTCGTGCCCACGAGCTACGCGGCGTTCCGCGAGTACCAGTTCGCGATCCGCAACCGCCTCGCCGCCTTCCTGCTGCAGGAGGGCGTGTTCACCGCGATCAGCGACCAGCTCACCGTCTACGTGCGCTCGCGCGACACCAACGGCACGCTGCGCGGCATCCTGGTCGAGGACGACCGGCAGAAGAACACGCGCGCCACCATCCTCGCCGAGACCGGGCGGCTGGTCGACACCGGCGGCGGCTCCCCGCACGTGCAGCTGTTCCGCGGCTCGCGCGAGGAGATCGACAAGTCGACCGGCCGGCTCGACGTGCTGACCTTCGCCGAGAACGCCATCGACCTGTCCGACCCGAAGAAGGCGACAGAGGTGCGCTACCGCGACACCACGGAGATGAGCATCGCAGAGCTGCTGCACCCCGACCCGCGCGAGATCACCAATCCGCGCGACCGCGGCAAGTTCCTGGTCGAGGCCAACCGGCGGCTGTCCTCGCCGCTGACCGCGCTCGGCTTCTCGCTGGTGGCGCTGTGCTCGGTGCTGACCGGCGGGTTCCAGCGCCACGGCACCGTGCTGCGGCCGCTGATCGGGGTTGCCACCGTGGTCGGGCTGCTGGCGCTTGGCCTCGCGGTCGCCAGCCTCGCGGCGCGCCTGCCGATCCTGATGCCGCTGGTCTGGCTCGCGGCGGGGCTGCCGATCGTGGTCTGCCTGGCCGGGCTGCTGGTGCCGGGCCTGCGCTCGCGCCGCGCCATGGCCGAGATGGCCGCGCGCGCCCTGCTGGGTCCGGGCGCCGGCGGCCAGCGCGCGCCGGGCCGCGCCCAGGGCCGTGCGTAGCTCCGCGCGTGAACCTCGCCGCCACCCTCTCGCTCTACATCGGCCGACAGTTCAGCACGGCCGTGCTGGGCATGCTGGCCGCGCTGTCCGGGCTGGTGGCGCTGTTCGACTACATCGAGCTGCTGCGCCGCGCGGCCACCAAGCCGGACGCCTCCTTCGGCCTGGTCACCGAGATCGCGGTGCTGCGCCTGCCCTACATCGCCCTGCAGATCCTGCCCTTCGCGGTGCTGCTCGGCGGCATCCTGGCGTTCTGGCGCCTCACCCGCTCGTCCGAGCTGATCGTGGCGCGCGCCGCCGGCATCTCCGCGTGGCAGTTCCTGTCCGCGCCGCTGCTGTGCGCGCTCGGCTTCGGCCTGCTGGCGACGGCGGGCATCAGCCCGCTGTCCTCGGCGATGCTCGGCCGTGCCGAGGAGCTCGACAACATCTACCTCAAGTCGCTGGGCGGGCCGCTCTCGCTCGCCGGCGGGCAGCTCTGGCTGCGCCAGTCCGACGACGGGCTGCGGCCGCAGGGCGTGGCCATCCTGCACGCCCGCGGGGTGGCGCTGGTGGCGGGCCAGCTCGTCGGCGACGAGGTCAGCGTGTTCCGCCTCGACGGCGACCGGCTGCTGTCGCGCGTCGAGGCACGCCGGGCCACGCTCGACCCCGGCCACTGGGAGCTCGAGGACGCGCGCACCATCCGCCCCGACCACCTGCCAGAGGCGGTGGGCGCCATGCCGCTGCCCACCGACCTCACCGTGGGCCGGGTGCAGGAGAGCTTCGCCTCGCCGGACACGCTCTCGGTCTGGGCGCTGCCCGGCTTCATCGGGCTGCTGGAGCGCTCCGGCTTCTCCGCGCTGCGCCACCGGCTGCACTTCCAGTCGCTGCTCGCACTCCCGCTGCTGTCCGGGGTGATGGCGCTGGTCGCCGCCGGCTTCTCCATGCGCCCGACGCGGCGCGGCGGCGTCGCGCGCATGATCGGCTCCGGGGTCGCGGCCGGCTTCGCCCTGTTCACCATCTCGAAGGTGTCGGCCGAGTTCGGCCAGTCCGGCGCCCTGCCCGCGGTGCTCGCCGCCTGGGCGCCGGCGGCGGCCGGGCTGATGCTCGCCGTCTCCCTGCTGCTGCACCTGGAGGACGGCTGATGCGCCGCACCGAGCCGGAACCCGCCGTTGCCTGACCGCGAGCAAGCAAGGTCGGGCTCTGCCCGAACCCGCCAAAGGGCCGAGCCCTTTGGAAACCTTCTTTTTAGAGAGGCCGGTCCAGGGGCGCTGCCCCTGGCGGGGTCCAGGGGCAGAGCCCCTGGCCTTGCCTTCCTGCTGCTCCTCGCCTGCCTGCTTCCCGGCCCGGCGCGCGCCCAGCTCTCCTCGTTCAGCCATGTCGGCACCGGCCAGGCCGGGTCGCGCGACGCCCCGGTGACCTTCAACGCCGACAGCGTGTCCTACGACAGCAAGGGCGGCCTGGTGACGCTGGAGGGCCACGTCGAGGCCTGGCAGAACGACCAGGTGGTCCGCGCCGACCGCGTCACCTACGACCGCAACACCAACGTGCTCGCCGCCACCGGCCACGTCGTCCTGGCGGAGCCGGACGGGCAGGTGCTGTTCGCCGACTACGCCGAGCTGACGCAGGGCATGCGGCAGGGCGTGCTCACCGGGATGCGGGCCCTGCTCGCGCAGAACGGCAGGCTCGCGGCCAACGGCGCGCGGCGTACCGACGGCCACGTCAACGATCTCAGCCGGGTCGCCTACACCACCTGCAACGTGTGCGCGACCGACCCGGGCCGGGCGCCGTTCTGGCAGATCCGCGCCACCTCCGCGACGCAGGACGTCGAGCACAAGAGGATCGAGTTCAGCAACGCCTACCTCGACATCTTCGGCCTGCCGGTGCTGTACCTGCCGTACTTCGCCACCGCGGCCCCGGACAGCAAGCGCCAGAGCGGATTCCTCACGCCGGACCTGGGCGCCACAGACAGCCATCTCGGGACCTTCGTCTCGATCCCGTACTACTACGTCATCAACCCGAGCACGGACGTGACGGTGATCGGCGAGGTCGGCACCAAGGCGGGGCCGCAGCTCCAGGCCAACTACCGCGAGCGGTTCAACAACGGCTACGTCAGCCTGCGCGGCGCGGTGGCCTACGACGAGAGCAAGCCGCAGGCGTTCCTCCTGGGCCGCGGGCAGTTCGCCTACGACGACGCCTGGCGCTACGGCTTCGACGTCAACGTCGCGACCTCGGCCGTCTACACCCGCGACTTCCGCCTGCCCGGCTACGGCTCGGACACCTACGCGAGCAGCGTCTATCTCGAGGGCTTCGGCGTCGGCTCCTACGCCCGCCTCGACGCCCTGGCGTTCCAGGCGCTCAACACCACGGTGGTCAACCAGAACCGCCTGCCGTTCGTCACGCCGCGCTACGCCTACAGCTACTTCGGCCAGCCCGACGCCCTGGGCGGCCGGCTCAGCGTCGACACCATGGACTACAACGTCCTGCGCCAGTCCGGCACCTCGGACCAGCGCGCGTCGCTGTCGGCGAACTGGGACCGCCCGTTCCAGGGCGTGCTCGGCGAGCGCTACCTGGCCACCCTGCGCGTCGACAGCGCTGCCTACCACTACGCCGACCTCGACCAGCAGCCCAACTTCGCCACCAGCGCCGCGGGCGAGTCCGCCCATGCCCAGCCGCAGGCGGCGCTCAAGGTGAACTACCCGTTCGTGCGCAACGGCGCAGGCGGCAGCTCGCAGCTGGTCGAGCCGATCGCGCAGGTGATCGCCGCCCCGCAGTCCGGCTATTCCCGGCGCGACCCCATCCCCAACGAGGACGCGCTCGACTACGAGTTCACCGACGCGACGCTGTTCTCGCTGAACCGCTACGCCGGGCAGGGGGCGGACCGCGTCGACGGCGGCGCGCGCGCCAACGTGGCGGTGCACGCCAACTGGACCTTCGCCGGCGCCCAGCAGGTCGACGCGCTGGTCGGCCAGTCCTACCGCCAGCACGTCGACCACAGCATGATCCCGCTCACCGGCCTGGAGGGGCACGCCTCGGACCTCGTGGCGCGCGCCACCTACGTGCCGACCGGCTGGCTCGACTTCACCGGGCGCACCCGGGTCGATCCCCACAACGGCGACGTCACCTTCGCCGACGGGCTGTTCAGCACAGGCACCAGGCTGCTGCGCTTCAACGCGGGCTACATCTACGACCAGCGCAACCCGTACACGCTGTACGACGCGACGACGTACAGCCCCACGCTGCCCTCGGCCTACTTCATGCAGCGCAGCGAGGTCGAGATCGGCGTCAACAGCCAGCGCGGCCCGTTCCGCGTCAGCGGCTTCGCGCGGCGCGACATCCGCAACAATCAGATGGTCGCGATCGGTGCGCGCGGCACCTACGAGAACGAGTGCTTCATCCTGGATGCCAACTTCTTCCGGCGCTACACCTCCATCCTCGGAGACAATGGCGACACCACGATCCTGTTCACGCTGACCTTCAAGACGATCGGCCAGTTCGGCTTCCACGGCTGAGCCCGCCCGCGGCAGGCCGAAGGCCCGCCCTCAACCCGACGTCCGGATCCGCCAGAACGGCGCCCGGGCGAGAGCCCACAGCAGCAAGGCCGCCCGTCATGACGACTTCCCTCCGCAACGCCGGGCACCGCGCCCCACGCCGCGCCTCCGGCGCTGTCGCCCTGCTCGCAGCGCTGCTCGCCGCACAGGGCGCGGCCGCCCACGCCGCACGCCCCGCCC
>CAXSFE010000086.1:0-15960 GCA_964236585.1 uncultured Acetobacteraceae bacterium
GAGGCGGGCGTGCGCGAGGCCGGGTCGGTGGTGGCGCAGGGCGCTGCGGGGCCGGGGCACGATCCGGGGCCGCCGCCGGCGTGGCGGCGGTGGCTGCGGCGCCTGCCGGCGCTGCTCGGCGTGCTGCTGCTCGCGGGCGCCGCGTACGTGGTGCAGCGGGAGTTCCGGCACCTGCGGGTAGCCGACATCCGGCTGGCGCTCGCGGCGATCCCGGGGCGGGCGCTGTGGCTGTCCGCGGCGTGCACGGTGCTGTCGTACGGGGTGCTGACCTTCTACGACCGGCTGGCGACGATCTATGCGGGGCACCGCGTCGCGTTCCGGCGCACGGCGTTCGCCTCGTTCTGCGCCTACGCGCTGGCGCACAACCTGGGCTTTGCGGCGCTGTCGGGGGCGGCGGTGCGCTACCGTCTGTACGCGCACTGGGGGCTGAGCCCGGTGCAGATCGCCAAGGTGGTGGCGTTCTGCTCGCTGACCTTCGGGCTGGGCGGGCTGGTGCTCGGCGGCGCGATCCTGGTGGGCGAGCCGGGCGTGGTGCCGGTGCTGGGGGGGCTGCTGCCGCACTGGGCGATGTGGGCGGCGGGCGCCGTGATGTGGGGTGTCGTCGGCGGCTACGTGGCCCTCGCAAAAGTGCTGGGGACGGTGCGGCTGCGCGGGCACGAGGTGGTGCTGCCGGGGGCGCGCATGGCGGTGCTGCAGGTGGGGCTGGCGACGGCGGACGTGGCGATCACGGCGGCGATCCTCTACGCGCTGCTGCCGCAGGACGGGCGGCCGGACTACCTGGCGTTCCTGGCGATCTACGTGTCGTCGTACACCGCGGGGCTGATGGCCAACGTGCCGGGCGGCATCGGGGTGTTCGACACGGCGATCCTGCTGGGGCTGGCGCCGTACATGCCGGCGTCGGTGGCGCTGGGCGCGGTCGTGGTGTTCCGGCTGTACTACTACGTGATCCCGCTGTTCCTGGCGGGGTCGATGTTCGCGGGCAACGAGCTGGTGCTGCGCGGGCGGGCGATGGTGTCGGCGCGGGGGGTGTTGCCGGAGGGCGCGCAGGAGGGCGCGGGGCGGGTCGTGGCGGCGCGTGCGGAGGCTGCGGCGCGGTGGAGCGAGCCGGATTTCGCGGCGGCGGCTGCGACCGGGGTGGTGGCGCTGTGCGGGGCGCTGCTGCTGTCGCTGGGCGTGATCGACAGCCGGCCGGACTTCACCTGGATCGACCCGGACTTCGCGGGGCTGGCGTCGAGCGCCGGGCAGTACGTGCCGTCGCTGTTCGGCACGGCGCTGCTGGTGTTCTCGCTGGCGCTGTCGCGCCGGGTGACGCTGGCCTGGGGGGGTGCCATCGTGCTGCTGCTGGGCTCGGCGGCCTACGCGGCGTCGCAGGGCGAGCCGCTGTGGGTGCCCGGCGTGCTGGTGCTGGCGGTGCTGCTGGTGGCGCCGTTCCGCGACGCGTACTACCGCCACGCGCGCGTGCTGGGGGGGTCGTGGCGCGGCGAGGCGGTCGAGGCGCGCGGCGGGGTGGTCGAGGGGCGCGAGGCTGGGGGGCGCGCAGCGGGCGGGCGCGACGCGGGTGGTTGGGGGCGGGCGGCGCGGGCCAGGGTGGCGTCGGGCGTGGCGGTGGTGGTGCCGGGGCTGGCGCTGGCGGCGGGGGTGGCGGCGCTGGCGGTGCTGGAGCCGCAGGTGCGGTTCGTGGCGCAGAACTCGTGGTGGGACGTCGTGGCCTCGCCGGAGCTGCCGGGGCGGCTGCGGGTGGCGATGGGTGTTGCGGTGGCGGTGACGGTGCTGGCGGCGTGGGCGCTGCTGCGGCCGGGCGATGTGGGATACCTGCCGTGGGACGAGTCCGCGCGGGTGAAGATGCGGGGGCTGGGCGGGGGGGCGCCGGCGGGGGCGGACGGGCTGGTGCTGGGCGAGGCGGGGCGATCGGCGGTGGCGTTCCGGCGCACCGGGCACGTGCTGCTGGCGCTGGGCGACCCGGTGGGGGCGGACAGCGACCGGGTCAGCGCGGTGTGGCGGCTGCGCGACCTGGCGCAGCAGGAGGGCTGCCACCTGGCGGTGTGGGCGGCGGGGCCGGCGCTGCTGGCGGTGTACGGGGGGCTCGGCCTGGCGCCGCTGCCGCTGGGGGAGGACGGGATGGTCTGCGACGAGGCAGGGGCGGCGCGCAGCGGGGCGTGGACGGGGCGGTCGCTGTACTGCGTGGCGGGGCGCGACCTGGACGAGCTGCTGCCGCTGCTGCCGGAGCTGGCACGGGCGGAGCTGGCGCGGGCGGCGCTGGCGGACGGGGTCGGAACCGACGCGGGGGGGACAGACGCGGGCGGGGCAGATGCGGGCGGGACGGGCGGCTTCGGGCTGCGCGGATCCGGGCTGGGCGGGCCTGGGCTGGGCGGGGACGGGCTGGGCGGGCACAGGCAGGCTGGCAACGTGCCACGAGCGGGGGACGCGCCATGACGGGGATGCTGTCAGAGGGGCTGCCGCATCCGCTGGGGGCGACGTGGGACGGGCTCGGGGTGAACTTCGCCCTGTTCTCGGCCAACGCCACGAAGGTCGAGCTGTGCCTGTTCGACGAGTCGGGCACGCGCGAGGTCGAGCGCATCGAGCTGCCGGAGTACACGGACGAGATCTGGCACGGCTACGTGCGCGACGCGCGGCCGGGGACGATCTACGGCTACCGGGTGCACGGGCCGTACGCGCCCGATGCCGGGCACCGGTTCAACGCGAACAAGCTGCTGCTCGACCCGTATGCGCGGGCCCATGTGGGGGCGCTACGGTGGAGCGACGAGCTGTACGGCTACCGGCGCGGGCATCCGGACGGCGACCTCAGCTTCGACGGGCGGGACAGCGCGGCGTTCGTGCCGAAGTGCCGCGTGGTCGACCCGGCGTTCACCTGGGGGACGGACCGGCCACCGCGGGTGCCGTGGGAGCGCACCATCGTCTACGAGACGCACGTGCGCGGCTTCACCAAGCTGCACCCGGGGGTGCCGGAGGCGAGCCGGGGGACGTTCGCGGGGCTGGCCCAGCGCGAGGTGGTCGAGTACCTGAGCAGCCTCGGCGTGACCGCGGTGGAGCTGCTGCCGGTGCACAGCTTCGAGAGCGAGCCGCGGCTGGCGGAGCTGGGGCTCGCCAATTTCTGGGGCTACAACACCATCGGGTTCTTCGCGCCCGAGCGCAGCTTCGCGCGCGTGCCGGACTTCGCGTTTTCCGAGTTCAAGGAGATGGTGGCGCGGCTGCACTCGGCGGGGATCGAGGTGATCCTGGACGTGGTGTACAACCACACGGCGGAGGGGAGCGAGCTGGGGCCGACGCTGTCGTTCCGCGGCATCGACAACGCGTCGTACTACCGGCTGGAGGAGCGCAGCCCGCGCTACTGCATCAACGACACGGGGTGCGGCAACACCGTCAACCTCAACCACCGCCGCGTGAACCAGATGGTCACGGACAGCCTGCGCTACTGGGTGGAGGAGATGCACGTCGACGGGTTCCGCTTCGATCTCGCGGTGACGCTGGCGCGCGAGCCGCACGGGTTCGACGAGCAGAGCGGGTTCCTCGCGGCGTGCGGGCAGGACCCGGTGCTGTCGGGGGTCAAGCTGATCGCCGAGCCCTGGGATGTCGGGCCGGGGGGGTATCAGCTCGGAAAATTCCCGCCGGGGTGGGCGGAGTGGAACGACCGGTTCCGCGACGACATCCGGCGCTGGTGGAAGGGGAGCATGCGGCCGGCGCAGATCGCGCCGCGGCTGTGCGCGTCGGCGGACACCTTCGCCGCGCGCGGGCGCAGGCCGTGGTCGAGCGTGAACTTCATCACCGCGCACGACGGGTTCACGCTGGGCGACCTGGTGAGCTTCGCGAGCAAGCACAACGAGGCGAACGGCGAGGGCGGGCGCGACGGGACGGACAACAACAGCAGCACGAACTGCGGGGTCGAGGGGCCGACCAAGGACGCGTCGGTGCTGGACATGCGCAGGCGGCTGGTGCGGACGATGCTGGCGACGCTGCTGCTGAGCCAGGGGACGCCGATGCTGCTCGCCGGCGACGAGTTCGGGCGCACGCAGGGGGGCAACAACAACGCCTACTGCCAGGACGGGCCGATCTCGTGGGTGGACTGGAACCTGGGTGCCGAGGACCGGGCGCTGGTGGCGTTCGTCCGGCGGCTCACGGCGCTGCGGGCGGAGTATCCGATCCTGCGGCGCGGGCGGTTCATGACGGGCGCGTACGACCTGGCGCTGGGGGGGCGCGACGTGACGTGGGTGCATCCCACGGGCACGGAGATGACGGGCGAGGACTGGAACGACGGGGCGCTCCGGTGCTTCGGGATGCTGATGGACGGACGCGCGCAGGCCACGGGCATCCGCAGGCCGGCGACGGACGTCACGCTGCTCATGGTGCTCAACGCGGGGGATGCGGCGGTGGGGTTCGTGCTGCCGCCGTGCGCGGGGGGCGCGCGGTGGCGGCTGCTGTTCGACACGGCGCTCGCCGATGTCGCGGCGGTATACGGGATCGGGGAGCGCTACGAGGTCGAGGCGCTGGCGATGGTGCTGTTCCGGCTGAACGCGTGAGGGAAGGGAGCAAGGCCAGGGGCTCTGCCCCTGGACCCCGCCAAAGGCCGAGCCTTTGGAAACCTGGACTTAAGTAAGGCCGGTCCAGGGGCGGCTCGCCCCCCTCCTTCAAGCAGGGGCGGGTTTGGGCGGAGCCCAACCTTCTTGCCGCGCCGGTGGCTGGCCGTGTTCCTTGCGGAGCCGCGGGGTCCGGTCCGGGGGCGGCTTGCCGAACCAGGGCGGCGGAGGCAACCATCAAGGGTCCCGGGGGGTCTCCTCCCATGGCCGGCGCCGTGGCAGTCTGCGGCAGGCCGGACGGGAAGGATCGCATGCCGTGACGTCTTCGAGCTCCCTCGTCTTCCTGTCCGGGTCGAGCGTCGTCGGGCGTCTGATCCGCGACGGCGACTGGTCCGGCGACGCGGTCGGGGCGCCGGCGTCGTGGCCGGTGTCGCTGAAGACGCTGGTGGGGGTCATGCTGACGGCGAACCAGCCGATGTTCGTGGCCTGGGGGCGGGCGCGGACGCTCATCTACAACGACGCCTACATCGCGGTGCTGGGGGACAGGCATCCCGCGGCGCTGGGCCGGCCGTTCCTGGACGTGTGGGCGGAGGCGCGCGGCGACCTGGCGCCGCTGGTCGAGCGGGTGTTCGGCGGCGATCCGGTGCACATGGACGACATCACGCTGTTCCTGCACCGCGAGGGGCGGCCCGACGAGGCGCATTTCTCGTTCTCCTACACGCCGGTGCGCGACGAGGCGGGCGGGGTGGCGGGGCTGTTCTGCCCGTGCTCGGAGACCACGGCGCAGGTGCTCGCGGAGCACGTGGTGGCGGCCGCGCGGCGCGACGCGGAGCTGGCGATGCGGGTGGCGGAGGACGCCATGGCGGTGGCCGAGGAGGCGAACCTCGCCAAGTCGACGTTCCTGGCCAACATGAGCCACGAGCTGCGCACGCCGCTGTCGGCGATCATCGGCTACAGCGAGATGATGATCGAGGAGGCCGGCGACGGCGCCACGCCGGAGTCGCTGGTGCCCGACATGCGCAAGGTGGAGAGCAACGCGCGCCACCTGCTGGGGCTGATCAACGACGTGCTCGACCTGTCGAAGGTGGAGAGCGGCAAGATGGAGGTGTACGCGGAGGCGTTCGACGTCGCCGCCATGATCCGCGACGTCGCCGCCACGGTGAGCGGGCTGATGGAGAAGAAGGGCAACGTGCTGGTGCAGGCGGTGGCCGGGGACGCGGGCGCGATGGTGTCCGACGTCACCAAGATCCGCCAGTCGCTGCTCAACCTGCTGAGCAATGCCGCGAAGTTCACCGAGCGGGGCACGATCACGCTGACGGTGGCGCGCGGGCCCGGCGAGGGCGGCTGCGAGTGGGTGAGCTTCGCGGTGCACGACAGCGGCATCGGCATGACGGAGGAGCAGCGGGCCCGGCTGTTCCAGCGCTTCTCGCAGGCCGACGCGTCCACGACGCGCCGGTTCGGCGGCACCGGGCTGGGGCTGTCGATCACCCGCGCGTTCAGCACGATGCTGGGCGGGACGATCGACGTGCAGAGCGTGCCGGGCGAGGGCAGCACCTTCACGCTCCGGCTGCCGGCGCGCCACGTGGCGGCCGATCCGGCGGAGGCGACGCCGGAGCCCGACGTGGGGGAGGCGGCCGCGGCGGAGGGCGACGTGGTGCTGGTGATCGACGACGACGCGGCGCAGCGCGAGCTGATGGGCCGCTTCCTGCAGCGCGAGGGCTTCGTGCCGCGGGTCGCGGCGGACGGTGCCACGGGGCTGGAGATGGCGCTCGCGCTGCGCCCGAAGGCGATCCTGCTGGACGTGATCATGCCGGGCATCGACGGCTGGACGGTGCTGTCGCGGCTGAAGGCCGAGGCGGCGCTGCGCGAGATCCCGGTGGTGATGGTGTCGTTCGTCGACGAGCGCGGGCTGGCGGCGTCGCTTGGGGCGTCGGACTACGTGTCCAAGCCGGTGAAGTGGGAGCGGTTCAGGCAGGTCATGGCGCGGTTCCGCGACGGCGCGGGCGACGTGCTGCTGGTCGAGGACGACGCGGACTTCCGCCGGCAGGTGCGCCGGGTTCTGGAGGAGGACGGCTGGTCGGTGGAGGAGGCGGCCGACGGGCGCGAGGCGCTGGCCGCGGTCGGGCGGGGCGTGCCGCGCGTGATCCTGCTCGACCTGGTGATGCCGGTGATGGACGGGTTCGCGTTCCTGCATGCGCTGCGCGAGCATCCGGGCTGCGCGGAGGTGCCGGTGGTGGTGCTGACGGCGCGCGACCTGTCGCGCGAGGACCGGCTGCGGCTGCGTGGGGCGAGCCACGTGCTGAGCAAGGGGACGGCGAAGCTGCGCGACCTGGGGCGGGACCTGAGGAGCGTGGCCGGGCCGGGGTGAGGGGAGCGGGTCGGGTCTTGCTGCCTTCCGGTCGAGGATTCCAAAGGCTCCGCCTTTGGCGGGTCCAGGGCAGAGCCCTGGCCTTGCCTTCTCTTGGCTACTGTTCCGCCGGGAAGTCGGTGGCGGCGCCGACGTCGCGCCAGGCCTCGATCTCGGCGAGGCGGGCCTTGAGGCGGGTGGCGACGGCGTCGAGGCCGAAGGCGCCGAGGACGAGGTGGCGGGGCGGGTGCTCCACCTCGGTGATGTGGATCATGGCCTCTGCGGCGCGGACGGGGTCGCCGGGCTGCTTCCCGCTGTAGCCGGCGGTGGCCTTGAGGCGGGCGCCGGCGGTGGCGTCGTAGTCGGGGAGGCGGACCGGGGTCTGGCGGAGCGAGCGGCCGGCCCAGTCGGTGCGGAACGGGCCGGGGGCGACGCAGGTCACGGCGATGCCGAGGGGGGCGACCTCCGTGTGCAGGGCGTCGGAGAAGCCTTCGACGGCGTGCTTGGAGGCGGCGTAGTAGCCGGAGCCGGGCAGGCCGGAGAAGCCGGCGATGGAGGTGACGTTGATCACGTGGCCCTGGCGGCGCGCGCGCATGCCGGGGAGGACGGCGCGGGTCATGGCGAACAGGCCGAACACGTTGGCGTCGAACTGGGCGCGGATCTCTGCCCCGTCGCCCTCCTCGATGCTGGCCTGGTAGCCGTAGCCGGCGTTGTTGACGAGGACGTCGATGCGGCCGAAGCGGGCCTCGGCGGCGGAGATCGCGGCGGCGATCTGCGCGGGGTCGGCGACGTCGAGGGCGAGGGGGAGGGCGCGCTCGCCGGCGTTCGTGCCGAGGTCGGCCACGCGCGCGGTGTCGCGGGCGGTGACGGCGGCGCGGCCGCCGCGGTCGAGGACCAGGCGGGCGAGCTCGCGGCCGAAGCCGGTGGAGCAGCCGGTGATGAACCAGACGGGGTCGGGGGGCAGGGCCATGGGGGCGTTCTCCGTGGTGGGCGGGCGGGTGTGGTGCAACGCGGGCGGGGCGTGCGGGGTTGAGGCGCGCGGGGGGATCGGCGCGGGATGGCGGGTGCTGTCGCGGGGTGCGAGGCTCGTGTGTGGCGGAGTGCGGGGGCAGGGTCTGCGGCGCGGCCCGGTTTCGCGCGGGGCTTTCGGCTCCGGCGGGGGCGGCAAGGTAGGGGGGATGCGGGGGTGTTTGATCCGGGCGAGGTGCCGGGGTGGGCGGCGGAGCGGGTGGCGGCGGCCGGGCGGCGGATGGACGCGCGGGGGTGGGTGCCGGCGACGGCGGGCAACATCAGCGTGCGGCTGGACGGGGCGCGGATGGCGATCACGCGGAGCGGGGGGCACAAGGGGTTCCTCGACGCGGGCGGGGTGATGGTCGCGGACCTGGACGGGCGGGCGGTGACGGCGGGCGCGCGGCCGAGTGCCGAGGCGCTGCTGCACGGGCAGGTGTACCGGGCGCGCCCGGACGTGGGCGCGGTGCTGCACGGGCACTCGGTGGCGGCGACGGTGCTGTCGATGGCGGGGGCGGGCGAGGTGGTGCTGGCGGGCTACGAAGTGCTCAAGGTGTTCGAGGGGGTGGCGGGCCACGACGTGTCGCTGTCGCTGCCGGTGGTGGGGAACGACCAGGACATCGCGCGGCTGGCGGGGGTAGTGGCGCCGGGGCTGGCGGGGATGCGGCTGGGGTACCTGATCCGCGGGCACGGCGTGTACGTCTGGGGGGCGGACATGGACGGGGCGATGGCGCGGCTGGAGGGGCTGGAGTTCCTGCTGGCGTGCGAGCTGGAGCGGAGGAAGCTGCGATGAAAGGAAGCAAGGCCAGGGGCGCTACCCCCATGTCTTGGAAGCGGGAACCCCGCCAAGGAAAGCCCCTTGGATGGCCTTGCTTGAGTCAAGGGATCAAAGGGTCCTCGCACCCTTTGCGGGTCCGGGCAGAGCCCGGCCTTGCTTGCTTTCGCCCGTGAAGGCCGTGGTGGTCGACGTGGAGGGCACGACGACGCCGATCTCGTTCGTGCACGAGGTGCTGTTCCCGTATGCGCGGGCGGGGCTGCCGGCGCTGCTGCGCGATCGGGCAGGCGAGCCGGAGGTGGCCGAGGCGCTGGCGGAGGTGGCGCGGCTGGCGCCAGGGCGGGAGCCGCTGGGCGTGCTGCTGGGGTGGATGGACGCGGACGCGAAGGTCGGGCCGCTGAAGGCGCTGCAGGGGGTGGCGTGGCGCGCGGGGTATGAGTCGGGTGCGCTGCGCGGGCGGGTGTATCCGGACGTGGCGCCGGCGCTGCGGGCGTGGGCGGCGGCGGGGGTGTCGCTGTGGGTGTACTCGTCGGGGTCGGTGGAGGCGCAGCGGCTGATCTTCGGGCACTCGGATGCGGGGGACCTGGCGGGGCTGTTCTCCGGGTTCTTCGACACGCGGGTGGGGGGGAAGCGGGAGGCTGCCAGCTACGCGGCGATCGTGGGGCGGATCGGGGTGGCGGCGGGCGAGGTGCTGTTCCTGTCGGATGTGGCGGAGGAGCTGGACGCGGCGGAGGCGGCGGGGGTGCGCGTGTGCCAGGTGGTCAGGGCGGAGGACGGGACGGCGGCGTCGGGGCGGCATCCGGTGGCGGAGGACTTCGGGGCGGTGGCGGGGGTGTTCGGGCTCGGCTGAAGCGGGCGGCCGAGGCAGCTGTTCGTGACCCTTGCCCGTCGACACGGGTTGTGCCGGTGTGCTCCCGAACAGATCGGGCGGGGCGCGCGGCATGGCTGGCACAACCTGGACGGCGGATTCGGGCGACTGGAACACGGCGTCGAACTGGAGCGGCGGCGTTCCCACCGCGGGGGAGGACGCGCTGTTCCCGCAGCTGGCGCAGTACGACACCGTGGTCGGGAGCGGGGCGGCGGCGTCGATCTCGGTGACGGGGACGGGGCTCGTGGGGCCGCAGGTCACGTTCGCCGGGACGCACGCCGTTGGCGCCCTGGTCGTGGAGGGCGCCACCGTCGTCCTGTCCGGGCTGACGGCGCTGACGTTCCAGTCGGCGCTCGTCGAGTCCACCGCGTACGTGGACAGTGTCTCGCTGTCCGGCACGGCGGTTCCGGTGTCTGGCAACACGCCCGGCCTGCTGCAGCTCGCGTTCCCCGGCGACACGCTGGGGACGGGGACGATCACGCTTGCGGGCGGCGAGCTGGACGCGCCGGCGGGGGTGCTGGCCAACCCGGTGGTCCTGTCCGTGTCGCCGTTCGTGCAGGTCGCCGAGCAGTTCGACCCGTCGGGGACGCTGCCCGACGTGATCGCCGGGTTCGGCACTCTGTCGGGGGCGATCACCGGGACCGCGGCGCTGCAGCTTGGCGGCGGCGACGGGCCGTCCAACGGGGTCACGTCTTTCGTGCTGGACAACGCGGGGACGTTCCTGCCGGGCGGCCTGCGCTTCTTCGGGGAGCAGGTCACGCTGGCGGGGCGGGCGACGGTCGGCGCTGTGCTGGCCGCGGCGGGGACGCTGACGCTGGGGGCGGGCGTGTCGGTGGGCGCGGTGACGGCGGCGGTGACAGGGGCGACGTTGATCCAGGCGGCGGAGCAGGGGCTCACGGTGTTTGCGGGCGTGGGGCTGCTGGACCTGCAGAACGGCAGCGGCCGGTCCACCGTGATCGGCGCCGTGGCCCCGGGGCAGACGTCGCCCACGCAGGAGCAGGAGACCGAGTTCGGCACGCTGTCGGTGTCGGGCGGCACGGGGGCGCTGACCGTGTTCGGCGGCAACAGCGGCGGGACGATCTATGGTGGCACTGCGGGCGGCAACGTCATCGTCGCGGGGGCCGACGCGTCGCCCTATGCGCGGGTGGTGAACGGGCAGGTGGTGTACGTCGACAGGGGTCCGCCGCTGTTCCTGCAGGCGGTGACGATCGGCGGGGGCGGGAACGGCGACCTGCTGGTGGCCACGGGGACGCTCGACAACGTGGTGGCGGCCGCGGGGGGCAACGAGACGCTGACCGGGGCAGGGGCCAGCGGCAGCAACGTGTTCTTCGGCGGCAGCGGCGCGGACGTCATCGTGGCCGGCGGCGGGCAGGACCTGGTGGTCGCGGGCGCGGGGGCGGAGACGATCTCGGGGGGCGCGGGGGGGACCGCGATCTTCGCGGGGGCCGGGAGCGACGTGATCCTGGGCGGGGAGGGGGCTGGCTACGTGCAGGCGGGCGGCGGGGCGGCGACGCTGTTTGCCGGGACGGGCGCGGAGCTGATCGGCGTGGTGGCGGGGCAGGCGGGGGGGAGCCTGCTGGTGTCGGGCTTCCGGGTGGGGACGGATCACGTCGCGGCGCGCGGCTACGCGGCGGCGCCCACGGTCGCGTCGGCGGGGGGCAACACGGTGCTGGGCTTCTCCGACCACACGCGGGTGACGCTGCTGGGCGTCGCGACGCTGCCGGGGGCGGCGTTCGTCTGAGGGCGGCGGGACGGCAGGGCTGGGGTGCCGCCGGAGGGAAGTGGTCCGGATCGGAAGGCCAGGGCTCTGCCCTGGACCCGCCAGGGGCAGCGCCCCTGGACCGGCCTCCATTGGGGCCTGCAGCACGGCACGCGGCGATGGGGCTCCGACCAAGGGAGGCGCTTGCCTTCCGGGTGCCGGTCCAGGGCGGCTCGCCCTGGCGGGTCCAGGGCAGAGCCCTGGCCTTGCTTGCTTGGGCCCCGGTCGGCGCGGCTAGACTGCGGTCCTGTTCGCGAGGGAGAGCTTCATGACAAAGCGGGATGCGGCGCAGGCCGGCACGTTCCGGATCGGCGGCGACCTGGAGGTGTGCCGGCTCGGGTTCGGGGCGATGCGGATCACCGGGGACGGGATCTGGGGGCTGCCGGCGAGCCTGGAGGCGGCGCGGGCGGTGCTGCGGCGGGTGCCGGCGCTGGGGGTCACGCTGATCGACACGGCGGACAGCTACGGGCCGTATGTCAGCGAGGACCTGATCCGCTCGGCGCTGCACCCGTACGACGGGCTGGTGGTGGCGACCAAGGGCGGGCTGACGCGGCTTGGGCCGAACGTGTGGCGGCCGGTGGGGCGGCCGGAGTACCTGCGGCAGTGCGTGCTGATGAGCCTGCGGCGGCTGGGGGTGGAGCGGATCGACCTGTGGCAGCTGCACCGGATCGACCCGAAGGTGCCGCGCGAGGAGCAGTTCGGGGTGATCGCGGAGATGCAGGCCGAGGGGCTGATCCGCCACGTCGGGCTGAGCGAGGTCGGGGTCGAGGAGATCGAGGCGGCGGGGAAGCACTTCGCGGTGACGACGGTGCAGAACCGCTACAACCTGGTGGACCGGGCGAGCGAGGCGGTGCTGGAGCACTGCGAGGCGCACGGCATCGGGTTCATCCCGTGGGCGCCGCTGGCGGCGGGGTCGCTGGCCAGGCCAGGGTCGGCGCTGGGCGAGATCGCGGGGCGGCTCGGGGTGTCGCCGGGGCAGGTGGCGCTGGCGTGGGTGCTCAGGCGCTCGGCGGTGATGCTGCCGATCCCGGGGACGGGGAGCGTGCCGCACCTGGAGGAGAACGTGGCGGCGGCGGCGATCGCGCTGAGCGAGGCGGAGGTGGCGGAGCTGGACGCGCAGGGGCGGGGCGCCTCGGCGGGGTGAGGCCAGTGGCTCCTGGGCATGCCGGTCAGGCAGGCAAGGTTGAGGCTCTGCCTCAAACTCCGCCAAAGGCTAGCCTTTGGAATCCATTTCTTAAGTAACGGGTTTCCAAAGGGCTTGGCCCTTTGGCGGGTCTGGGCGGAGCCCGGCCTTGCTTTCTGACAGGCAGTGTCAGAGGCCGCTGCCATGAGGCGGGCCCGTGAGGTTTCCTTGCGGGCAGGGCTCCGGGACGCGGGCTTCAGGGTGCCGGGGGCGGCCGGGTCCTAGGCCTGGATGTCGAGGCTGGCGCCGGGGGCGGCCTTGGTGGCGGCCGGGGCTGGCGTGGTGCTCGACGAGATGATGCTGCCGTTCGCGTCGGTGACGATTGTGGTGGTCGATCCGTTCGCGTTGGAGGTGACGCTCGTGGTGTCGGCGGTGCTGGCCGACGACGAGGCGGCGCCCGGGGCGGGCCTGCCGGCCTTGGCGGTCGGGTGAGCGCCGGGCGCGCTCAGGGTGTTGAGAGCGGTGCCGCCGCCGCTGATGCCGCCGATGCTCATGAACCCCTCCGTGTTGCGTTCGCGCGCAGTGTGGCGGCGGCTGGTGAAGATGGGGTTAAGGCGGCGCCGGCGTCGTTCGGGCGATGCCGCGGGCGCGGTTGAGGGGGTGCGGCGGTCCGGGGCGCCGCGGCGCTTTCCCGGCGGGCGCGGCGGGGGTAGAGAGCGCGTCCATGACCGTTGCCGAGCGACTTGCCGCCGTTGATTCGTGGCTGCTGGACCGGGTGTTCCAGCCGCTCAGCGACCGGCTGGACGGGTCGCCGTCGGCGTTCGACGTGGGGCTCAGCCTGCAGCTCGGCGCGGTGGTGCTGGAGCTGGCGTCGGACGCGGCGCTGTTCGCGGCGGGGATGCTGAACGTGACGGACGGGATCTACGACGGGTTCAGCGTCGCGTGCGGGATGTGGTTCTACGTGTACGTGGGGCGGCTGCGGGGGATGGTGTCGGCCGGGCGGCCGAACCCGCTGCGGCCGATGTTCCGGGTGCTCCGGCTGCTGGGCCTGGCGTTCGCGGCGTGGAGCGTGTTCAGCAGCGCCACGTCGGACGCGGACGGGGCGCTGTCGTACGGGCTCACGGCGCTGTCGAACCTGGCGTTCATCGGGGGGATGTACCTGGTGTCGTGCCGGAGGCCGCCGCCGGGGGAGCGGCGCAGGGCGTGGGCGGGGTTCAGGCGGGAGGCGCCGGGGCTGGGGTAGGAAGGCCAGGGCTCTGGCAGAAGAAATTAGTTGTCTGAAATTTGTAAGTCATTTGATTCAGGGTAAGACATGACAAACATAAATGGAAGATCTCTGGAATTATATTACATCGACGGCCGGCCTGATGGCATGCTAACGGCGGAGTTGTTTAATTGGACTGGCCATGTGCTTATGGTGCCACGCACTCAGATTGCTCTAGCCCTCCGACGGTCGGAGGCTGGCTATGCTGGAATTTATTTGCTGCTTGGTGAGCAGGACGGCGAGGCGCGGGCGTATGTGGGAGAAAGCGAAGATATCAGCGTGCGAATCAAGGCGCATGATGTGGCTAAAGAGTGGTGGACGAGTGCTGTTCTGGTTACTACGGCTGGCAATAAGCTTAACAAAGCACATGTGCGCTACTTGGAAGCTCGCTTGATTGCAGAGGCTCGTACAATAGGCCGTGTTCCTCTCGACAATAACACCAGTCCTCCAAATCCGTCGTTGAGCGAAGCGGATGTAGCAAAAATGGAAGCCTTTCTGGAAAATTTGCTGATCGTGCTGCCGGCAGTAAGAGTGGACATGTTCATCCAGAATGCACGCTCCGTAACAAGCGGTTTGGTTCGCACTACTCCAGAAATAAACAAGTTACCTCAGGCACTCCCATCTACGCGCTTCATTCTTGAAACGCCCAGGCATGGGGTAAAAGCTACCGCAATTCTAACTGATGGTGAATTTGTCGTTCAAAAAGGCTCATTAGCACGTGGAAGCTGGGTTGCGATGAATGATTATACCGCTTCCTACGCAGCACTACATGCCGAGTTGATTCGCTCTGGTGTTTTGGCGCCACACGGTGATCGAAGGATCTTCACTGAGGACTACGCGTTCCGCAGCCCAAGTGCAGCCGCAGCCGTTCTGAACGGCCGCAATACTAGTGGGCCGGCACACTGGCGGGTAGATGGATCCGATCTAACGTATAAAGATTGGGAAGCTCAACTTCTTGCGGTGACCAACTTGGAGGTTACGTAAGTCGGCGACCACCCACTGGCGGTAGCCGACTTACGCTCAGTGTTAAAGCATAGTCGGAGGTGATACGGCCGGTCGCCTCGACAGTGCCATCCGCGGCTATGTCTTGAATTCTAAGTCAAGGGATCAAAGGGTCCTCGGACCCTTTGCGGGTTCGGGCAGAGCCCGACCTTGCTTCCTACGCCTGCAGGAAGTCGGGGACGGAGAGGTAGCGCTCGCCGGTGTCGTAGTTGAAGCCGAGGATGCGCGAGCTCGGGGGCAGCTCGGGGATCTTGGCGGCGATGGCGGCCAGGGTGGCGCCGGACGAGATGCCGACGAGCAGGCCCTCCAGGCGGGCGGATCTGCGGGCGTATTCCTTGGCGTCGGCGCCGGAGACGGGGATGGCGCCGTCGAGCAGCTCGATGTCGAGGTTGCGGGGCAGGAAGCCGGTGCCGATGCCCTGGATCGGGTGGGGGCCGGGCTTGCCGCCGGAGATCACGGCGGAGACGTCGGGCTCGACGCCGAACACCTTGAGCTGCGGCCACTCGGCCTTGAGGACGCGGGCGCAGCCGGTGATGTGGCCGCCGGTGCCGACGCCGGTGATGATGGCGTCCAGCCCGTCGGGGAAGTCGGCGAGGATCTCGCGCGCGGTGGTGGCCTCGTGGATCAGGGGGTTGGCGGGGTTCTCGAACTGGTTGGGGATCCAGGCGCCCGGCGTCTGCTCGCGCAGCTCCTCGGCGCGGGCGATGGCGGCCTTCATGCCGCCCTCCTTGGGCGTGAGGTCGAAGGTGGCGCCGTAGGCCTGGACCAGCAGGCGGCGCTCGACGGACATGGACTCAGGGATCACCAGGACCAGCTTGTAGCCCTTGACGGCGGCGGCCATGGCGAGGCCGACGCCGGTGTTGCCGGAGGTGGGCTCGATGATGGTGCCGCCGGGCCTGAGCGAGCCGTCGCGCTCGGCGGCCTCGATCATGGCGATGCCGATGCGGTCCTTGATCGAGCCGCCGGGGTTGGCGCGCTCGGACTTCACCCAGACCTGGGCGTCGGGGAACAGGCGCGAGAGGCGGATGTGCGGGGTGTTGCCGATGGTGTCGAGGACGGAGGCTGCGATCATGGCGGAATCTCCTGCGGTGGGTGGGGTGGCAACGCCGGGGCGCGGGGGGTGGTTCGGCGGGGCGGACGGCGGGCGGGCCAGGGGTGCAGGGCGGCCCTGCGGGGCATGGCACGGGAGCCTAGCGGGCGGGTCGGGCCGGGATCGAGGCCGTTCGTTCGGGGGCTGGGTTGCGCGGCGCCGGCGGCGGTGCTGGGAGTGGGGGCGGCGGGC
>CAXSFE010000087.1:0-1975 GCA_964236585.1 uncultured Acetobacteraceae bacterium
TCGGCAACTGCCTCGACATGGACCGATACGACCGCATCGCGCGCGAGCACGGCGTCGGCATCGTCGTCGACGCCGCCTCCTCGCTCGGCTCGCTCGACGCGCTGGGCCGCGGCTTCGGCACGGGGTGCCGGCACTCGGTGGTGTTCTCGATGCACGCGACCAAGACCTTCGCGGTGGCCGAGGGCGGGGTGATCTACAACGCCGATCCGGACGCGCTCGCCGCGATGCGCGCGATGGGCAACTTCGGCTTCACCGAGCCGCGCATGGCCCGCTTGCCCGGGCTGAACTCGAAGCTCGGCGAGGTCACGGCGCTGCAGGCGCTGGCCAAGCTGGCGGAGTTCCCGTCCGTGGTGGCGCATCGCGTGGCGCTGGCCGACCAGTACCGGCGCTCGCTCCCGGGCTGGACGTTCCAGAAGATGACCGGGCAGCGCCACGCCTACCAGTTCATGCCGGTGCTGCTGCCGGCCTCCTACGAGGGCGCCCGCGACGGGTTCCTCGACGAGCTGCGCCACCACGGCGTCGGCGTGGCGACCTACTTCTCGCCCCACCTGGTCGAGCAGCCCTACTTCCGCGACACCTGCGTGGCGGGCGACCTGTGCGCCACCGAGCGCGTCGCCTCGCGCATCTTCGCCCTGCCCATGTCGGACGCCCTGACCTGCGAGCACGTGGCGCTGATCTGCGAGCTGCTGCGCGAGCTGGCGCCGGCGACCCCGCCGGCCTGGGTCGCCGCCGACGTGCTCGCCGGGGTCGCGGCGCTCAGCGCCGGGGACTAGGCGTGGCCGGGGCCTGCCCCGGCGTCCCCGCGCCGCGCGCCGCCGGCGCGTCAGGCCTGCGGACGCCGCCCCGACATGAACAGGTGCTTGCCTGCGTCGATCATCAGGGCGTCGTCGGACAGCACCCGCTCCAGCGCCAGGAAGGCGGCCTCGTCCTCCTGCATCGCCTTCGTGCAGCCCGCGCTGCCGATCGTCGAGGCGCTGACCAGCAGGCCGTGGCCGGACACGTCCTCCAGCCCGGCGGCCAGGAAGTCGCGGCGCAGCTCCGCGTGGTCGTAGAGGTGCACGTCCGCCTCCACGCCGCCGACCGCCCAGACGCCGCGCCCGGTGCGCAGCCGCAGCAGCGCCTCCTCGCGCCGGTCGAGGCGCAGCAGCTCCAGCACCAGCGCCAGCCGCGAGTCCACGTAGACGCAGACGTGGCCGCCCGGCCGCACCCAGCCGGCGAAGCGGCGCAGCGTCGCCGCCGGGTCCGCCGTGAACTGCGTCGAGCCCATCGCCACCACCAGGTCGGCGCTGCCCGGCTCGATCCGCGCGGTCTCCATGCTCTCCGCCACCAGGGTGAAGCCGTCGCCCAGCTCGCGCGACGCGATCACCTCGCGCATGCCCGGCGCCTGCTCGATGCCGACCACGCGGTGGCCGAGGTCGAGGAACTTCTCGACCCAGCGCCCGGTGCCGCAGCCGGCGTCGATCACCGTGGCGGGCCCCGCGCCGGGCGAGGACGGCAGGAAGGCGGTCACGCGCTCCCAGGCCAGCACGTCGTAGGCCTTGCGGTGGCCCGGGACGGCGTAGGAGGCGTCGTAGCCGGCGGCCAGCGCGTCGTAGAGCGAGTTCGGGCTGCGGTGCCGCGCGGGCGGGCTGGCGGGCAGATCGGGCATGAAGCGCTTCCCCTGAGGTCTGGAGTCCTGGCGTCTGAAGTCCTGGCGTCTGAAGTCTGGGCGTCTGAAGTCCTGGCGTCTGAAGTCTGGGCGTCTGAAGTCTGGACATGTGAAGTCCGGGCATCCGAAGCCTGGGCGTCATCAACCCCGGCGCAGGCCGTCGTTGCCGGTGCATCCGGTGTCGCCGAGCGTTATCCTGCCCCAACGACCTATGTGAAGCGTTAAAGTCTCGCAGGCATGATGCGGACCATCGGCGCGCCGCCCGGACGACGGCGCCCCAGGACCGCGGAAGCCTCGATCGCGGCGAAACCAGAGCGACCAGGCCAG
>CAXSFE010000087.1:2075-15633 GCA_964236585.1 uncultured Acetobacteraceae bacterium
AGCGACGAAACCAGAGCGACGAAACCAGAGCGACGAAACCAGAGCGACGAAACCAGAGCGACGAAACCAACGTGACGAAACCAGGCGGGGCATGACGATGATGCGAAACACCGTGTTCGTGGGTGGCGGCCCGGGCGGCCTGTCGCCGCTGATCTCGGCGCTGCAGGCCGGGCGGTTCGACGCCCTGGTGGCGCAGGGCGTGGTGATGGTCGAGCGCGGCGCCCGCATCGGCGCCGGCACCATCGGCCGCTACGCGATCAACTCCGACAGCGCCGCCGAGACCTTCATCAGCTGCATCGACGGCGACTCCCACGCCCGCCTCGTGGCCCTGCGCGACAACCCGCTGGTGTGCGAGATCAGGGGCATGCGCGGCCAGGCGATCCCGCTGCGCATGGTGGGCCTGCTGATGGACCTGATCGGCGAGGCGATCGCCGGCCTGATCCGCGACGCCGGCGGCGAGGTGCTCACCGGCCACGACGCGCTGAGCGTGCAGCAGCGCCACGATGGCACCTGGTCCGTGCGGGTGCGCGGCGAGGATGGACCCGTGCGCGAGATCCTGGCCCGCTCCGTGGTCCTGGCCACCGGCGGCCACCAGCCCGCGGGCCGCCTGACCCAGGAGCCGGTGGCCGGCGATCCGCTCTCGCCGCGCTACGACGCGACCCTGGTGCAGTCCGGCGACGCCCTCACCCAGGAGGGCCTCGACCGCATCGCCGACATCCTGGAGAACGTCGCCGAGCCGCGCATCGTCGTCGTCGGCGGCTCGACCAGCGCGGTCTCCGCGGCCCACGCCCTGCTCTACCGCCTGCCGCGCTCGCACCTCGGCGAGGGCGCCATCACCATCCTGCACCGCCGCGAGCTGCGCGTGTTCTACGTCACCCCCGCCGAGGCCGAGGCGGACGGCTACCTGGAGTTCGGCCCCGACGACATCTGCCCGGTCAGCGGGCGGGTGTTCCGCTTCGCCGGCCTGCGCTTCGACTCGCGCGAGCTGGTGATGCGCGCGCGCGGCATCGGAGGCCGCCCGCCGGAGCCGCGGCTGCGCCTGCAGCGCCTGCGCGAGGGCGCCGACCCCGACGCGCGCGCACTCCTCGACGGCGCCCACGTGGTGGTCGCGGCGCTGGGCTACCGGCCGCACGCGCTGCCCGTGCTGGACCGCGACGGGGTCGACGTCGCCCTGCACGCCCACGGCGAGGGCCTGCCGCCGCTGGTCGACGGCGGCTGCCGGGTGATGGACGCGCACCGCCGCCCGCTGGAGGGGCTCTACGCGATCGGGCTGGCCGCCGGCTTCCAGCCGCGCGGCGAGCTGGGCGGCGAGGCCAGCTTCGTCGGCCAGCAGAACGGCCTGTGGCTGTGGCAGAACGCAGTGGGCGGCCTGGTGATCGACGGCCTGCTGGAGGCCGACGCCCCTCAGGAGCTTGCTGCAGATTAAGGAAGGCCAGGGGCTCTGCCCCTGGACCCCGCCAAAGGCCGAGCCTTTGGAAACCTCGACTCAGGGCCGGCGGCAACGCCGGCCCTCCCTTTTCGTGTGCCAGTCCAGGGCGGCTCGCCCTGGCGGGGTCCAGGGGCAGAGCCCCTGGCCTTACTGCCCTTCCTGCTGCCTCAGCAGCGTATCCAGGTACACGCGCATCCGGTCATACTTGTTGTGCCCGACCCCGCTGTTGAAGTGCACGAAGCCGCGCCGCGGGTCGGTGTCCGCGGGGCTTCCGGCGTGCACGCAGCGTGCGTAGTGGTCGAGCGTGGTGACGTTGGCCGTGCGTGTCTTCTGCAGCACGTAGTTGATGAACGGCTGGTCGAGGTAGGCGTGGTGGTCGGTGCCGTTGCGCTCGCGCCAGGCCGCCCAGCTCGCGCTCACGGTGGCGAACGGCGCGGTCATCAGGTCCGCGTGGCGGGCAGCGATCATGCCGGAGTTGATGCAGCGCGCCAGCCGGTAGTCCCAGTTGGGGTCCTGCTCCTCGAGGAAGCGGCCGAACCAGTGGGTGGCGCTCACGTTCGGCTCGTGCAGGTTGGCGCCGGGGAACTCGGTGGCGAAGAAGATCTCGTCGCTGTGCATGATGTCGCACAGCATCCGCTCCACCGGCGTGTCGGCGATGATGTCGGCGTCGAGATACATCACCGGCTGGAAGCGCCCGACGATCGCGGGGTCGAACAGCCGCCGCGCCGCCGCGATGTCGGCCAGCGCCGGCGCCGGGTTGTGGCTGTAGTGGATGCGCTCGGGGCTGACGCCGGGAAAGTAGCGGCGCCCCTCCTCCTCCGAGGCGTCGGTGATCAGCAGGTAGTCGCCCTCGTAGCGCCCGACCTGCTCCAGCGACTCCACGGTGAGCTGCATGGACTCGAGGAAGAACGCGTCGCGGAAGATGGTGAAGTAGACCAGCGGCGAGAAGCGCTCGAACCGCTCGAGCTTCCAGCCGTCGTAGAGCATGTCCAGGGTGCGCACGACGGTGCGGCCGCCGGCGGTGCCCGTGGTCTGCGGCATGAGGGGGAAGTCGGTGCTGGCCAGCTCGGCCTCGAACGCGCCGATCCGCAGGCGCGGGCCGGGCACCAGCGCCACCTGGCTGCGGCGGATCACCTGGGCGCCGCGCGGCATGAACCAGCCGGTGGCCAGCAGGTCGAGCACCATGTCGAGCCGGTCCTGGTCGAGCGGGAGGAGGCGCTCCCACTCGTCGAGCACCTCGCCGCCGGCGTCGACCTCGCCGTCGGGCAGCATGCGCAGGAAGCTCGCCCCGGCGGCGAGGCCGACGCGCCGCTGCCCCGGCTGCGCGACCACGGCCGGACCCGGCCCGGGGTCGTCCGCGTCATCCCGGGCGGGCAGCCGTTCGATCCGGGCGGCGCCGTCGCGCAGCACCACGTTGCGCGGCGAGGTGGCGGGCGACCCGTGGCGCAGGATCTGCCGCTCCTCGTCAAAGTACAGTAGCGTTCCAAACCAGGTCAGAAGCGAGCAGGTACCGGTCACGTCATGCTCCAGGATCGCAAAGGCGCAGGCGGGCTGGCGACAGGATCGCGCATCAATGCTTGCGGAAACACCAAGGCCCTGACTTCTTGCCGGCCTGCTTGGCGGCGGTATTGCTACCATGTAACGGCGGACGAGGTTGTGCGAGCCCTGCGTGCGTCGCCGGGCGCGCGCCGGCCAGATCCCGCCGGACCTGCGGCCTTCGCGCCGCACTGCAGGCACGGCCAGGCACCGCGGCCCCGGAACATCGCGGCTCCTGGGCAGCCCGCACCGCCCCGGCGCCCCGGCGGGCGAGTCATCACCGGGCTGTGTGGTCGATTGCGCTGGCCCGCCGGCCGGCATTGCGCGACAACAGCGGCAGGCGGGAAGCCCCCGCCCCACGACGGCACCGCGCAAAGCGGGTCACAAAAACAGGGAAGGTGTCTCATGGACGTGATTGCACAGGACTCCCGCCTCGGAAGCGCCGCGCAGGCCTTCCTGTCGCGCGGCGGCAAGATGCTGATCGACGGCAGGCTCTGCGACGCGGACTCGGGCAAGACCATCCCGGTCTACAACCCCGCAACCGGCCAGATCGTCATGAGCGTGGCCGAGGCCGACCGCGCCGACGTCAACCGCGCCGTCGCCGCCGCCCGCCGCACCTTCGACGACGGCTCGTGGGCCAGCGTCACGCACTCCAAGCGCGGCCAGCTGCTGTGGCGCCTCGCCGAGCTGCTGGAGCACAACGCCGACGAGTTCGCCGAGCTCGAAAGCCTCGACAACGGCAAGCCGGTGACCATCGCGCGCGCCGCCGACGTGGCGCTGGCGATCGACATGTTCCGCTACATGGCCGGCTGGGCGACCAAGATCCGCGGCTCCACCCTGCCGCTGTCCCTCCCCGGCGACTACCTGTCCTACACCCTGCGCGAGCCGGTCGGCGTGGTCGGGCAGATCATCCCCTGGAACTTCCCGCTGCTGATGGCCGCGTGGAAGATCGCCCCGGCGATCGCCACCGGCTGCACCGTGGTGCTCAAGGCCGCCGAGCAGACCCCGCTCACGGCACTCCGCCTCGCCGAGCTGGTCCTGGAGGCCGACTTCCCGCCCGGCGTGCTCAACATCATGGCCGGCTACGGCCCGACCGCCGGCGCCGCCCTGGCCGAGCACCCCGACGTCGACAAGATCGCCTTCACCGGCTCCACCGACGTGGGCAAGCAGATCGCCCGCGCCGCCACCGGCAACCTCAAGAAGGTCAGCCTGGAGCTGGGCGGCAAGTCGCCGACCATCGTCTTCCCCGACGCCGACATGGCCAAGGCCGTCCCCGGCGCCGCGTCGGCGATCTTCTTCAACCAGGGCCAGGTCTGCTGCGCCGGCTCGCGCCTGTTCGTGCACAAGAACATCTTCGACAAGGTGCTCGAGGGCGTCACCGACATCGCCGGCTCCATCAAGGTCGGCGCCGGCCTCGACCCGTCGACGCAGATGGGCCCGCTCGTCTCCGAGCGGCAGCACCAGCGCGTCACCGGCTACATCGAGGAGGGCCGCAAGGAGGGCGCCTCGATCCTGGTCGGCGGCGGCGTGCCGTCCAACAGCAACGGCGGCTACTTCGTGCAGCCCACCGTGATGGCCGACACCAACCGCGACATGAAGGTCGTCCGCGAGGAAATCTTCGGCCCCGTCCTGGTGGCGCAGCGCTTCGACGACGACGACCTCGACCGGATCGCCAAGGAGGCCAACGACACGATCTTCGGCCTGGCGTCGAGCGTGTGGACCAACAACGGCTCCGTCGCCCACAAGATGGCCCGCCGCATCCGCGCCGGCACGGTCTGGCTGAACTGCCACAACGTGTTCGACGCCAACCTGCCGTTCGGCGGCTACAAGCAGTCCGGCTGGGGCCGCGAGATGGGCGAGGAGGTCCTGCACAACTACACCGAGTGCAAGGCCGTCACCCAGGCCCTCTAAGCAAGCAAGGCCAGAGGCTCTGCCTCTGGACTCCGCCAAAGGCCAAGCCTTTGGAAACCTCGACTTGGGCCGGCGGCAACGCCGGCCCTTTCCTTATGTGTGCCGGTCCAGGGCGGCTCGCCCTGGCGGGGTCCAGGGGCAGAGCCCCTGGCCTTACTTCATCTCCGACGCGAACCTCTTCCAGTTCTCCACGTAGTGCGCCGCCGACCGCCTGAGCCCCTCGACCTCGACCTCCGTGAGCGCCCGCACGACCCGCGCCGGGCTGCCCACGATCAGCGACCCCGGCGGGAACATCTTGCCTTCCGTGACCACGGCGCCCGCCGCGACCAGGCTGTCCTGCCCGACCACCGCGCGGTTCATCACCACCGCCCCCATGCCGACCAGCACGTTGTCGCCGAGCGTGCAGCCGTGGACGATCGCGCCGTGCCCGATGGTGACGCCCGCGCCGACGTGGAGCGGCGTGCCGGGATCGACGTGCAGCACCGCGTTCTCCTGGACGTTGGTGCGCGCGCCCACCTCGATGGCCGCGTTGTCGCCGCGCACCACGGCGCCGAACCACACGCCGACGCCGGCGCCGAGCCTGACCTGCCCGATCACGTGGGCGCCGGGCGCGACCCAGAACTGTCCCGGCGGCGGCAGCTCGGGCGTGTGCTCGCCCAGGGCGTGGATCGGCATGACGGATCTCCCTGTGTCCTGCGCGCCACTCTCGCCCCGGCGGCGACATGCCGCCACCGTGAACGGCGCGGGTCTGGGCCGCGGCGGGGCCGCCGGGCGGGTCTGTGGGCGACTCACCCGCTGATTCCACCAAGTCGCGGAGTCGGTTGAAACCACTCGCCTTCGTCGCCGCAACGGCCGCCCCGGGCGCCGCGCCGGGACAGGACGAGGCGCCGGGGTGCCGGGAGGCACGCCCGATTCGTCAAGCGCAATCGGGCGGCAATCCCAAGATTTCGCGTTTGACAGCCCCGGGAGCCTGCCAGATGTAGTGTTATCAGATCGTAAACTCCCTATATCTAGGGAAGTGGCGAGATTGGCCGGAGCACGCGACATGGACGGATCCTTCCAGGGCTATGCGTCGGACGAGCACGGCAGCCGGGCGATCGGCGAGTCGCACGGCGCGTCCGGATTCGGCGAGGCCCCGCTGGCCCCGCGCCTGCTCGACAAGGGCATGGGCGTCGCCGTCGGCCGCCGCACCGTGTTCCGCCCCGAGGACCAGGAGTGCTTCGGCCGCGTCGCCGACCGCGTCGCCGAGGGCAACCTGTCGCTGGTGCGCGCCGCCGCCCTGCGCGCCGAGGCCGCCCGCCCCGCCGCCCTGCGCTCGGACACCCTGGCGTCGGCCCCCCGCCCCGCCGTGCCCGCGATGCTGGCCGCCCCCTCCGCCTGGGCCTGCGACGCCGAGCAGGCCCGCCTGCGCAACGCCATCGCCACCGGCGCCCTGCTCGCCTCCGGCCGCCACCTGCAGCACGGCGACGCCGGCCAGGCCGGGCGCAACATGGAGGTGTTCACCAACTGCGCGACGGCGATCGCCTCCTTCGCCGAGTTCTACCTCCTGCTCAACGGATCGGGCGTCGGCCGCGCCTACGACGACGAGCTGGTCAACGTCGACTGGACCCACGCCCCCACCCTGCTGCTCCACCTCGACCCCGCCCACCGCGACTACCCCTCCGACCCCGAGGCCATGTGCCGCTTCGGCGTCGAGCTGGGCGTGCTCGCCTGGGGCACCACCGCCGCGACCCTGACCGACACGGACCGCGCCAAGCTCGACGCCTTCCTCGCCGCCGAGCTGCTCCCCACCCTCGACGCCCGCCCCGAGGGCTCGATCGTCCACACCATCGCCGACAGCCGCGAGGGCTGGGCCAAGGCCGTCGAGCTGCTGGAGGCCATGGCCTTCCGCCGCGAGCGCGACCAGATCCTCGTCCTCGACCTGACCGACGTGCGCCCCGCCGGCAGCCCGATCGCCGGCATGCAGGGCCGCCCCGCCTCCGGCCCGATCTCGCTCCTGCGCGGCCTGCTCAACATCCGCCGCCACGTCATCGAGCCCTCGCGCGACCGCGACCCCGACTCCGAGACCCTCCAGCCCTGGGAGCAGGCGCTCCTCGTCGACCACCACCTCTCCGTCGAGGTCCAGGTCGGCGGCGCCCGCCGCGCCGCGCGCATGGCCACCAAGTGCTGGCGCGACCAGGGCGTGCTGCGCTTCATCCGCTCCAAGTCCGAGGGCGGCCTGTGGACCGCCAACCACTCCGTCATGGTCGACCGCGAGTTCTGGGACGCCGTCGCCCGCACCGACCCGGCCGCCGACGAGGCCGCCACCTTCCGCCTCACCGCCACCGACCCGGTCGCCGCCCACGCCCGCCAGGTGTTCGACGAGGTCACCCGCTGCGCCTACGTCAACGGCGAGCCCGGCCTGATCAACGGCGACCAGCTCGAGGACAACCGCACCGGTTCCGCCCGCGACAAGCCCGTCTACGTCGACGGCCGCGACTTCCGCTCCGAGCGCTACCAGCTCGACCACGCCGCCGGCCTCATGGCCGACGCTTCTGCCCGCGCGGCTGCGGCGCGTTTCCCCGTCACCACCAACCCCTGCGGCGAGATCACGCTCCACGTCACCGGCGGCTACTGCGTCATCGGCGACTTCGCCCCCCTCCTCGCCTGCCCCGCCGACCTCGACAGCTTCGCCCCGGGCGAGGCCGACGCCGACACCCTGCGCGAGTGGGACTCCCGCGTGGAGGAATCCGTGCGCCTCGGCGTGCGCTTCCTGCTGCGCGCCAACCGCATGGACGCGCTCTACGCCGCCGAGGTCGCGCGCACCAACCGCATCGGCATCGGCCCCACCGGCCTGCACGAGTGGGCCTGGATGCGCTTCGGCTACGACTTCCACGACCTCCTCGACGAGGACCGCTCCGCCCCGTTCTGGCGCATGCTCCACGCCCTCTCCGACGCCGCCAAGCAGGAGGCCGACGCCTACGCCGCCGAGCTCGGCATGGCCCGCCCCGTCACCGTGACCACCGTCAAGCCCGCCGGCACCACGTCCAAGCTGTTCGGCCTCACCGAGGGCGCTCACCTCCCCGCCCGTCGCCAGTACCTCCGCTGGGTCCAGTTCAAGGGCCAGCGCGACCAGGCCACCGGCGCCTGGGCGCTGGGCTCCGACCCCCTGCTCGGCGAGTACGAGGCCCGCGGCTACCCCGTGCGCGAGCTGCGCACCTTCCCCGGCATGTCCATCGTCGGCTTCCCCACCGTCCCCCTCGCCCTGCGCCTCGGCCTCGGCGAGCGCCTCGTCACCGCCCCCGAGGCCAGCCCCGAGCAGCAGTACCAGTGGCTCCGCCTCCTGGAGCGCCACTGGATCGGCGCCGAACAGGGCAACCAGGTCAGCTACACCCTCAAGGTCTACACCGACCGCTTCGACCTCGCCGCCTTCCGCCGCATCGTGCTCACCGAGCAGCCCCAGGTCCGCTGCTGCTCCGTCCTCCCCAGCCGCCCCGACAGCGAGCTGGGCTACGAGTACCTGCCCGAGGAGGAGGTCGCCACCGGCCGCTTCGCCGCCCTCGTCGCCGGCATCCGCGACGGCGCGGTCCGCGAGGCCGTGGACTGGGCCCACCTGCAGTGCGCGTCGGGGGTCTGCCCGGTCTGAGGGTTCGGCAAGGCAAGGGGCAGGGAAGGCAAGGCCAGGGCTCTGCCCTGGACCCGCCAGGGCGAGCCGCCCTGGACCGGCGGTTATTAGCATCACTTATAGTAAAGACCCGGCCTAGACAGTATTAGTTGTAGGCGATGCACGCGCTTCCTAAGCTAATTTATGGGATGCGACTAGAATAATAAACTCTTGGCACTTTACAAGATTTGTGAGATGCATGACTTATACAGCTTTACCGATCGTTCAAGTCATCCACTAAGCGGTCGGCTGATTTAGTCGGACTAGATTTCTATCTGACCCTGTTCTGGGTAACGCGCGCATTAATAAAGAACGAGTGCTTCACAGAATCATCCTCTTTGTCGGCGCTCCACCCTGAGCCTCAATGCTATTTCCCAAATGTCCGATGAAGAGGCGCATACGGCATTCCCAGCGATCCGTCTTGCCGATAACGGTTACAAAGCCATCTATCGACATTGCAGTGTCGTCGAGGCCTAGACCTACACCGTTCGGCGTCTCTGGAAGTGTGAGGCGCGTGTTTGCCGATCCAGCGGCACCAGCAGCACGATTTTCGCCGGCCGCAAGCCTGCAATCTGTAACTACCTCGCTGCCATTGCGATCTTCGTCAACGCCGTCGAGGGAGTCTCTATCCCGAAGCTCAGCCGCAACCAGATGTCTAGTACAAGACCTCCTTCGCTCTGGCATGTAGGCTTTGTGGGGCAATTGATGCCGAGTAGATGAACGGTGGCTCGCTGTCTGGTGTAGTTGAGACAGGCGGTGCCTATTTCAGGGTTCACACGAAGCAGGAAAACGTCAAGGCAGACCTCAACGACCGTCGGCTTTCTACCCCTGCCAAGAGCCGGTCGGTCATTGTAGCTCGCGAGTGAGGCGACAGAAACTTGACGTAGGTCGTGGTCAAGGAAACCGATGGCGTCGCATAGGTTCGCAACAACGTTGCGACTGGTAATACGGTCTACGCCGATGAAGCGGCACGATGAAGTGCGCCGCACGCCCGATCTAAGCTACGTCGGATCAACCACTTCGTCGCGTTTAGCAAAGACAGAGCAAACATCGATTATGCGGAAAACTTCTTCTCACGCCTCCTTCGCGCTGACATCGGCCAACACCATCATATCACCGGCAAGTATGTTGCAGCCTGGGCCGCAGAGATGGCGTGGCGCGAGGATCGCCGCCAGACGCCGGACGGAGTGCAACACCTACGCTGCTATGTCGGCTGCGCTACGCCATTCTGCGTCTGCAGTCTGAACTGGATATCGGCGCCGATAGGGATGCTATCGTGTTTGCGACACGCCATACCTAACCAATGTCTTGATGGGCATCATGGAGGTTCTAATGAGCGACCTAATTGCAATTGCTAAGCTGGAAGAGGCTCAGCTAATCGCTGAACTCGAAAAATCCGTGACATTTCGTAGGCTCGAATTGGTGCGTCAGTTTATCGCGGCTTATGTAAGCGTGGATGAAAACACAACACTTAAAGCTGACGCTACCCGTGTCGATCGCGAAAATCGTAAGACAGATAGCAAAGAAAAGTCTGTTAACCGGCTTAATCCCACAACTCAGAGCAAAATCTTTGCTGATCGCGAACCCGTGAAGGGCAGTAGTTACTCTTCTCAGGTAGTAGCAGAGACCTATATTTTTTTAGATAAAATTGAAAGACGTGCCCAGTCACTTGAGATAGTTGCAGTGCTAAGAGGAAAGGGCTTTACTCTTCCTGTAGTAAGACCTTCCGCAGCCATCTCTAGTATACTTTCTCATAGCGAGTTCTTCGATAATAAAAGAGGGGAAGGCCAGGGTTATGGGCTGAAGAAGTGGCTTTCTGACCCAATCAAAAGTATTTTTACTTCCGACGCAGATGGTGTTGGCCCTGGTAGGCCCACCATCGAGGGGGGTAGTGATGTAGATTCTGGTGGCACGCAGACAGCCAACCCGCTACATACAGAAAGGGGCACCCCCAAGTCGGAGGCGCCCCGCTGATAGACTGTTCGAGCGAGTCTTCGGGGGAAAGTGTCGAGCCCACCCCTAGAGACCCGGAGCCCTAACGAAAGGAGGCAGCGTGGTTTGGCGAACCACCCGGCAACAATAAGTAGCCAGAGCTGATACCGGGTAGCGATTAAGCGCTTAGGTCAGCGACCGTCTTTCGGCAAGGCCACCCCAGGTGACTGGGGTGGCCTTAGCCGTACCATATGTGTGTGGGCGCATCAATAAGCTTTGCGGTGGCTGCCTTATCTGTCGTCGACGGTAGTAGCCACCAGCCTCCCGACATCCCCCGCCAGCAGGTCGTCTAATTGGAACGGGCATACCTCCGGCAGCGCAACCACCACACCACCTCCCGCACCTGCCCGCACCCCCCGCAGCGCCGCCGGATACAGCTCGCCCAGCCCGATCCTCTGCCGCATGGACGGGGCAAACCGGTCCCGCGCGTCCGCCAGGAACCCCACCGCCTCGCTCCGCCAGTGCCCCGCCGCCTCGCTCTCCGGCCACGCGTGCAGCTTCAGCAGGTGCACCATCGCCTGCCGCAGCAGGCTCCGGCACGCCCGCAGCTCCGACAGCCCCACGTCCGCCACCTCCTCGATCACGTGCGCCCAGTCCACCGCATCATTGACCAGCTCCCCGGCCGCCAGCCGCCGCAGCAGCCCCGCCTGCCGCTCCGCCCACGCCAGCGCGTCGCGCTCGTACAACCCGTCCGGCATCGCCCCGCCCCCCTGATCCATCAGCCCCCGCCCGCCCGGCCCACCAGCGCCGCGACATCCCCCGCCAGCAGCTCCGTCAGCGTGAACGGGCACGCCCCGGGCAGCCGCCGCGCATCACCCCCACTGTCCTCCACGACCGCCCGCGCCCGTCCCAGCGCCTTGGCATAGAGACCATCCAGCCCGATCCGCTGCCCCATGGACGGCGTGAACCGCCGCTCGACGTCGTGCAGGAACGCCCTGACCTCGTCGCGCCAGTGCCGCGCCGCGTCGCTGTCCGGCAGGCCGTGCAGCTTGAGCAGACGGGTCAGCGCCTGCTCCAGCAGGCTCTGGCACGCCCGGAGTTCCGACAGCCCCACGTCCTGCACTTCCTCGATCACGTTCGGCCAGTCCACCGCCTCGTTCAAAAGCTCGCCCGCCGCCAGCCGCCGCAGCAGCCCTGCCTGCCGCTCCGCCCACGCCAGCGCATCGCGCTCGTACAACCCGTCCGGCATGGTCCCTCCGACGTGGCTCCGGGAAGCGCCCAACTCTCGCACACGACCCCCCGGGCTTCCACCGCGCTCCCGCCGACGCCGTCCGCGCGGCGCCGCAAGCCCCGGGTCGGGGTTTCCAAAGGCTTGGCCTTTGGCGGACTCCGGAGCCCGCGCCTCCGGCCTTGCTTCGCCCCCGCCCGGCGCCCAGATTTGCCGGCAATGATCGAGCTGGCCTACCCGCCCCGCACCGGCGACGACACCCTCTGGGCCGTGATGGCCTCGATGGGCCGCACCCACCGCGTCGCCGAGGTCTTCCCCAGCCGCGCCGCCGCCCTCGCCGACCGCGCCTGGCGCGAGCAGCAGGTCCGCGCCTACGGCCAGTTCCTCCGCGGCACCCGCCAGCCCGTCCCCCTGTACAGCGTGACGCCGATCCGCCGCACCGACCTGCCGAAATCCTGGACCCCTCTCCCCGCCCTAGGCTTCCTGCGCGGCAAGTTCCTCTAGCCCCGCCCGGCCGAACCGCGGACACATCGCGCATGGACACGCCGCCGCCGCTGACCATCACGGCCGCCGAACCCGAGGACGAGGCCGCCACCGTCGCCCTCTGGCACGCGTGCGGCCTGGTCGTGCCCCACAACGACCCCTCCGCCGACTTCCGCTTCGCCCGCGCCGGCGCCTGCTCCGACGTGCTGGTCGGGCGCGACGCCGCCGGCCGCATCGCGGGCAGCGTCCTGGTGGGCCACGACGGCCACCGCGGCTGGCTCTACTACGTCGCCGCCAACCCCGCCTCGCGCGGCACCGGCATCGGCCGCCGCATGGTGCAGGCCGCCGAGGCCTGGCTCCGCGCCCGCGGCGTCCCCAAGGTCCAGCTCATGGTGCGCCCCGCCAACACGCAGGCCGCCGCCTTCTACGAGCGCCTGGGCTTCGAGGAGACGCCGCGCACGATCCTGGCCAAATGGCTCTGACGCCGGCCCGCAGGCAAGCCAAGGCTGGGCTCTGCCCAGACCCGCCAGGGGCGAGCCGCCCCTGGACCGGCCTCACTTAAGGGAAGCCATCCAAGGGGCTTCCCTTGGCGGGGTCCAGGGGCAGCGCCCCTGGCCTTCCTTCACGCCGCCCGCAGCACCCCCGCCCCCACCCGCGCGACCACCTCCCCCACGATCACCAGCGTCGGCCCTTCCCCCGGGTCGCCCGCGAGCAGCGCGGGCAGCGTCGCCAGCGTCGCGAGCCGCACGCGCTCCCCCGGCAGCGACACGTTCTCCACCGCAACCGCCGGCGTCGCCGGGTCCATCCCCCCCGCGACCAGCCGCGCCGCGACGCCGTCGAGCGTGCGCGTGCTCATGTAGAGCGCCAGCGTCCCCCGCGTGGCCGCCAGCGCCCCCCAGTCGAGGCTGGGGATCTCGTTGTTGCTCCCGTGCCCGGTGACCAGGTGCAGCGAGCGCGACACGTCGCGGTGCGTGAGCGGGATGCCCAGCCGCGCGGCGGCGGCGCACGCCGCGGTGACCCCGGGCACGACCTCGACCGCGAGCCCGGCCTCGCGCAGGCAGTCCAGCTCCTCGCCGCCGCGTCCGAAGATGAACGGATCGCCGCCCTTGAGCCGCACGACGTGGGCGCCGGCCAGCGCCTCGCGCACCAGCAGCCGGTTGATCGCGTCCTGGCTCATGGCGTGCCGCCCGCATCGCTTGCCGACGTCGACGCGCCGCGCGTGCGCCGGCGCCAGCGCCAGAACCTCCGGCCCGACGAGCCGGTCGTGCAGCACGAGGTCTGCGGTGCCGAGAACCTGGAGCGCGCGCAGCGTGAGCAGCCCCGGGTCGCCCGGCCCCGCGCCGACGAGGCTGGCGCGGCCGGGCTCACGGGGCGGGCCGGCGCGGCGCGGCGCGGC
>CAXSFE010000088.1:0-15561 GCA_964236585.1 uncultured Acetobacteraceae bacterium
GGCTCTGCCCAGACCCGCCAGGGGCGAGCCGCCCCTGGACCGGCCTCACTTAAGGTAAGCCATCCAAGGCGCTTCCCTTGGCGGGGTCCAGGGGCAGAGCCCCTGGCCTTGCCTGCCTTGGGCGGCACCCTGTGTCAGCCCATCGTGCCGTTCGTATGACCCAGCCACGACGGCGCAGATACCCGTGGGCAGGCTGCCCCTCTACTCTCCCAGCGTCTCGAACACGTCCCCCGCCGGCACCATCCCCAGCACGTGCGTCCGGTGCCAGAGCGCGTAGAACAGCAGAGTCCACGCCGCGAAGCCACGCCCGCGGTCATCGGCATTGCGGAACAGCGCCTCCACCCGGGACGGCTCGGCGATCTCCGCGACCCCCGCCTGTGCCGCCACCAGCGGCCCCAGCCGCCCGCCCTGCCCGGCGATCCACGCGCCCACCGGCACGGTGAACCCCTGCTTCGGCGCGAACGGCCGTGCCTCCGGCAACGCACCCTCCAGCCAGCGCCGCAGCAGGTACTTCCCCCGTCCGCCCTGCAGCTTCAGCCGGTCCGGCAGCCGGAACCCCGCCTCCGCCACGCCCGCGTCCAGGAACGGCGTGCGCCCCTCCACCCCGTGCGCCATTAGGCACCGGTCGAGCTTGAGCAGCAGGTCGTGCGGCAGCCAGTCCGCCACGTCCACCGCCTGCGCCACCCCGAGCCGGCTGCGTTCCCCCCCGCCCGCCTGCGCCTCGGCCAGCGACTCGGCCATGCCCCGTGCCTCGGCCGCTGTCATCCCGTCCCGCCACCCCGCCGGCCGCGCCCGCAGCACGTCGAGCCGGTCGAAGCTGCCGCGCCCGCGCATCACCCGCCCGCCCCGCCACCACGGCCGCATCGCCTTGCGATATCGGCCATAGCCCGCGAAAACCTCGTCGCCTCCCTCGCCGCACAGCACCACCTTGACCTCCTCGCGCGCACGCCGCGCCAGGAACCAGGACGGGATGATCGCGTAGTCCGCCGCCGGATCGTCCATGCAGGCCACGATCTCCGGCAGGTGGCGCCACACCATCGCCTCGGTGACCACCACCGTGTCGTGCCGCGCGCCCGCGGCCTTCGCCACAACCGCCGCCTGCGCCCGCTCGTCCGCAGCCTCCTTCACGTCAAAACCCGCGGTGAAGGCCCTCACCGGCGCCGCGTTCAGCCGCGCCATGCACGCCAGGATCGCCGCGCTGTCCACGCCGCCCGACAGGAACAGCCCATACGGCACATCCGCGCGCTGGTGGCGCTCCACGCTACCCATCAGCGCCGCATCCAGCCGCGCCAGGGCCGCATCCTCGCCGATCTCCTCCGGCCCCCCCGCCGGCAGCGCGGGGCGCCGCGAGCGCTCCAGCACGTGTCCGTCCGAGACGCGCAGCGTCTCGCCTGGCAGCACCCGACGGATCCCGGGAAAGATCGTCTCCTCCCCGGTGGTGAACTGCAGCTGTAGCAGTTCGTCGCGCGCCGCCGGCCTGACCTCTCGCCGGACCAGCCCCGCCGCCAGCAGCGCCTGCGGCTCCGAGGCGAACGCCAGCCCGCCGTCAACCGCCGCGGTGTAGAGCGGCTTGATGCCGAACGGATCGCGCGACAGCGTCAGGCTGCGCCCGCTCCTCTCGTGGATCGCGATCGCATACATTCCCTGCAGCGCGTCCGCATACGACACCCCGTCGCGCAGGTACAGATGCAGGGGCGGCTCGCAGTCGCTGCCGGTGGCGAACGCCACACCCGGCATCGCCGCCCGCAGCTCGCGGTCGTTGTAGATCTCCCCGTTCGCCACCAGCGACGCCGCGCCTGCGAAGATCGGCTGGTCGCCGCCCTCAAGGTCCACGATCGCCAGCCGCGTGTGCACCATCGCCACGCGCCCGACCACGCTGTGCCCGAACCCGTCCGGCCCCCGGTGCGCCAGCGCCTGCGCCAGCGCCGCCACCGTCGCCGGGTCCGGCGGCTTCGCTCCGCCCGACAGCGCCAGTCCCGCGATGCCGCACATCAGCGCCGCTCCACGCTGCCCAGGAACGCCCGCCACTGCGCCAGCACCGGCGCCTCCGCATGCGCCCGCTCGAACTCCGCCCGCCCCGCCGCCGCCAGCCGCGACGCCAGCGCTTGGTCCCCCAGCACCGCGCCGATCGCCCCGGCCAGCGCGACATCGTCCTCCACCGCCACCAGCCGCCCGGTGCGGCCGTCCTCGATCAGCTCCGCCGGCCCCGCCGCCGCCGCAGCCACCACCGGCCGCGCCGCGGAGAACGCCTCCAGCACCACGTTGCCCAGCGGCTCCTGCCGCGACGGGCACACCAGCACGTCGCACGCCGCCAGCAGCCCAGCGCCGTCCTGCGTCCACCCCGGCAGGTGCACCCTCTCCGCCACGCCCTCGCCGAGCGCCAACCGCTCCAGCGCCGCCCGCTCCGGCCCTTCGCCCGCGATCACCACATGCACCCCCGGCAGCCCCCGCATCGCCCGGACCAGGACGTCGAACCCCTTGTTGCGGTGCAGCCGCCCGAGCGCCAGCACCACCGGCACGCCCTCCGGCACAGGCATCCGCGCCATCCCGACCATGCCCCTCGGCCACGCCCTGGCCCCGGCCAGGTCCGGAGCGAAATTCGGCAGGTGACGCACCCGCGCCGCGGGCCAGCCCTGCGCCACGATCCACGCCGCCAGTCCGCGCGTGTTCGCCACCAGCTGGTCGCAGCGCCGGAACCGCGACAGGTCATAGTACCCGCCCAGCCGCCCCGCCAGCACCCATTCCCCCCGCGGCGCGAACCGCGCCGCCCGCCCCATCCAGGCCACCGCCACCCGCGGCGCGAACCGGCGCAGCACCCCGCGCAGCCTCGGCCGGGTCAGCAGGTCCAGCGCTCCCCCGAACCCCAGCCCGACCGGCGCCAGCCCCGCCGCCCGCAGCCGTGCCACCCGCCCCGCATCACGCCTGACCACCGGCAGCACGCTGTCGCCCGCCCGGTGCAGCGCCACCGACAGCCGCTCGAAGAACAGCTCCGCCCCGCCCTCCGGCGCGCCCGCCATGACCTGCGCCACCCGCACGACCGTGTCGCCGGCCTCCCGGCTCATGCCCGGACGCGGGCCCGTGCCAGCAGGACCTCCGCCGCCCCGATCACCGCCTCGACGGTGAGCGCCCCGATCGCCGCCCCGCCTGCCGGCCCCTCGGCTGCCACCGCTGCCGCGCACGGCCCGGACGGCGCATACTCCGACGCCGGCGTCGGTCCGAACAACCCCAGCGTCGGCGCCCCTGCCGCGGCCGCCAGGTGCATCAGCCCGGAGTCATTGCCCACGAACACAGCACAGCGCGCCAGACACGCCGCCGCCCCGGGAAGCGTCAGCCGCCCCACCAAGTCCACCGCCCCCGGCAGCGCCGCCAGCAGCGGCGCCGCCATCGCGCGCTCCGCCTCCCCGGGCCCCGCGAACACCGCTGGCCTGGCCCCCGGCCGTCCTGCCAGCAGCGCGCGCGCCACCGCCGCGAACCGGTCCGCCGGCCACACCTTGCCCGCCCAGTTCGCCGTCGGCCCGAGCCCGATCCAGCCTTCCCCCGGCAGCAGCGCCGCAGCCTCCGCCCGGTCCGCCTCCCCGGTCCACGCCACCGGCAGCGGCGGCGGATCGAGCCCCAGCACCCCCGCCAGATGCCCGAGGCGGTGCCCGGGCCGTCGGCCGCCGCGCATCACCCGTCGCCGCCGCGCCGGCAGCAGGAACGACAGCGCCGAGCCGCGCAGATCCACCACCAGGTCCCACCACGTCCACGCCGTGCGCGCCCACAGCGCCACCCAGTGCGTGTCGTGCCGGCGCTTCTCCATCACCAGCGTCGCCTCGCGCTGCGGCATCCTGTCGAACAGTTCCGCCGCCACCGGCCCGCAGGCCACCGTGATCCGCGCCTCGGGATACGTCCGGATCAGATGGTCAAGCAGACCGGTCGAGAGCACCGCATCGCCGATGCGGGTCGCGGTCAGGAACAGGATGCGCATGGCGGGCGTGTAGCACAGGAGGGTGCCGACAGGGCCAGAGGCTCCCAGGGCCAGAGGCTCCCAGGGCCAGAGGCTCCCAGGGCCAGAGGGCTCCGCCCCGATCACGACCGTCCGCCTGCCAGCCCGGCAGGCAGCACGGCTCCGGCCTTGCTTCGCCCCGCTCCGCCGCCCACGTTCTCCCGATGACCCTTGCCCATCTCCCGAACCGCACGGTGCTCGCCGTCACGGGTGCGGACCGCGTCGCATTCCTGCAGGGCCTGGTGTCCAACGACGTCGCCCTTGCCGAGTCCGGTCGTGCCGTCTGGGCCGCGCTCCTGACCCCGCAGGGCAGATGGCTCGCCGACTTCTTCATCCTGTCGGACGGCGAGCGCCTCCTGCTCGACTGCGAGGCCGCCCAGGCCCCCGAGCTCGCCCGCCGCCTGCTCCGCTACCGCCTGCGCGCCAGGGCCGCCATCGACTCCGCCGCGCTCGCGGTCCACGCCGCTTGGGGCGGGCCGCCACCCGACGCCCCGGACACCGTCGCCGCCCCTGACCCCCGCCTGCCAGAGGCCGGCTGGCGCGTCCTCGCCCCCTCGCCGCTCGCCCCTGCCGACGGCGGCGCCTGGGACACCCACCGCCTGCGCCTGGGCCTGCCTGACGGCTCGCGCGATATGGAGCCGGAGAAATCCACGCTCCTGGAAGCCGGCTTCGACGAGCTGTCCGGCGTGTCGTGGACCAAGGGCTGCTACATGGGCCAGGAGCTGACCGCGCGCACCCGCTACCGGGGCCTGCTCAAGCGCCGCCTCGTCCCGGTCGACACCACCGGCCATGCCCTCCCGCCGTCCGGCACCCCGGTGCTGCGCGACCAGACGGAGGTCGGCACCCTGCGTTCCAGCCGCGACGGTCTTGGCCTCGCCCTGCTCCGGCTGGACGCGCTGCACGGGCCCCTGACGTGCGGCGACGCGACGCTGGCGCCACGAATTCCGGCCTGGATGCGCCTACCGGAACCTGCCGCGCATTAGAAAGCAAGACTGGGCTCTGCCCAGACCCGCAAAGGGTCCGAGGACCCTTTGATCCCTTGACTTAAGGGAAGCCATCCAAGGGGCTTCCCTTGGCGGGGTCCAGGGGCAGAGCCCCTGGCCTTCCTTAGTCCACCAGCCCCGGCAGCACGTCCTCCGGGTCGGGCCGCCCGAGCTCCAGGGCCGCCACCCGCGCCTCCAGAGCCGCAACCCGCCCCTCCGCCGCCTCCTGTCCCATCCGTGCGTTCGCCGCGAGCTCGGCGACCGCGTCCAGCTCCTCGCGCCGCACCAGGTCCAGCCGCCGCACGACCTCGTCCACCCGGGTGCGCACCACCGCCTCGATCTCGTCGCGCATCCCGCTCAGGGCGGAGAACGCCCCGCCGGCAAGCCCTGCGAGATCGTCGAGGATGCGGGGACGGTCGGTCATGGCGGATCTCTCCTGGATGGGCGGCTGCCGGACGTCGCGGGCAGGCCGATCGATGCTGCTGGAGTGAGGGCTATGTGGGCGCGCGACACAACCGTATAAGCGGCGCCATGATCGTGGTCACCGGCGGCGCAGGCTTCATCGGCTCCTGCCTGCACGCGGCGCTGTCGGCGCGCGGGCACGAGACCGCGATCGTCGACTGGCTGGGCACCGACTCGAAGTGGCGCAACATCGCGGGCCATCCCCCCACCCGCCTCGTCGCCCCTGAACAGCTGGACAACTTCCTCGCCGGCGACGAGGCCGCGCAGATCGAGGCGGTCTTCCACCTCGGCGCCGTCAGCGAGACCACCGCCGTCGACGCCGACCTGGTCTGGCGCACCAACGTCGAGCTGCCGCTGCGCCTGTGGCACTGGTGCGCCCGCCACGAGGTCCGCCTCGTCTACGCCTCCTCCGCCGCGACCTACGGCGACGGCTCGGCGGGCTTCGACGACGACCCCAAGCTGCTGCAGCGCCTGCGCCCGCTGAACCTCTACGGCTGGTCCAAGCACGTGTTCGACCTGCGCGTCATGACCATGCTCGCCAGCGGCATTCCCGCTCCGCCGCAGTGGGCCGGCCTGAAGTTCTTCAACGTCTACGGCCCCAACGAATACCACAAGGGCCGCATGATTTCCGTCGTGAAGGTCAAGCACGACGAGGTCGCCGCAGGCCGCCCCGCCTACCTGTTCCGCTCCGAGCACGCTGACCTGCCCGACGGGGCGCAGCGGCGCGACTTCATCTGGGTCGGCGACGTGGTCGACGTCATGCTGTGGCTGCTCGACACGCCCGCCGTGTCCGGCCTGTTCAACTGCGGCACCGGCGCCGCGCGCACCTACCTCGACCTCGCCCACGCCGTGTGCGACGCCATGGACCGGCCCCGCGCCATCGAGTTCGTCGACATGCCCGAGACCCTGCGCGGCCAGTACCAGTCCTTCACCGAGGCCAGCCCCGACCGCCTGCGCGCCGCCGGCTACGCGGGCCAGTTCACCCCCCTCGAGGATGGCATCCGCCGCTACGTGCAGGACCACCTGCACGCCCCCTCCCCCTACCTCTGAGGCGCCGCCGTTCCCATGCTCCCCGTGCTGATGTTCCCCCAGTTCGATCCCGTGCTCATCCATCTCGGCCCGCTGCAGATCCGCTGGTACGCGCTCGCCTACATCGTCAGCCTGCTGATCGGCTGGCGCGTCATGCGCCGCCTCGCCCTGCGCACGCCCGCCGTCGCCACCGAGCTGCAGACCGACGACTTCCTCACCTGGGCCACGCTTGGCGTCGTGCTCGGCGGCCGCATCGGCTACGTCCTGTTCTACCAGCCGGAGCTGTACCTCTCCCACCCGTTCGACGCGCTGGCCGTCTGGCAGGGCGGCATGAGCTTCCACGGCGGCATGCTCGGCGTGGTCTGCGCCCTGGTCCTCTACACCTGGCGCGAGCGCATCCCGCTGCTCGGCTTCGCCGACCGCCTGGCCGTCGTCACCCCGATCGGCCTCGGCCTCGGCCGCACCGCCAACTTCATCAATGGCGAGCTGTGGGGCCGCCCCGCCCCCGACTGGCTGCCCTGGGCCATGGTCTTCCCCAACGGCGGCCCGATCCCGCGCCACCCGAGCCAGCTCTACCAGGCGCTGATGGAAGGCCTCCTGCTGTTCATCCTGCTCTGGGCCTGCGCCGCCCGACCCGCCATCCGCGCCCGCTTCGGCCTGCTCACCGGCATCTTCCTCGCCGGCTACGGCCTGGCGCGCATCGTCGGCGAGCTGTTCCGCCAGCCCGACCCGTTCCTCGGCTATCTCTGGCAGGGCGCCACGATGGGCCAGCTGCTGTCGCTGCCGATGATCGTCGCCGGCGCGGCCCTGGCAGCCTGGGCCTGCACCCGCCCGCCGGTCACGGCGGTCCCTCCTGCCCTGCGCATGCCCAATGCGATCGCCACTCCCTGAGGTCTTGCCCGTGACCGCAGCCTCCACAGCCGCCGCCCATGCCCGGCGCCTCCCGCCAGCCCCATGACCGCGGCACCCGTGACCATCGCGCCTGAGCCGCCCCACTCCCCCGGCGTCGACGCGCTGATCGAGCACTCGGACGCCCTGTCCGCGGCCCTCTACCCACCGGAGTTCCGCTTCCCCGCCGACGCAGCCGCCCTGTCCCACCCGCAGGCGAGGCTGCTGGTCGCCCGACGCGGCAGCGAGGCACTCGGCTGCGTGGCCCTCCTGCTCCAGGACGGCTACGGCGAGATCAAGCGCCTGATCGTAGCCCCCGAGGCACGTGGCCTCGGCATCGGCCGTGCCCTGCTGCAGGCCGTCGAGGCAGCCGCCGCCCACGAGGGCCTGCCGCTGCTGCGCCTGGAAACCGGGCCGGGCAACGTTCGCGCCCTCGACCTGTATCGCGAGGCCGGCTGGACCTCGCGTGCCGCGTTCGGTGCCTACACCCCGAACCCCCACAGCCTGTTTCTCGAGAAACACCTTCCGCCCGACCCGGTCCAGGACCCTGTGCCAGTTCCCGATACCGCCATCCCCGATGCCGCCGGCGCGGCCCCGGAAACCCTGCCGGCGAGCGAGCGACTCGACGCGTTCATGGCCCGCGCCAACGCCGCCTACTACGCCCGCACCGACCCGTTCTCCGACTTCACCACCGCCCCGGAGATCGCGCAGGCGTTCGGCGAGCTGCTCGGCGCCTGGGCCGCCGCCGCCTGGGACTCGGTCGGCCGCCCAGACCCGGTGCTGCTGGTCGAGCTCGGCCCCGGCCGCGGCACCCTGATGGCCGATGCCCTGCGCGTGCTCGCCCGCGTCGCCCCGGCGTTCCGCGCCGCCCTGCGCCTGCACCTCGTGGAAACCTCGCCCCGCCTGCGCGCCGAGCAGGCCACCCGCCTGCCCGGCGCCGGCGCCACCTGGCACGACGCCGTCTCCGGCCTTCCCCCAGGCCCGATGCTGCTGCTGGCCAACGAGTTCCTCGACGCCCTGCCGATCCGCCAGTTCGTGCGCCGCGGCAGCGCCTGGATGGAGCGCCACGTCGCCGACGGCCGCTTCGAGGAGCGCCCCGCGGCCCCGCTCGGCGTCGCCGCCCCGGACGGCGAGATCGTGGAGCTCGGCGAGGCCGCCCAGCGCCTGGTCGCAACCCTTGCCGGCCGCATCGCCCGCGACGGCGGCGCCGCCCTGTTCCTCGACTACGGCGCCGCCGGTCCTGCCGCCGGCGACAGCCTGCAGGCCCTGCACGACGGCCGCCCCGCCAACCCTCTCGCCGACGCCGGCCGCGCCGACCTCACCGCGCATGTGGATTTCGCTGCCCTGGCCGGCGCCTCCCGCGCCGCCGGAGCCTGGAGCTGGGGCCCGGTCCCGCAGGGCGACTTCCTCGCCCGCCTCGGCCTGCACGAGCGTACGGCCGCCCTGGCCCGCGCCGCACCGAACCAGGCCGCCGCGCTCCACGCCGCCGCCAGCCGCCTCGCCGACCCGGACGCCATGGGCACGCTGTTCAAGGCGCTCGCGATCGGCCGCCGATCCGACGCCCCCCCACCCGGCTTCGATCCAGCCCTAGAACCAGCCATTGCCGCCAGAACCGACCCCGCCCTCTCCCGCGACCCGACCGACTCCGCGCCGGACCCCGCCCGATGACAGCCGAGTTCCTCACGGCCGCATTGCCCGCCCGCCACGGCTTCTTCACTCGCCGCGGCGGCACCTCCCATGGTCCCTACGCCAGCCTCAACGGCAGCCTGTCTGGCGGCGACGACCCCACAAGCGTCGCCCGCAACCGCGCGCTCGCCGCCCACGCCCTCGACACGGCCCCGGAGCGCATGCTCGGCGTCACCCAGATCCACGGCATCGCCGTTGCCACCGTCGACGCCCCCTGGCTGCCCAGACAGGGCCCCCGCGCCGATGCCCTTGTCACCGCGCGCGCCGGCCTCGCCCTCGGCATCATCACCGCGGACTGCGCGCCCGTGCTGTTCACCGACCCCGAGGCCGGCATCGTCGCCGCCGCCCACGCCGGCTGGCGCGGCGCCGTCGCCGGCATCCTGGAGGCCACGATCGACGCCATGCTCGCCCTGGGCGCCAGCCGCGCCCGCATCCACGCCGCCGTCGGCCCCTGCATCGCCCAGCCCTCCTACGAGGTCGCCGCCGACCTGCGCGACGCCGTCCTTGCCGGCCCGCTCCCCGCCGCGTCGTTCTTCCGCGACGGACGCCCCGGCCACTGGCAGTTCGACCTCGCCGGCTACTGTGCCGCCCGCCTCCACGCCGCCCTGCCCGGCGACACCGTCTCCGGCTGCGCCCGCGACACGGCGGCCGAGCCGGACCTGTTCTTCAGCCATCGCCGCCGCACCCTCGCCGGCGGCGGCGCCATCGGCCACCAGATGTCGGTGATCGCCTCGCACCCCGGAGGCCGGCATGACTGAGCAGCAAGCAAGGCCAGAGGCTCTGCCTCTGGACTCCGCCAAAGGCTCGCCTTTGGAAACCCGTCCAAGCAAACCTGCACCAAGCCGCCCCGGCGTACCCCCGGACCCTCATGTGCGCCGGTCCAGGGCGGCTCGCCCTGGCGAGTCCAGGGCAGAGCCCTGGCCTTGCCTTGCCCTGTCCCTCGCCGCCCTGCTCGCCGGCTGCGGCGACCTTCCGCAGCCCTTCCTCGGCCACCCCGGCGCCACCGCGCAGCGCCTGTCCCACCCCCCGCCGTCCCGGCTCGACGTGCCCACTCCCGCGACCTCGCTGCTGTCGGACCAGGCTGCCTCGGTGTGGTCGGTGATGACGGCGCACGCCCTCGACGACCAGGCGATCCCCGCGGCCGCCTCGCCCGCCCGCCCGTCCGACTGGCAGCTCGGCCTGTCCGCCACCCTGCACGGCGCCACCGTCACGCCCACCTACGCGCTGCTCAATCCCAAGGGCGAGACCCAGGGCACCACCGACGGCACGCCGGTCCCTGCGGCACGCTGGGCCTCCGGCGACCCGGCCATGCTGCGCTCGGAGACCACGGCCTCCGCGCCGAAGATCATCGCCCTGATGACCTCGGTGGACGCCGCCATCCGGCAGAGCGACCCCAACAGCCTGGTCAACCGCCCCGCCCGCATCTTCTTCGCCGGCGTCACCGGCGCCCCCGGCGACGGCAACGCCGCCCTCGCCCGCCAGCTCCGCCTGCAGCTCCCCGACACCGGTGACGTGGTGCAGGGCAGCGCGCACGACGCCGACTTCACCGTGCGCGGCGAGGTCCACGTGGTGCCCGACCCGCACGGCACGGAACGCGTCGAGGTCACCTGGATCGTCGTCGACAGCGAGACCCGCGAGGCCGGCCGAGTCGCCCAGCTCAACGACGTCCCGAAGGGCACCCTCGACGTCTACTGGGGCGATGTTGCCCTCGTGGTGGCGCAGCAGGCCGCTTCCGGCATCCACGACGTCATCACCAACTCCTCCGGCCGACGCAGTCCCGGACCCGGCAAGCCGACGGCCACCAGGCCGGCACCTGCCAAGCCTGGATCAGCGCCCGCACAGCCGAAAGCCGCGCCCGTCGAAAGCTAGAAGCTGTCATGAACTTTCCGACTCCGTTCCCCCGCGTCATGACGGACAGGAAGCATGTTCTTTCTTGAAAGAAAGAACCAAAGAACTTTGCCCATAAGTTCCGGAGCCGGCCGGGAGCCCGGGACCTCATGGACAAAGTCTTTTTGCTTCTTTTTCTCCAGAAAAAGAAGAGACTTGCTTCCCTGTGACAATGGCCGGGCGCCGCCAGATCAATAACAGCCTCTGGACCGGCGGCGGATCTTCCGGCTTCCATCGACACGTGCGGCATCACCCGTCGCCGCGCCGGCAGTGACACACCGTTGCCTCATTGCTAGAACGCGCCAGGCCTGCTGCCTGCTGTTCCGTGGAAGATCGCCGCATGAAGATCGTCGCCTGCAACAGCAACCGGCCCCTCGCCGAGGCCGTCGCCGCCACCCTGGGCCTGCCTCTGACCCGCGCCTCCGTCCGCCGCTTCGCCGACATGGAGGTCTTTGTCGAGATCCAGGAGAACGTCCGCGGCGAGGACGTCTTCGTCATCCAGAGCACGTCCTACCCGGCCAACGACAACCTGATGGAGCTGCTGATCATGCTGGACGCGCTCAGGCGCGGCTCGGCGCGCCGGGTGACCGCGGTGATCCCCTACTTCGGCTACGCCCGCCAGGACCGCAAATCCAGTCCCCGCTCGCCCATCAGCGCCAAGCTTGTCGCAAACCTGATCACCGAGGCCGGCGCCAACCGCGTGCTGACGATGGACCTGCACGCCGCCCAGATACAGGGCTTCTTCGACATCCCCGTCGACAACCTGTTCGCAGCTCCCCTGTTCGTCCACGAGATCCAGGAACGCTACGTCGGCCGCGACCTGATGATCGTCTCCCCCGACGTCGGCGGCGTGGTCCGCGCCCGCGCCCTGGCCAAGCGCCTCAACGTCGACCTCGCCATCATCGACAAGCGACGCGAGCGCGCCGGGGTGTCCGAGGTGATGAACGTCATCGGCGACGTCGCCGGCCGCCACTGCATCCTCGTCGACGACATCTGCGACTCCGGCGGCACGCTGTGCAATGGCGCCGCCGCCCTGATGGCAAACGGCGCCAGCTCGGCCGGCGTCTACATCACCCACGGCGTGCTCTCCGGCGGCGCCGTCGCGCGCATCGCCTCCTCGCCGATCGAGATGATGACCATCACCGACAGCATCCTCGCCACCGAGGCCGTCCGCCTCGCGCAGAACGTGCGCCAGACCACAATCGCCCCGCTGCTCGCCGAGGCCATGCGCCGCATCTCCGACGAAAGCTCCGTCAGCTCCCTGTTCGACTGAGGCCGCAGGCAAGGCCGGGCTCTGCCCGGACCCGCCAGGGGCGAGCCGCCCCTGGACCGGCACACCTTAAGGGAAGCCAGTCCAGGGCGGCTCGCCCTGGCGGAGTTTGAGGCAGAGCCTCAACCTTGCCTCGCCGCCCTCAGATGTGCAGCGCCCGCCCCCCGACCGCCAGCGCCGCCTCCTTGACCGCCTCGTTCAGGCTCGGGTGCGCGTGGCAGATCCGCGCCACGTCCTCGCTGCTCGCCTCGAACTCCATCGCCGTCGCCAGCTCCGCGATGATCGTCCCCGCGTCCGGCCCGATGATGTGCGCCCCCAGGATGCGGTCCGTCCGCTTGTCCGCCAGGATTTTCACGAACCCGTCCGTGGCCCCCATCGCCCGCGCCCGCCCGTTCGCCGCGAACGGGAACCGCCCCACCGCGTACTCCACCCCGTCCGCGCGAAGCTGCTCCTCCGTGCGCCCGATCGAGGCCACCTCCGGCCAGGTGTAGACCACCCCCGGAATCACCCCGTAGTTCACGTGCCCCGCGCGGCCCGCGATCAGCTCGGCGCACGCGACCCCCTCCTCCTCCGCCTTGTGCGCCAACAGCAGCCCACCGCGCACGTCGCCGATCGCGCGCACCCCCTTCACGTTCGTCAGGTAGTGCTCGTCCGTGCGCACGAAGCCGCGCTCGTCCAGCGCCACGCCCACCCGCCCCAGCCCGAGCCCCGCCGTGAGCGGCCGCCGCCCGATCGCCACCAGCACCACGTCGGCGCGGATCTCCTCCACCTCGCCGCCCGCCGCCGGCTCAACGCTGAGCACCACTTCCTCGCCGTCGAGCTTCACCCCCGTCACCTTCGTCGACAGCCGGAACGCAAGCCCCTGCTTGCCGAGCACCCGCTCGAACGTCTTGCCGACCTCACCGTCCATCCCCGGCACCAGGCGGTCGAGGTACTCCACGACCGTCACCGCCGCGCCGAGCCGGTGCCACACGCTGCCCAGCTCCAGCCCGATATACCCGCCCCCGATCACCACCAGGTGCCCCGGCACCGCGTCGAGCTCCAGCGCCCCCGTTGACGTCACGATCCGCGTCTCGTCCACCGGCACGCCGGACAGCTGGATGCTCTCGCTGCCCGTCGCGACCACCACGTCCTTCGCGAGATACTCCTCGCCCCCGACGCCCACCCGCACGCCCTCGTCCCCGGACGAGACCAGCAGCGCCTCGCCCTTCAGCCAAGTCACCTTGTTCTTGCGGAACAGGAACTCCACGCCCTTGACGTTGGCCTCCACCACCGAGGCCTTGCGCTTCTGCATCTGCGCGAGGTCGAGCGTCACGCCCTCGACGTCGATGCCGTGCTCCTTGAACCCGTGCAGCACCTCGTGGAAGTTCTCGCTCGACTGCAGCAGTGCCTTGGACGGGATGCAGCCGATGTTGAGACAGGTCCCGCCCAGCGTCGCCCGCTTCTCCACGCACGCCACTTTCAACCCGAGCTGCGCCGCACGGATCGCGCACACGTAGCCGCCGGGACCCGCGCCGATGACGATCAGATCAAACGAATCAGCCATGACCAATACCCCTGAGACAAAAAGGCCAGGGCTCTGCCCTGGACCCGCCAGGGGCAGCGCCCCTGGACCGGCATTCCTGGAGACAGATGGCAACCCGCACGACCCGCGCCCAGGCGCCGTGACCTTAATTTGCGCCGGTCCAGGGGCGCTGCCCCCGGCCTTGAAGCAGGGGCGGGTCCGGGCAGAGCCCGGCCTTGCTTCCTGCCCGCCTACAGCCCCAGCAGCAGCCGCCGCGGGTCCTCGACGCCTTCCTTGACCCGCACGAGGAAGCTCACCGCCTCCTTCCCGTCCACGATCCTGTGGTCGTAGGACAGCGCCAGGTACATCATCGGCCGGATCACAACCTGACCTTTCACGGCGATCGGCCGCTCCTGGATCTTGTGCATCCCCAGGATCGCCGACTGCGGCGGGTTCAGGATCGGCGTGCTCATCAGCGACCCGTACACCCCGCCGTTGGTGATCGAGAACGTCCCCCCCGCCAGTTCGTCCAGCTTGAGGCTGCCCTCGCGCGCCCGCCTGCCGAACCCGCCCACTGCCGCCTCGACCTCGGCCAGGCTCATCGCGTCCGCGTCGCGGATCACCGGCACGACAAGCCCGTTCGCCCCGCCCACCGCGATGCCCATGTGGACGAACTTCTTGTAGACGATCTCGTCGCCGTCGATCTCCGCGTTGACCGCCGGAAATTCCTGCAGCGCCGCCACGCAGGCCCGCACGAAGAACCCCATGAAGCCGAGGCGGACCCCGCCGTGCCTCTTCTCGAACGCCTCGCGATACTCCGAACGCAGAGCCATGGCCGCCGACATGTCCACCTCGTTGAAGGTGGTCAGCATCGCCGCCGTGTTCTGCGCCTCCTTCAGCCGGTTCGCGATCGTCCTGCGCAGGCGGGTCATCTTGACCCGCTCCTCCCGCGCGTCCGGCTCGCGCACGGCCTTCGGGACGGCCGCCGCAGGCTTCGCCGGCGCCGGCCTCGACAGGAACTCGATCACGTCGCCCTTGGTGATCCGCCCGTCCCGCCCGGACCCGTCCACCTGGCCGGGCTCGACCTGGCGCTCGCTCATCAGCCGTGTCGCCGACGGCATGGGCGCGTGGGCGCTGCCCAGGCCACCCTGCGCCCGCACGTCGACGGCGCTGTTCGCGGCCACGTCGGAGGGCGGGGTCGCCGGCCGCGACACCGGCCCGCCCGGTCGCGGCGGCGGGTTGACGCCGCTGCCCGGGTTGGCCGCCTCGCGCTGGGCCGGCTGCGGCGCCTGCCCGGCCGGCGGCGTCTGCCGCGTGGCCGGCGCACCTGCCTCGGCCACCGGCTTGGCCGGCGTCCCGCCGGACGCCGGCGTCGCCTCCGCCGCAAGCTTCGAGGGCGCCCCGGCTCCCTCCTCGATCAGCCCCAGCGTGGCGCCGACCTCGACCTCGTCGCCCTCCGCCGCCACCTGCTCGCCCATCGTCCCGGCAGCCGGCGAAGGCACCTCCATCGTGACCTTGTCGGTCTCCAGCTCCACCAGCGGCTCGTCCGCGGCCACCGCCTCGCCGACCTTCTTCAGCCATCGCGCGATGGTCGCGCTGGTCACGCTCTCGCCCAGCGTGGGCACCTTGATCTCGGAAGCCATTGTTCGCCCTCGATGTTCCGCCACCTGCAAGCGTGGCGGCGCTTCTGTCCAGGCAGCGTCGCGCCAGGCCGGCGCGACCCTACCCGCCGTGCCGCACCCTAGGAAGCCCGTGCGGTCCGCCTTCGCGCGGCCTCATGTCAGCGGCTGGGTTCGCTGCTTCGTCGGGTAAGCAAGGCTGGGCTCTGCCCAGACCCGCCAGGAGCGAAGCCGCCCCTGGACCCGGC
>CAXSFE010000089.1:0-15487 GCA_964236585.1 uncultured Acetobacteraceae bacterium
GCGCACCGCCCAGAGCACCGCGCGGCGGTCCAGGCCGAGCGAGGCGAAGCCGTCCGCCTCGGCCAGGCGCTCCAGGGCGGGTGTGCCCAGCGCCGCGCGGCGGGACAGCTCGGCGACCGAGGCGTAGGGCCGGTCGCGCCGGGCGACGAGGCGGGCCGCGTCGGCCTCGGGCAGGCCCCGGGCCATGCGCAGGCCGAGGCGGACGGCGAGACGCGGCCTGGCGGGCGGGGCGTCGTGGCCGTTCAGGCCTGTGCCGATCTCGTCCGGGCGCTTGTCCTCGTCCCCGCCCGCCGCCTCGTCCGGCTCCAGCGTGCAGTCCCAGTGCGAGGCGTTGACGCAGACCGGGCGGATCGCGACGCCGTGGTCGCGGGCGTCCTGGACGAGCTGGGCGGGGGCGTAGAAGCCCATCGGCTGGGCGTTGAGCAGGGCGGCGCAGAACACGTCGGGGTGGTGGCACTTCACCCAGGCCGACGCGAAGGCGATCAGGGCGAAGGAGGCGGCGTGGCTTTCGGGGAAGCCGTAGGAGCCGAAGCCCTCGATCTGGCGGAAGGTGGTCTCGGCAAGCTCGCGGGGGTAGCCGCGCGCGACCATGCCGTCGATCATCTTGGCGCGGAAATGGCTGACTCCGCCGGTGACCTTGAAGGTCGCCATGGAGCGGCGGAGCTGGTCGGCCTCGCCCGGGGAGAAGCCGGCGCAGACGATGGCGACCTGCATCGCCTGCTCCTGGAACAGCGGCACCCCGTAGGTCTTGCCGAGCACACGCTCCAGGTCGGGGTGGGGGTACTCGGCCCGCTCCAGGCCGGCTCTGCGGCGCAGGTAGGGCTGGACCATGTCGCCCTGGATCGGGCCCGGCCGGACGACGGCGACCTGCACGACCAGGTCGTAGAAGGCGGCGGGCCTGTGGCGCGGCAGCATGGCCATCTGCGCGCGGCTCTCGATCTGGAAGGTGCCGATCGTGTCGGCCCGCTGGATCATGCGGTAGGTGGCGGGGTCCTCGGCGGGGATGTCGGCGAGGCCGAGCACCAGGTCACGGTGGGCGCGCAACAGGGCGAAGACGCGGGTCAGGCAGCCGAGCATGCCCAGCCCGAGCACGTCGACCTTCATCCAGCGCAGGGACTCTATGTCCTCCTTGTCCCACTCGATCACCGTGCGGCCGGCCATCGCGGCGGGTGCTATGGGCACCAGCTCGTCGAGGCGGTCGCGGGTCAGCACGAAGCCGCCGGGGTGGGTGCCGAGCTGGCGCGGGAAGCCGATCAGGGTGCGGGCCAGCTCCAGCGTCAAGGCGAGGCGGCGGTCGGAGGGGTCGAGGCCGAGGGCGATGGCGTGCTCGGCGCCGACGCCCTCCTCGGAGAAGCCCCAGACCTGGCCGGCGAGCGCGCCAGTGACGTCTTCCGGCAGGCCCATCACCTTGCCCACGTCGCGCACGGCGCCGCGCGGGCGGTAGCGCATCACGGTGGCGCACAGGGCGGCGCGCTCGCGGCCGTAGCGCCGGTAGATCCACTGGATCACCTCCTCGCGGCGCCCGTGGTCGAAGTCGACGTCGATGTCGGGCGGCTCGTGGCGCTCTGCGGAAATGAAGCGCTCGAACAGCAGGCCGGAGCGCACCGGGTCGATCGCGGTGATGCCCAGCACGAAGCACACCGCCGAATTCGCCGCCGAGCCGCGGCCCTGGCACAGGATGGCCTGGCTCCGGGCGTAGCGGATGATCGCGTGCACGGTCAGGAAGTACGGCGCGTAGTCGAGCCGTGCGATCAGGTCCAGCTCGTGGCGGAGCTGGCGGGCGACGTCGGCGGGCACGCCGTTCCGGTAGCGCGTCGCGGCGCCCTCCAGCGTGGCGCGTTCCAGCGTGGCCTGCGCGGTCTCGCCGGGGCGGCCGGTCTCGTCGGGGTACTGGTAGCGCAGGTCGTCGAGCGAGAAGCGGGCGCGCTCGGCCAGCTCCACGCTGCGGGCCAGCGCCGCGGGGTGGCGCGCGAACAGGCGGGCCATCTCCCCGGGCGGGCGCAGGTGGCAGTCAACGCTGCGCTCGCGGCGGAAGCCGGCGTCGTCGATGGTGCAGCCCTCGCGGATGCAGGTCAGCACGTCCTGCAGGATGCGGCGCTCCGGCGCGTGATACAGCACGTCGCCGGTGGCCACGCCCGCCACGCCGGCCCGTGCTGCCAGCGTCTCCAGGTCGTGCAGGCGGACCGCGTCGTCCGGGCGGCGGCGAAGCGTCAGCGCCACCGAGGCGCGCCCGCCGAACTCCGAGCGCAGCCGGTCGAGGCGGGCGCGCAGCTCGGCCGCACGGGCCGCCGGGGCGTCGTCGTCGCGGGCGGCGGAGGTGTCCCAGGTGGCGTCGGGCGGCACCAGCACGGCGAGCAGGCCCTCCGCGTGCCCGGCCAGGGCGTCGCGCGGCAGGTGCCAGACGCGCTCGCCGGCGCGGGTCGCGTCGTCGCGGGCGATCTCCGCACCGTCCGCGCCGCGCCGGGTGCGGCCGAGCGAGACCAGCCGGCACAGCCGCCCCCAGGCCGCCCGGTCGGTGGGGTAGAGCAGCAGGTCGGTGCCGTCCGAGAAGCCGAGCCTGGCGCCCGCCACCAGGCGCACGCCGACCTCCGCGGCGCGGCCGTGGGCGAGGGCGATGCCGGCCAGCGAGTTGCGGTCGGTGATGCCGAGCGCCGCATGGCCGGACAGCGCGGCCTGCGCGAACAGCTCCTCCACCCGGGACGCGCCGCGCAGGAACGAGTGGTTCGTGGTGACCTGGAGCTCGACGTAGGGAGGCATGGGACTCGCGGCCTGGATGGGGCGGCGAGCGTAGAGGATCGTGGAAACGAGAACAAACAGGAAACAGGCAGCAAGGCTGGGCTCTGCCCAGACCCGCCAGGGGCGAGCCGCCCCTGGACCGGCCTTGCTTAAGGGAAGGCGATCCAGGGGCCCAGCCCTTGGCGGGGTCCAGGGGCAGAGCCCCTGGCCTTGCTTCCTGTCAGGAGGGCGGCTGCCACACGTCCTTGGCGATATCCACCGTCGTCGGGATCAGGTGCAGCGTGTGGAAGTTGTCAGCGATGGCCTGCTGCTGCGCGACGACGTCGGGGGTGAGCGGCACCACGCCGTAGCTCAGCCGGGCCACCGCGATCTCCACCGGCGGGAGCGGCAGGCCGGCGCCGTGGGCGAGCAGGGGTGTCACTTCGGCGGGGTTGGCGGCGGCCCAGCGGTCCAGGGCGGCGATCTGCCCCAAGATTGCCTGGACGATCGCCGGCTGGGCGGTCGTGAAGGACCGGCTGGCGAGGTAGAACTGGTGGTTGGGCACGAGGCCGGTGGCGTCGGCGATGATTCGAGCGCCAGTGTCGGCTTGGGCGGAGGCGAGATAGGGGTCCCAGATCGCCCAGGCGTCGACGCTGCCGCTGGTGAAGGCGCTGCGGGCGTCGGATGGCGAGAGGAAGACCGGCGTGATGTCAGACCAGTGCAGGCCGGCGGCCTCCAGGGCGCGCACCAGCAGGGCGTGCACGTTGGAGCCCTTGTTGAGGACGACCCGCTTGCCTTTCAGCTCGGCGATGCTCGTGATCGTGCTGTCGTGCGGCACGACGATGGCCTCGCCCTTCGGCGCAGGGGGCTCGGTGCCGACGTAGAGCAGAGGGGTGCCGGCGGCTTCGGCGAAGATCGGCGGGGTTTCGCCTGTGGTGGCGAAGTCCAGCGCCCCGGCGCCGAACGCCTCAAGCAGCTGCGGGCCGCCGGTGAACTCGGACCAGGTCACGGTCCAGCCGAACTTGGCCAGGGCGGGCTCGAGCCACGCCTTCTCCTTGAGCAGGATCAGGGTGCCGTATTTCTGATAACCGACGCGGACGGTGCCGTCGGCCCTGGCGTGGGCGGCGGACAGGGCGAGGAGCCCGGCGGCGGCCGCGACAAGGCGCATGGCAGGCTCCGGTGGTTTGCCCGGACGCTGGCGTGGTTTAGGACAAACTGCAAGTGTGCGTTGTGGAACTGTGCCAGGTGGCGCGTGCGGGTCGGGCCGGGTGCGTGGCGGCCGGATTGTCCAGACGAGGTGCACCGTGGCACGGTGGCCGGATGAGCGAGATCGTGAACCTGAACCACGCGCGCAAGCGGCGGGACCGAGAGGCCGCAGCCCGGCAGGCGGCGGAGAACCGGGCGGTGCACGGGCAGACCAGGGTGGAGCGCAAGGCGCTGGAGCAGGCGGCGCAGCGGCGGGCGGCGCTGCTGGATGGGGCGAGGATGGAGACGGAGGCGCCGGACGGTGCGGGATCGGGGCCTGCCGAAGTGCCGGGCGGTGGCACGAAGTCGTGATGCCGCTGGCCAGGCTGACTTGCAGGCAGGCGCGGCCGGCCACTTGGCTGCCAGGCCGAACCCCTGGAAGCCCCGGTTCTCCGGGTCGGCCTTGTTCCCGGGTCGAGGTTTCCAAAGGCGAGCCTTTGGCGGAGCTTGAGGCCCGATGCTTGAAGGCGGGGCCTCGACGTCGCCTCGCCGCGCACGCCGGAGGCTAGCGGCGGCCGCTGCCGAAGGTGATCGAGGCGCTGTTCGGCACCGTGGCGTTGGGGCCCTGGCCGATGCCCTCGGCGCCCGGCGGCAGGCTGCTCGCGGTCTGCGGCATCTCGTTGGCGCCGCCGTTGGCATTCGCGGGGCTGTTGCCGGAGACCAGCGGCGGCTGCTCGCCGAAGCGCAGGTCGCAGGCGCCGAGCAGGAGGCAGGCGGCCAGGACGACGAGGCGCATGGGGCAGGGCATCGGACCCTCCGGGTTGTCGCGGCGCCAACGGTGCCGGACGGTCCGGGTTCGACGGCCCTGCTCCCGGCGCTAGTGCAGCTGGAAGCGGTCCGTGACCGTGTGCCAGCGCGCGGGGCCCACCAGGCTGGCACTGGCGACCCGGACGGAGTGCAGCCTGCCCTCGATCTCGCGCTGCCAGAACGCCAGGAAGCCGCCGAGCACCGGGAAGCCCGGCGCGATGTCGAGGTCCTGCCAGACGTAGGTCTGGAGCACCGCCGGGTGGTCCGGCAGGCGATAGAGGATCTCGGCCGTGGTGAGCCGGTAGTCCTTCAGCTGCAGCGACAGGCTCATGGATGATTCTCCGTGTGCGGTGTCCGGATAGGGTGCTGTCTGGCCCTGCCGCAGATGGCCGGAACCGAAACCATCCTGTCGCAGTGGGGCCGGCGGTTGCAATTCCTGTTTCAAATCAGGTGTTTGGCACTCTCGTGAGCAGAGTGCTGCCGGATGCTTGACTTGGCCTCCGCGTCACCCTAGGTCTCCTGGACACCCGGCCTGGCACTCAGGGCCTGGGAGTGCCAAACCGCCGGCGGGCCCCGCCTGCCGGCCAAGATCCACCATCCGGACCGCGTGGCGCTTGTCGCGGGTTCGATGTTGCCGAGGATGTCCCGCATGGCGAATTTCCGTCCCCTTCACGACCGCATCGTGGTTCGCAGGCTCACCGCCGAGGAGAAGACGTCGGGCGGGATCATCATTCCCGACACCGTCAAGGAGAAGCCGATGGAGGGCGAGGTCGTGGCCGTCGGGGCCGGCGCGCGCAACGACGCCGGCGCTCTGGTGCCGCCGGACGTGAAGGCGGGCGACCGCGTGCTGTTCGGCAAGTGGTCGGGCACCGAGGTCAAGCTCGATGGCGAGGACCTCCTGATCATGAAGGAGACCGACATCATGGGCGTGATCGAGGGCGGCGCGGCTCAGAAGGCCGCGGCCTGATCCTGCGGATGTCGGGGTCCGGGCGCCTGTCCCGGGCCTGATGCCGATGGCGGCCGGGGCGCCTGCCCCGGGCAGAGAAGAGAGGGGGCGCAGCGATGCGCCCCGGCCCGTGATCCGATCCGGAGCGGGTTGATGCGGTGCCGGTCCGGGCGCTTCGCTCCCGGGCCGCATGGCGCACAGAAAGAAAGGCCTTATTCATGGCAGCCAAGGAAGTACGGTTCGGTGGCGACGCCCGCGGCCGCATGCTGCGCGGCGTGGACATCCTCGCCGACGCGGTGAAGGTCACGCTGGGTCCCAAGGGCCGCAACGTGGTCATCGACAAGAGCTTCGGCGCACCGCGGATCACCAAGGACGGCGTCACCGTCGCCAAGGAGATCGAGCTGGCCGACAAGTTCGAGAACATGGGCGCGCAGATGGTGCGCGAAGTGGCCTCGAAGACCAACGACCTGGCCGGCGACGGCACGACGACCGCGACCGTGCTGGCACAGGCGATCGTCCGCGAGGGCGCCAAGGGCGTGGCCGCCGGGCTGAACCCGATGGACCTCAAGCGCGGCATCGACGCCGCGGTGAATGCCGTCGTCGAGCAGCTGAAGAGCCAGACCCGCAAGATCACGACCCCGGCCGAGACGGCGCAGGTCGGCACGATCTCCGCCAATGGCGAGACCGAGATCGGCGAGATGATCGCCCAGGCGATGCAGAAGGTCGGCAACGAGGGCGTCATCACCGTCGAGGAGGCCAAGGGCATCCAGACCGAGCTCGACGTCGTCGAGGGGATGCAGTTCGACCGCGGCTACATCAGCCCGTACTTCATCACCAACGCCGAGAAGATGGTCGCCGATCTCGACCAGCCCTACATCCTGATCCACGAGAAGAAGCTGTCGGGCCTGCAGCCGCTGCTGCCGCTGCTCGAGAGCGTCGTGCAGTCGGGCCGTCCGCTGCTGATCATCGCCGAGGACATCGAGGGCGAGGCGCTGGCCACGCTCGTGGTGAACAAGCTGCGCGGCGGGCTGAAGATCGCGGCCGTCAAGGCGCCGGGCTTCGGCGATCGCCGCAAGGCGATGCTCGAGGACATCGCCGTTCTCACGGGCGGCCAGGTCATCAGCGAGGATCTCGGGATCAAGCTCGAGAACGTGACGCTCCAGATGCTCGGCCGCGCCAAGCGGGTGATGATCGAGAAGGAGAACACGACGATCATCGAGGGCGTCGGCGAGAAGACCGAGATCCAGGGCCGCTGCAGCCAGATCCGCGCGCAGATCGAGGAGACCACCTCGGACTACGACCGCGAGAAGCTGCAGGAGCGTCTGGCCAAGCTCGCCGGCGGCGTGGCCGTCATCCGCGTCGGTGGCTCCACCGAGGTCGAGGTGAAGGAGCGCAAGGATCGCGTGGACGATGCGTTGCACGCGACGCGCGCAGCCGTCGAGGAGGGCATCGTTCCGGGCGGCGGCGTGGCGCTGGCGCGTGCCAGCCTGACGCTGGCGGGCCTGAAGTATGCCAACGAGGACCAGAAGTTCGGCATCGACATCGTGCGCAAGGCGATCCAGCAGCCGCTGCGCCAGATCGCCGAGAACGCGGGCGAGGACGGTGCCGTCATCGCCGGCAAGGTGCTGGAGAACGGCGACTACAACTTCGGCTTCGACGCGCAGACCGGCGAGTACAAGGACATGGTCGCGGCGGGCATCATCGATCCGACGAAGATCGTGCGCTCGGCGCTGCAGAACGCCGGCTCGGTCGCGGGCCTGCTGGTGACCACCGAGGCGATGATCGCCGAGAAGCCGGAGAAGAAGTCCGGCGGCGGCGGCATGCCGGGCGGCGGCGGCGGCATGGGCGGCATGGGCGACATGGACTTCTGATCCACTGACGCCTTGGCGAAGGAAGGGGCGGGCGGCTCGGCCCGCCCTTTTTCGTGCGGTGCCTGCTGGGATTCCCGGTGCTGCCAGCCCGTGGCTGATCGGGATTGCAGGTGGGTGGGCTCCGATCCGGCTCCGTCACGATGGCGATTGACTCGAACGGTAATTTCTGACCCCATACCCCGGCAATCGACGTTTTGGCTTGCCTTGCTGCGCTTCCGTCACTCGGGTGCCTCAAGTCGTCCAGCGGCCCGGTTGTCTGACGTGCCGCGTGATGCGGCACGGCGCCAATGACGGAGAGTGACTGAGAATGGCGACCGGCACTGTCAAGTGGTTCAACACCACCAAGGGTTTTGGCTTCATCATGCCCGAGGATGGTGGCAAGGACGTGTTCGTCCACATCACCGCAGTCCAGGCAGCGGGCCTTCGGGGTCTCGACGAGAACCAGAAAGTCAGCTACGAGGTTCAGATGGAGCGCGGCAAAGCGGCCGCCACCAACCTTCGGCCGCTCTGAAGCCGAGGTCATCCACAACATCACATGAATTTGCGAGATCACCACGCTGGTGCCAGCGGGGTGGTTGGCGTGAGTATATTGCCGGCCGCGTAGGTGGCTGGCGGCGTGGCGGTGATCGCAGGGATGCGGTCCCGGCGCGCACGGGAAGGAAGCAGGGTTATGGCGACAGGTACGGTCAAGTGGTTCAATGCCACCAAGGGTTTCGGCTTCATCATGCCGCAGGATGGTGGCAAGGATGTGTTCGTGCACATCACGGCGGTTCAGGCTGCGGGCCTGCAGGGGCTCAATGATGGCCAGAAGGTGAGCTACGAGGTCGAGATGGAGCGTGGCAAGGCCGCAGCGACCAACCTCAAGCTGGCCTGAACCTGCGGCGACGCTGCTGCAGGGCCGGCCGGGCCGCGTGCCCTTCCAGGCAATCCGGTGCGGCAGTGTTCACCATGATAGCGGACGGCGCGGTTCTCCCGCGCACGACAAGGGATTTCGATAATGGCGACAGGTACGGTCAAGTGGTTCAACGCCACCAAGGGCTTCGGCTTCATCATGCCGCAGGATGGCGGCAAGGATGTGTTCGTGCACATCACGGCGGTTCAGGCAGCCGGGCTGCAGGGCCTGAATGATGGGCAGAAGGTGAGCTACGAGGTCGAGATGGAGCGTGGCAAGGCCGCGGCGACCAACCTCCGCCTCGCCTGACACCACTCTGGCTTGACGATCGGGGCCGCCGGCTGTGAAGCCGGCGGCCTTTCTCGTTTCGGGGTCAGCCCGTCCAGCCGGAGGAGTCCAGGCCGTCCACCGCGGCGTCCGTGCGCCGGACCGCCTCGACGCGGGTGGCGCCGCACTCCCGCATGATGGCCTCCGCGCGCTGGCGTTTCTCCGGATCGGCGATGTGCGCGGCAAGCACGAGTTGGCCTGCCTGGGCGGCCGCCTCGCGGTCGCTCCGCTCCGAGGCCGTGGACGCGCTGGTCGCCCCTTCCACGGCGCCGCCGGCTGCGAGGCCGGCGATGGCCGCGGCGCCGACAGCCGGCAGCGCCAGGCCGCCGGTGGCCACCACGACGCCGGCTGCGGCCATCGCTGCGCCCACGCCGAGCGTGCTGGCGCCGAGCGTGCGGATCTGGCGGCGGTCCTCCTCGGTGGTCGGGTTCTCGGCGCCCTGGTTCGGGGTCGCGGTGGCGCTGCTCGGGCTGGTGTGCGGCAGCGACAGCTGGGCACGATCGAAGCCGTTGCCCAGCAGGCGCTTCATCGCGGCCTGCAGGGTGTCGTCGTTCGGGAAGATGCCTTGGACCTCGTCGATGGTGTCGCCGAGCTCGGGGGAGGCGTTGGTGTCGGACGGCATGCGGCTGCTCCTGGTTCGGCGGGAAAACGCCGGGACGGGGGGTGCGTTGCCTGGAAGAGCAAGGCCAGGGTTCCGCCTCGATGCCTGGAAGCAGGAAACCCAGGGGGTCTGGACACCTCCGGGTTCCGCACGCGGGGATGAAGGCTCTCGGCAGACGTGTCCAGGGGCGGGTCTTCGGCCGAGTCCGGAGGCGGACCCTCCAGCCCTGCCGTCAGGCGTTGCGCTCGACCTGCTGGTAGCGGGCGCGGACGCCGCGCTCGATGGCGGCGGCGACCAGGGGGTCGAGGCGAAGCTCGGTCATCACGAACTCCAGCATCTGCAGGATGCGCTGGCCGTGGATCTCGTCGGCGGCGACAACCTCGCAGGCCAGCACGTAGGCGGTCTCGCGCAGGCGGGGCTCCAGGGCGTCGCGGATCAGGCTGCCGGCGTGGGCCAGGCCATCCTCCTCGCCGAGCAGCCGGATGGTGGCCTCGGTGGCAGCCTCCAGCTGGCCGGTGGTGAAGGTGCGGAACACCGGCAGGGTCTGCACCAGGCCGGCCATGACGCCGATCTCGCGGTCGGAGATGCCGCCCTCGGCGGCGGCGACCAGCACCATCGTGCAGATCAGGGCTTCCTGGGCATCGAACCCGACGCGAGCGAGCATGGCCTGCCTTCCTGACGGTGACGCGGCGAACCGTGCCTTCCGGGCGGGCCGATGGCAAGATCCTGGCGGGCCGGGTAGCGGGATGGTGTGAGGGAAGGAAGGCAGCAAGGTCGAGGCTCTGCCTCAAATTCCGCCAAGGGCTGGGCCCTTGGATCGCCTTCCTTCAGTCAAGGGATCAAAGGGTCCTTGGACCCTTTGCGGGTCTGGGCGGAGCCCGGCCTTGCTTCCTGGCGACGTCTCGCGCGGCAGGACGGTTCCGTCCTGCCGCGCGAGACGTTTCAGGGTGTTTTCGGCCGCGATGTCCTGCGCCGCGATACGCCGTGGGGCGGCGCAGGCGGCCGGGGTCAGGCGAGGAAGTCGCGGACGCCGGCGACGGTCTCGGCGAGGCCGGCGCGCTGCACGGCGACGCCGGCGGGGAAGGCGGAGAGCAGGCGGGTGGGGGTGCGGCGGTCGAGCAGCACGAAGGCGCCGCGGTCGGTCGCGGTGCGGATCAGGCGGCCGAAGGCCTGGCGCAGGCGCAGGCGGGCCTCGCGGTCGTCGAAGCCGGTCGTGTCGCCGCCGGAGAGGTGGAGGCGGCGCTCGCGGTGCAGGATGTCGGGGCGGGGCCAGGGGACGCGCTCGAACACGACCAGGCGCAGCGCGCGGCCGGGCACGTCGACGCCGTCACGCATGGCGTCCGTGCCGAGCAGGCAGGAGTGCTCCTCGGAGCGGAAGACGTCGATCAGGGTCGCGTTGTCCATGGCGTCGACGTGCTGGGCGAGGAGCGGGATGCCGGCGTCCTCCAGCGCGGGGGCGATGCGCTCGTGGGTGGCGCGCAGGCGCGAGATCGCGGTGAACAGGCCGAGCGCGCCGCCGCCGGACGCCTGGAAGAGCGCGCGGTAGGCGCCGGCGAGGGCGGCGGGGTCGTTGGGGGCGAGGTCGTTCACGACGTAGCAGCGGGTCTGGGCGGCGTAGTCGAAGGGCGAGGCCAGGGCGGCGCGCAGGGGGGGCGAGGGCAGGTGGGTGGCGCCGACGCGGGCCTCGGCGGCGGCCCAGGCGGGCTCGGCGGCGGCCCCCTCGGGGTCGTCGCGCAGGGTGGCGGACGTGACCAGCAGGCCGTGGGCGGCGGCAGCCAGCGTGGCGGCGAAGGGGATCGTGGGGTCGAGCCAGTGACGGTGCAGGCCGACGTCGCGGTCAAGCAAGGGAGTGGCCGCGCGCCCGGGGGAGGTCGCGAGACCGGGCAGCGAGGCGGCGTCGCTGCGGGTGCCGGCGGGGCGGCGGCGGTCCAGGCGCAGGAGGTGGACGTGCTCGGGGCGGGCGCCGGGGGCGGGGGGGTCCTCGGCGGTGGCCTTCAGCATGGCGCGCCAGGCGTCGAGGCGGCCGGCGGCGCGGCGGCGCAGGGTGCGGCTCATCGCCTCGATGCGGGCGCGGGTGGCGGGATCGAGCTCCTCGGCCTCGTCGTCGAGGCGGGCGGCAAGGCGCTCCTGCATGGTGCGCAGGGGCTCGGCGATGCGGCCGAGCGCGCGCTCCAGGCGCTCGGCGGCGCGGGCGAGGGGCTCGGACACGGGGTGCAGGTCGCACTCGGGGGCGAAGGCGCCGGGGTTAGAGGCGAAGCGGCCGGGCTCGCCGGAGCCGGCGATGCGGGCGAGGATCTGGCGGCGGAGCAGGCGGAGGAACGCCTCGGTGGGGTTGTCGGCAGGGGCGCCGGTCAGGGCGGCGGGCTCGGCGGTGGCGTGGGGTCCGTTCGCGTCCAGTGCGGCCGCGTCGGGTTCGGGCGCGTTCGAGCCGCGGGCGCGGGGCGGCAGGGCGGGCGGGGATGCGGCGGGGTCGTCCTCGGCGAGGCGGAGGGACCAGCCGGGGGCGGGCAGGGCGCGGGCGGCGAGCAGGGCGGCGTCCAGCGGGGCCTCCAGCTCGGGGCGGTTGGCGACCAGGTCGTCGAGGCGGCGGCGCAGGCCGCGGGCGCGGGAGCGGCCGCCCTCGGCGCCCAGCAGCCAGCGGCGCAGCTCGGCGGCCTCCAGGCCGCTCAGTTCGGCGGAGAAGGCGCCGTCGGCGGCGGCGAAGATGTGGTGGCCCTCGTCGAACACGTAGCGGGTGGGCAGGGCCTCGTCGCCGGCGTCGCCGCCGTGGCCCCTCTGGGAGGAACAGGCCCAGGCGGCCTGGGCCATGACGAGGGCGTGGTTGGCGACCACCAGGTCGGCGGTGCGGGCGCGGCGGATCGTGTGCTCGACGAAGCACGCCTTGTAGTGCGGGCAGGCGCCGTGGATGCACTCGCCGCGCCGGTCGGCGAGGCCGGTGGCGGCGGAGGGTCCGAACAGCTCGGCGAACCAGCCGGGGAGGTCGCCGCCCTGCAGGTCGCCGTCGTTGGTGGCCAGCGCCCAGCGGGCGAGCAGGGCGAGGGGGATCGTGCTGGTGGCGGCGCCGCGGGAGGGCGTGGGGCCGCCACCGATGCCGTCGCCGTCGTTGAGGGGGGCGAAGCTGTTGCCCGCGGCAAAGCCGCCGCCGGCGAGGCTCGCGTTGACGGCCTCCTCCATGTTGAGCAGGCAGAGGTAGTTCTCGCGGCCCTTGCGGACCACGACGCGGCGGCGGCGCTCGCGCGCGTCGGGGTGCAGGCGGGCCAGCTCGGCGTCGATCTGGCGCTGCAGGTGGCGCGTGTAGGTGCTGATCCATACCGCGCCGCCGTTGCGCTCGGCCCAGAGCGAGGCGGGGGCGATGTAGCCGAGCGTCTTGCCGGTGCCGGTGCCGGCCTCGGCGAGCACGACGTGGGGGTCGCCGCGGACCTCGCGCGGGGCGAAGGCGGCGGAGGCGGCGTCGGCGTAGTCGGCCTGGCCCGGGCGCTGCTCGGCGCGGGGGCCGAGCATCTTCGCCAGGCGGGCGCGGCTGTCGGCGGGGGGGACGGGGTTCGAGCCGGGCGGCGGCGGAGGCGCGGTGTCCTCCCATTCCGGCAGGCGCTTCCACACGCGCAGCGCGTCGGGGGAGGCGGGGGCCGGGCTGTCGAGGGCGTCGGCCACGGAGGGCGCCCAGGGCCAGCCGGCCTCGCCCATGCGGCGCGCGAGGCCGGCGGCCTCCTCGTTGATCGGCAGGCCACGCCCCGCGGCCAGGCGCGCGAGCAGGGTCGCGGCGACGCGGGGGAGCAGGGCGGCGGCTTCCTCCAGGTCCGCGGGAGGGTCGAGGTCGAGGGCGAGGGCGAGGCCGCGGGGGGTGGGGGTCACCGGGCGGGCGGGGAGCACGAACGCCCACAGCTCCAGCAGGTCGAGGCAGGGGACGCGGGGCAGGCCGAGGCGGCGCAGGGTGGCGGGGGCGTGGACCAGCAGCGGCGGGGGCATGGTGCGGCCGGGGCCGCGCAGGGTGGCGGCGGCCTGGTCGCAGGACAGGGCGAGGAGCTCGCCGTCGGGGGTCAGGAGGGCGGCGCGGCGGTGGCCGGCGACGACGGCGGAGGGCTCGTCGGGGGTCATGGAAGGAAGCAAGGTCGGGCTCTGCCCGAACCCGCAAAGGGTCCGAGGACCCTTTGATCCCTTGACTTAAGGGAAGCCATCCAAGGGGCTTCCCCTGGCGGAGTCCAGAGGCAGAGCCTCTGGCCTTGCTGTCTTGGCTTGGGGAGGGTCGGCATCATCGGGAGTATATGGGGGCTGCGCGATTGACCAAGCCACCCCCCCGTCCCTAGCGTGCGGCCATGTCCGAGATCCAGCCTGCCCAAGCCCCTGCGGCCCGCCGGGACGTTCCGCACGCGCGGCCGAACGCCCTGCCGAAGGCCTGGCCGTTCGAGGAGGCGCAGCGTCTGGCCGGGCGGCTCGGCGCCGGCGGGGAGCGGCCGGCGCTGTTCGAGACGGGTTATGGGCCGTCGGGGCTGCCGCACATCGGCACGTTCGGGGAGGTGGCGCGCACGTCGTGGGTCAGGCGCGCGTACGAGGAGCTGACCGGGCGGCCGACGCGGCTGCTGGCGTTCTCCGACGACATGGACGGGCTGCGCAAGGTGCCGGACAACGTGCCGAACCGGGAGATGCTGGCGGGGTTCCTGGGGCGGCCGCTGACGCGGGTGCCGGACCCGTTCGGCACGCACGAGAGTTTTGGCCATCACAACAACGCGCGGCTGCGGGCGTTCCTGGACGCGTTCGGGTTCGAGTACGAGTTCGCCTCGGCCAGCGAGTACTATGCGTCGGGGCGGTTCGACGCGGCGCTGCGGCGGGTGCTGGAATGCCACGGCGAGATCGTGGACGCGGTGGGGCCGACGCTGGGGGCGGAGCGGCGGGCGACGTACTCGCCGGTGCTGCCGCTGCACCCGCGCACCGGGCAGGTGATGCAGGTCGCGATCGAGGCGGTCGATGCGGCGGCGGCGACGGTCGTGTGGTCGCACGAGGGCGAGCGGTTCGAGACGTCCGTGCTGGGCGGGGCGGCGAAGATGCAGTGGAAGGCGGACTGGGCGATGCGCTGGTTCGCGCTGGGCGTGGACTACGAGATGAGCGGCAAGGACCTGATCGACAGCGTCAGGCTGTCCGGACGGATCTGCCGGATCCTCGGGGCGGAGCCGCCGGTGGGGTACACCTACGAGCTGTTCCTCGACGAGCACGCGCAGAAGATCAGCAAGAGCAAGGGCAACGGGCTGTCGGTCGAGGAGTGGCTGCGCTACGCGCCGGCGGAGAGCCTGTCGCAGTTCATGTTCAACACGCCGCAGCGGGCGAAGCGGCTGTACTTCGACGTCATCCCTCGCGCGGTGGACGACTACGTGGCCAACGTCGCGAAGGCGCGGGCGCTGGACGGCGGGGACACGGCGGAGGCGCGCGGGGCGCTGCTGGCGAACCCGGCGTGGCACATCCACGGCGGGGCGGTGGGCCGGGGCGAGGAGGCGCCGGTGGGGTTCGCCATGCTGCTGAACCTGGCGGGGGTGGTGAACGCGGACGAGCCGGACCTGCTGTGGGGGTTCCTGGGGCGCTACGGGGTCGAGGGCGGGCCGGGGCAGAACCCGTTCCTGGCGCGGCTGGTGGAGCATGCGGTGGCGTACCACCGCGACTTCGTGCGGCCGGGCAAGCGGTACCGGGCGCCGGATGCCAACGAGCGGGCGGCGCTGGCGGACCTGGCGGAGACGCTGCGGGGGCTGGAGGCGGGCGCGGACGCGGAGGCGATCCAGGCGGTGGTGTTCGCGGTGGGCAAGCGGCACGCGTTTCCCGAGCTGCGGGCGTGGTTCGGGTGCCTGTACCAGGTGCTGCTCGGGCAGGCGGAGGGGCCGCGCTTCGGGGTGTTCGCGGCGCTGTACGGGGTGGGCGAGACGGTGGGGCTGATCGAGTCGGCGCTGATCCGGCCGGACCCGGAGGCCGCGGGCGCGGCCGGCGTGGATGAAGCGGGCGCGGGAGGCGGGAGCTGAGCCGGTGGCGGCGCGGCCGGTGACGTGCGTGGCGGGAGTGTGCGGGGCGGGGGTCGGGTCGGGCCTGCGGGTCCCCGGCCCGGCGGCGCGGGCCTGATGCCGGTCGGGGCAGTGCCGGCGGCGGTGCGCGCGGGCGGCTCGCAC
>CAXSFE010000090.1:0-15442 GCA_964236585.1 uncultured Acetobacteraceae bacterium
GCCGCGCCGGCGCATCGGGCCCGGCGGGCCGCCCTCCGCCCCCACCGGCTCCGGACCAGTCGGCGCCCCGGCCCGGCCCGGCCCGGGCGGCCGGAACACGGCAGGCGCGCCGAATGTCGCGGCCAGGCCGGTGCTCCACGCCTCGCGCAGCTCGCGGTCCGTGGCGAGGGCCGCGGCCTCGCTCTGCCAGATCGTCGCCCAGTCCCGCGCCGTGGCCGCGAGGCCGGCCTCTCCCTGCGCCCCGGCCGTTCCCGGCGAGGCACCGTCCGCGCCGTCACCGCCCGCCGCATCGGCCGGGCCCGCGGCATGATCCGCCGGACCCGGCGGCATCGCGTCGCACGACCCGCCCTGCCGGGTCACGCCGGACGCGCCACGAGGACCCGGGACAGTATCATGCCGGTCCTGCACCGGATTTTGTGAGGCGCAGCGTGCATGCTATGTCTTTGTCCCGTTCATGCCGGAAGGTTCCATGTCGCAGCCGAAAGCCCCGCTTCCCGGCGCAGCCGGTCCGCAGATCCCTCCGGTCGTGGTCAAGAAGTACGCCAACCGACGGCTGTACAACACGGAGAGTTCCTCCTACATCACGCTCGACAACCTCGCCGAGATGGTGCGCGCCGGGCGCGACTTCGTGGTGTACGACGCCAAGACCAGCGACGACATCACCCGCTCCGTGCTGACGCAGATCATCGTCGAGGAGGAGAGCAAGGGCGGCGCCATGCTGCCCACCCCCTTCCTGCGCCAGCTCATCGGCCTGTACGGCGGCAACCTGCAGGGCCTGGTGCCGCGCTACCTCGAGCAGTCCATGGGCGCCTTCGCCGAGCAGCAGTCCCGCCTGCGCTCGGCGGTGTCGCAGACCATGGGCACCTTCATGCCGCCGGGCTTCGAGGAGATCGGCCGCCAGAACATGGCGATGATCGAGCGCGCCCTGAACTTGTTCACCCCGTTCTACCGTGGCGACAGCCCAGAGGGCGCCCAGGGCACGGAGCCGGGCACGTCCGCGAGCAGCACCCCCGGCCCCGCGGCCGGCACTGGCCGCGCCCCGCCCGCCGGCCACGCGACGCCCGGCGCGGACCGGGCCGAGATCGACGCCCTGCGCGCCGAGGTCGAGACCCTGCGCCGCCAGCTCGCCAGCGCCCGCGAAACCAAGGACTAGCCGCTGCGCCCGCGGATCCGGCGGCACACGCGACACGCCGCCAGGGAACCTGCATCGGGCTGATGCGTCCGCCACCATGCCAACACGGGAGCAGGAACAATGTCCGGTGACGACCGCATGGAGCAGCAGCGCGAACGGGCCTACCTGCTCTGGGAGCAGGCCGGCCGGCCCGAGGGACGCCACGACGAGTTCTGGGAGCAGGCCGGCCAGGAAGCCGAGGGCGAGACCTCGCCCGACGAGCGGGTCGACGTCGCCATGGAGGACACCTTCCCCGCCAGCGACCCGCCCTCGAACAGCGGCATCACCGGCCCGGAAGAGGCCTGACACGCCCGGCCCGGCCCGCCGCGCCAGCCCGACACCGCCCGGGAGCCGCCGTCTCCGGGGACCGGGCGCGCCGGCGTCCGCCACCGGCTGGACGGGAGCCGCGCAATGCTGATGCTCTCGCTGCTGATGGTGTGCGGCGGCGCGCTGATGGGCCTCTCGCTCGCCGTGCTGCACGGACTGGGGCGGCGTCCGCCGCTTTGGTCCGGGCTCGTGCACGCCGCCACCGGGCTGGGCGGCCTCGGCGTCCTGCTGGCCGCGCTGGGCGGACCGCCGCGCGGCGTCGCGCTGGGCGGCGCGTCGTTCGGCCCCGTCGCCGCCGCCATGCTGGGCGCCGCGGCCCTGGCCGGCGGGCTGATGCTGGCGCTCCGGCTGCGCGGCACGGCACCGTCGGTGATGCTGATCGGGCTGCACGCCACCGTGGCGCTGTTCGGCGTGGTGGTGCTGGCCGCCTACCTGTCGCTGCCGGCCTGATCCGCGCGCCGGATCAACGGGGCGGCGCACCCGCCGCCCCGTCCCCCGCCGGTCACACCGTCTTGAGGTAGTCCACCAGCTTGGTGGCCGCGACCGTCTTCTCCGTCTGGTCGAGCGCCGCCAGCTCCGCCGCCAGGCGGTCCATCGCCGCCTCGTAGATCTGCCGCTCGGAGAAGCTCTGGTCCGGCTGCCCGGCGTTGCGGTGCAGGTCGCGCACAACCTCGGCGATCGACATCGGATCGCCAGAGTTGATCTTCGCCTCGTACTCCTGCGCCCGGCGCGACCACATGGTGCGCTTGATCCGCGCGCGGCCGCGCAGCACGGCGAGCGCCTCGTCGAACATCTTGCGCGTCGCCAGCTTGCGCAGCCCCGCGCTGCGCGCCTTCGAGACGGGAACGCGCAGCGTCATGCGGTTCTCCTCGAAGGTGATGTGGATCAGCTCGAGCTTGTGCCCGGCGATCTCCTCCGTGGCGATGCGCTCGACCCGGCCCACGCCGTGCGTCGGGTAGACGACATGGTCGCCCTCCACGAAGTTCTCCGCCTTGGACGGGATGCGCGGCGCAGGCGTCGGCCGCCCGCCGAGCTGCGGCGAGATCGGCCGCATCCCCGGGCGCGCCATGCCGCCGCCCATGCCGGGCATGCGGGTGTTGGAGCGCGGCGCCTCCTCCTCCTCGTCGTCCTCGTCCTCCTCGTCGCCGGCCGGCGCCCCCGCCCCGATCTCGGCGACCTCGACGCCCGGCTCGTCCCCGGCCTCGCCGACCGCCGCCACCAGGGCATCCTCGTCGGACCCCGCCGCAGCCCCGGCATCCGGAGTGCCGTCGTCAAGGGCCGTCAGGGCGGCGTCCCGGTCCGGTGCCACGTCGGGCTCTGCGGCAGGCATCGAGCGCGACGACAGGCCGACGCCGGCCAACGCCGCATCGTCCTCGCCATCGGCCACAGCCGCAGCCTCTGCCTCCAGGGCCGGCGCCGCGGAAGCCGGCGCGTCCATCGCCGCTGCGGCTGCCGCGTCGCCGGCCCCCGCGGCGGCCCCGGCCTTGGCCATCGAGCGCGCGCCCTTGGCAGCCGGCTTCGCGGCGGGTGCCACGGCCGCGGACGGCTTCGGCGCACGCGACCTGGACGGCTTGGCGGGAGCCTCGGCGCTGTCCGGCACGCCCGCGTCAACCGGCCCGGCAGAAAGCTGCCGGGTCGAGGTGTGTTGGTCGGTCATGGCCGCTCCCGCAATGTTCGATCACCTGCGACGCCGGAAGCGCATGCTCCCCGCGGTGCCGCGAGCGGTGTCGTCCTGGATGAATGGGTGGCCTCGTGGTCAGGCGCGGCCGCCGGTCTGTGTCACCGACATACCACGGTTTTGCCGCAGCTTCCACCCTGGCCGCCCGGGAAGGCACCCCGGCGCCGAGGCCGGACACGCCCTCCACAGGCCAGCCTGCCGGAACACGGCGCGCTGCCCTGCCCGGGTCCTGTCAGGACCGCCCGCACGCCGGACTGGCAGGGGCCTGCAGCATCGCACGGGGCACCCTGACGCGGCGCACGTGCCGTCCCGTCGCCCGCTGCGAAGGCGGCAGGCCTGTCCCGATCAGGGGGTGCCGGGCGCCGTGGACATCATCGGACCCTTGCCGGGCTTGTCCTTCCACGCGTCGGAGTCGGCCGGCGGCTCGCCCTTGCGGGTGATGTTGGGCCACTGCGTCGAGTAGGTGCGGTTGATCTCCGCCCACGCCGTCGCACGGTCGTCGCTGTCCGGCAGGATCGCCTCCGCCGGGCACTCCGGCTCGCACACGCCGCAGTCGATGCACTCGTCCGGGTGGATCACCAGGAAGTTCTCGCCCACGTAGAAGCAGTCGACCGGGCACACCTCCACGCAGTCCATGTACTTGCACTTGATGCAGTTCTCGGTGACCACGTAGGTCATCGCCATCTCCCGGTTGGGCCGGCAGTCCGGGCGGAGCCGCGGCGCCTTGCGTGAAACCTGTGCCTTGGCCGCACCGGACCCGACGGGCGCCATGCGCCGGTCCGCGCCGCGCGGCGCCGTCGGCCATCCCGGCGTCGGCAGGTCTGGCAGGACCTGCCGGCGGTGCTGCCGTGCAGGCGGGATATGACGGCGTTGGCCCGGTGGCGCAAGGCACCGGGCCGCGCGGGACGACGTCAGGACATCACCTCGCACTGCGTCACGGCGCCGGGACGATCGGGTTCGGCAAGCTCCTCGTAGAGCAAGCGCGCCTCCGGTGCCGGGCCGCGCCGGGCCGCCAGGGCGAGGACGCGCAGCACGCGGACCCGCGGGCCGAGCGGGAAGGTCAGCACGTCGCCGGGATGCAGCCGGGCGTGCGGCTTGTCGGTGGGCTGGCGGTTGATGCGGACCGCGCCGGCGGCGACGAGGCGGGCGCAGTCGGCGCGCGCCTTCAGCATCCGCGCGCACCACAGCCACTTGTCCAGGCGCTGCCAGTCGCGGTCCTCGCTCATGCGCCCCCGGTCCCCGTCGCGCGGGAAGGTGGACGGGACGTGCCCGGGTGTGAAGTCCCCGCGTCCGCACCCGGCCTGGCGCCGGTGCCGCTTGGCGTGCCGATCGCCATGAACCCGGTCCCGACTGGCACGCTCCCTCCCGGCAGCCTCCGCGGTGGCGCGCTGTACGCCGTCGCGTGCCCCGGCCCGGACCACGCTCTCGACCCGATTCCCAGATCCCTCGGGCAGACGGCGGACGGGTTGTTGCGCGGCGGCTGCCGACCTCCGTCCGCACGTGCCCGCCCGGAAACCCTTACCGACGCGGCCCTGGTCCAAGGCGGCAGGCTGATCACGTTTTCGTGATAATAGGGGATGAATGCTAAGTTCTATGGCAAATTTTTTTTTCGAAAATTATACTATTTTATACCAAAACATCTCACCTGGAGAGATTTTGGGACGGCATTCAAAGCCGCCATCAGCTCCTGAGAGGGGGTTTCGTGATGACGGGATACATGCTCCTGCCGGTTCTCGGTCATGCCGCGCCTGGGCTCAACCCTCAATCCCGTCGAGCGACGGAACATGAAAGCGACGCTGATGGCTGACCACTCCCACCAGAGCCTTGAAGTTCTCATCCAGCATCAGATGGGAGTGCAGCAGCTCGGCAACAGCTGCCAGAACGGCGCTCCGATCAGCGGTCCCTACCTGTGGATGGCAATCGGACAGGAGCTGCGCAGGGCACGCTCGGTTCTGGCGCGGACCAGGACCACCTCGGAGATGGAGGCCGCCGCCGCCCGGCTGCGCATGAGGCTGCTGGGCGAGGAGCCCGGGAGCGTCGTCCTGATCACGAGCCTGGCCGCCTCCAGGGTGGAGACCGCCGAGGTCTAGAGGCCTGCGATCCCCGGCCGGACGGGCACCTCCCGCGGCAGTGGCCGTCAGGCCGACCCCGGGACGCAGGGCGCCCGCCGTCCCGCCCGGACGCCGCAGCCTGGCCGCGCGCTGCCCGGCACCGGCGCACCGCGCTTCGGCACCGGCCCGCATCCGGCCGTGCCGGCCACGCACGCCCGGTTCTGCGGCGAGCCGTGCGCAGGAGCACCCGGGCTGCGTGCGGCCGGTCGCGTCTCGCAAGACTGCCCAAGCCGCAGGAGGCACTCGCCGCATGTCCCGATCCGATGCCATCGACCTGGTCAAGCGCGCCACCGGCATGACGGTGCAGACCGGGCTGTTCTCCGGCATGAGGATGACCCCGCTGCAGAGCTGGGGCGGCGGCGAGGACATCGCGCCGCAGCTGCTCGGCACCTACGAGCAGGAGCTGCACCCCACCCTGGCCCGGCTGATGGCGCGCGACTACCGCACCGTGGTCAATGTCGGCTGCGCGGAAGGCTACTACTCGGTGGGGCTGGCGCGCTGCCTGCCCAAGGCACACGTCTACGCCTTCGACATCGACGCCAGGGCACGCACCGCCTGCCGCGCCAACGCCCGCGAGAACGGCGTCAGCGACCGCGTAACTATCAACGGCCTGTGCCAGCCGGAGGTCCTGGGCGAGATCGCGGCGCTCGACCCCGACATGCTGCTGGTGCTCGACTGCGAGACCTACGAGCTGCCGCTGCTCACCTCGGAGGCCGGCTTCGCCGCGGTGCGCCGCGCCGACCTGGTGATCGAAACGCACGACTGGCTCGACCGCAGCATCGTGCCGCAGCTGATGGCCAGGTTCCTCCACACCCACAAGCTGTCCTTCCTGCACAGCGAGGGCCGCAACCCCAACGCCTTCGCGTTCCTGGCGCGGATCAGCGACCTCGAGCGCTGGATGATGGTCTGCGAGAACCGCCCCGAGCTGCAGAACTGGCTGGTCTGCGAGAGCATGAACCGCTTCTAGCCCGCCCCACCCCTGCCCGCCCGGTCCCGGGCTGCGCGCCTGGCCGTGCCTTGCACGCTCCGCCGCGATCCCGCACCGCGCACCCAGCCTTGCCTCCCACATCCGTATCGTCAGGAAGTCCCATGTGCCTGGTCAAGCTGAGCGAGCAGGAGTTCCGGACCGACGGCAGCGGCCTGACCCTCCTCGGCCGGGGATGGTCCGAGCCCGAGGCCTCCTACGTCTGGGCCATCGGCGACTTCAGCGGCCTCAGCCTGCCCGTGGCCGGGTCCCACCCAGCCTACGTCGTGGTGCTCACGGTCCGGCCGATCGAGCGCTGGCAGCGCGTGGCGTTCTGGTCGGGCGGCACCCTGCTCGGCCAGCACCTGGTCAGCGAGGCCACGCGCATCAGCATCAGCGTGGCGCGCGACCTGGTGGTCGACGGCCGCATCGACCTCACCATGACGCACTACGACCGCGTGCGCGCCTGCGACCTCGGCGCCGGCGGCGACGACGTCCGGCTGCTCTCCGTCGCGCTGAGCCGGGCCGAAATCCACGGCTCGACCCGCGTCCCCGCCCTCGGCCAGGCCGCCGGCCGCCCCGCCCTGCCCGACGCGGCCCTGCTCGGCCACTTCCAGAGCCTCGGCGACAACTGCGAGTTCGGCTTGGTGCAGCGCCACCTCGGCGCCGACCCTCTGCACCTGCTGCGCTTCGCCGGCATCAACCTGCGCAACCTGCTGCTCGGCCTGAACAGCGAGTTCGAGGGCCTCGACGACCCCGGCCGCCTCTCGCTGCGCATGAGCGGCGAGCCCGGCGAGCAGGAGTTCATCCTCCTGCACGACACCTACGGCCTGAACGCCCACACCTTCCAGTACGAGCACACCGCCGACGCCGCCACCGTGCTCGCCCGCTCGCGCCAGAAGCTCGCCCTGCAGCGCCGCATGTTCCTCGAGGACCTCGAGGATGCGGAGAAGATCTTCGTGCTCAAGCGCAACGACCCGATCGCGCTCGGCGAGATCCTGCCCGTCTGGTCCTGCCTGCGCGGCTACGGCGACAACACCCTGCTCTACGTCGTCGCCGCCGACGACGAGCACCTGCCCGGCACGGTGGAGCAGCGCGCCCCGGGCCTGCTGTGCGGCTACGTCGACCGCTTCGCGCCCTACGACGACGCGCACAACCTGTTCGACGAGTGCTGGCTCTCGATTTGCCGCAACGCCTTCGCCCTGTGGAGCGAGCAGCGGCACCGCGCGAGCGCACGGCTGCTCGCCGCCGAGTAGGCGGCAAGGCCGGGCTCTCCCTCCGCCGGCCCTCCCATCGGCCCAGGCGGGCCGCTGGGATCTTCGGCCAGCTCCGCCCGGACCCGCCCCTGCGTCAAGGCGGGGGCGGGCCGCCCCTGGACCGGCGCCCGCAGGAGTCCCGTCGTGGCGTCTGCCCTGCGCCGCCCGGCCTACGCACCGCCCGCGCCATCTGCCACAACGCCGGCCATGAGGATTCCCGCTTGGCTGCCGGTGCTGCTCGGCGTGCTCACCGCCGTCGGCCCGGTCTCGACCGACATGTACCTGCCCGCCTTCCCCGCCATGGAGCACTCGCTGCACGCCGCAGCCGGCTCCGCGCAGATCACGCTGGCCACCTGGTTCGCCGGCCTCGCCGTCGGCCAGATGATGCAGGGCACCCTCTCGGACCGCTACGGCCGCCGCGTGCCCCTGCTGCTCGGCACCGCCGTCTACACTCTCGCCTCCGCCGGCTGCGCGCTCGCCCCCGACATGACCACGCTGTCCGCCTTCCGCGCGCTCGCCGCCCTCGGCGGCTCTGCATCGATGGTCGTTCCGCGCGCCGTGGTGCGCGACCTCGCCGACGGCCACGAGGCCGCGAAGCTGATGAGCCGCCTCATGCTGGTGATGGGCGCGGTCCCGATCCTGGCGCCCACCCTGGGGGGCGTCGTGCTAGGCTTCGCCGGCTGGCGCACGATCTTCTGGATCGCCACCGGCTACGGCGTCGCCTGCCTCGCCCTGGTCGGCGCGCTACTGCCCGACACCCTGGCCCCGGAGCGCCGCGTCCGCCTGCGCCCCTGGGCGCTCGCGCAGCGCTTCGCCAACGTCGCCCGCGACCGCGGCTTCCTCAGCCACACCCTGATGGCCGGCTCCTCCTCCTTCGCCCTGTTCGCCTTTCTCGGCGGCTCGCCCCCCGTGTTCATCGAGCGCTTCGGCGAAACCCCCACCCAGTTCGGCCTCGTGTTCATGGGCACCGCCGGCTCCTTCATCGGCGCCTCGCAGGCCAACCCGTTCGCGCTGCGCCGCTTCGGCCACGCCCGCGTGATGCGCGCGGCCTCCACCACGCTGCTGCTCGCCGCCCTCGCCCTGCTGGCCACCTCGACCACCGGACAGGGCGGAGTGAGCGGGATCATGGCGCCGGTGCTGCTGATGTTCGGCGCCATGGGCTTCATCTCGCCCAACGCCGCGGTCGGCGCCCTGTCGCGCCACGCCGCCCAGGCCGGCGCTGCCTCCGCCCTGCTCGGAACCCTGCAGTTCCTGCTCGGCGCGCTGAGCGGCACGCTGATCGGGCTGCTGGCGAACGGCACGCCGGTGCCGATGGCCGCGATGATGCTGGCAGGCGCCGCCGGCGTCGTCGCGGCCGACCGCTGGCGGCCTTAAGCAAGCCTGGGCTCTGCCCAGACCCGCCAGGGGCGAGCCGCCCCTGGACCGGCATCTGAAAGAAAGACTTTAGTCGGGGTTTCCAAAGGCGAGCCTTTGGCGGAGTCCAGAGGCAGAGCCTCTGGCCTTGCTTCCTTCCTGGAGACTTCCATGCTCCCGATCGTCGGCCTCCCCGCCTGCGCCCGCCGCTACCCCGACTACCTCCAGCACGCCGTCGCCGAGCAGTACGTCGCCGCCGCGCGCGACGGTGCTGCTGCGCTGCCGGTGCTGCTGCCTCCCCTCGGCCCGCCCGCGGAGGCGCTGCTCGATCGCCTGGACGGCCTGCTGCTGCCCGGCTCCGAAAGCAACGTCGCCCCCGCGCTCTACGGCGTGGCCGACGACGCGACGCCGGACCAGCACGACCCGGCCCGCGACGCCACGGTGCTGCCGCTGATCCGCCTCGCCCTGGCGCGGGGGATGCCGGTGCTGGCGATCTGCCGCGGCCACCAGGAGCTGAACGTGGCCCTCGGCGGCACCCTGCACCAGGCGGTGCACGCGCTGCCCGGCCGCCTCGACCACCGCGAGAACCCCGCCGCGGACGAGGCCGCGCAGTGGGCCCCTGCGCACGAGCTCGCCCTGTCCCCCGCCCTGGCCGCGCTGCTGGGCCGCACGGCGATCCGGGTCAACTCGCTGCACGGCCAGGCGATCGACCGCCTGGGCCGGGGCCTCGTCGCCGAGGCGGTGGCGCCCGACGGCACGATCGAGGCGGTCCGGGCCGAGGGCGCGGGCTTCTGCTGGGGCGTGCAGTGGCACCCCGAGCGCGGCGACCCTGCCGCCATGGCCAGCCCGGCGCTGTTCGCGGCGTTCGGGGCGGCCTGTCGGTCCTACGCGGCGCGGCGCTAGGCTCGCGAACCCGGTCCCTTGCTGTCGGTCCCTGCGACGGGCAACGTCGGCCTTACGCCCGACCCTGCAGCGGCCCTCGGGATCTCGGCGCGCCGGGCCTGCTCGCACCCGGTCGGTTTCGCCGGCCGTCGTCACGCCGCGGCGGCATCGGCCTCCAGCCGGAAGGACGCCATGGCACCCGTGCTGAGCGGGCCCGACCCATCCACCCGCCTGTCGACCCTGGGCACCTAAGCGGAAACCTCGAATGGCTGATACGGACGATCGACCGATCTACTTCCTGCACATCCCAAAGACCGCCGGCTCCTCGGTGACGCGGTGGCTGGCACAGCGGGTCCGGAACTCTGCGATGTGCCAGGCCCAACTCTGGGACCAGCTCGTCCAGTGCGACGAGGCCGGGCTTGCAAGGTGCAGAGCCTTTGCAGGTCATTACGGTATCGACCTGGACCGCTATCTCGGCGTTGCGCTGCGCACGATGACCGTGTTCCGCGATCCGCTGCAGCGGACGTTCTCGCACTACCTCCATGTGCGCCGCGATACCAACCATCCGTGGCACCCGCGCGTCAGCCTGCAGTCGTTCGAGATCTTCCTGCGGGACTCGCACAACTGGCCGATGGTCGAGAACTTCCAGGCCCGGTACCTGGTGAGGTCCGGCCTGGACATGCGCCGCTTCACGCACCGTCTGGACACGTCGCCCGGCAAGCTGAGCAGGCTGTCCACGACGTCGGAGGATGTCCGCTACCTGTTCGACCAAGGCTACGTGCGCGAGCAGTCCCATGCGGCCCTGGACGGCATTGACGTCGTCGGCACAACGGACAGGATCCCGCTGTTCCTCGAACAGGCCGCCCGGACGTTCTCGCTGGAGTCGGACGGCAGCGAGGCCGTGCCGCGCGAGAACGTGGCTCCGGACAGGAACGGCATCGAGTCCATCAGCCAGGCGTCGCTCGATCTCGTCGCGGAGCTGACGGCGATCGACCAGTCGCTCTTCCAGGCCGCGCGCCTGCGCGAGCAGGCCGGAATGCCCGCCGACACGCCGGCGCCCTGACGCCTCCGTCGCCTGTCCCGGGTCGCAACCCCCTCTGACGCGCCCGCCACCACCGCCAAGCCGGGCCATGACAGACGACGTGCCTCCGGGCCGGCCCTGAGCCGCACCCCTCCCCGGCCGCAGCGCCGCCGTCCCCTCTCGCGCGAACCACGCCAACGTGCGGCAACCCTGCACGCCCGCGCCGCCTTGGAACCGCAGGCCCGGGCGCGACGCCGCGGGGCAGCGCCGCGTCCGGAGACACCGCCATGATCGACGCCCTGGGCTACGCCACGACCGGCCGCCACTCCTCGCTCAGGCCCCACCCGTTCCAGTGCGACGAGCCGGGCGCCTCCGACGTGCAGATCGACGTGATGTTCTGCGGCGTCTGCCACTCCGACATCCACCAGGCGCGCAACGAGTGGGGCAACACCGTCTACCCCTGCATGCCCGGCCACGAGATCGTCGGCCGCGTGGCGCGCACAGGCCCGGCCGTGACGCGCTTCGCGGTGGGCGACCTGGTCGGCGTCGGCTGCATGATCGACAGCTGCCGCACCTGCCCGGCCTGCGCCGCCGGCGAGGAGAACTACTGCGAGGGCCCGAACAGCTGGCTCGCCACCTACAACGGCCCGATGGTGCCCGCGAAGAGGTCGCCCGACGGCACCAACCACTACGGCCGCGACAACACCTTCGGCGGCTACGCCAACACGATCGTGGTCACCGACTGCTTCGTGCTGCGGATCCCGCAGGCGCTTGCACCCCAGGCTGCCGCCCCGATCCTGTGCGCCGGCGTGACCACCTACTCGCCGATGAGGCACTGGGGCGTGAAGGCCGGCGACCGCGTCGGCATCATAGGCTTCGGCGGCCTGGGCGACATGGCGGTCAAGCTGGCCAGGGCGCTCGGCGCCGAGGTCACGGTGTTCACCACCAGCGAGGACAAGGTCCCGCTCGCCGAGGCCCTCGGCGCCACCGCCGTCGTCGACGCCGACAAGGCGGCCCTCGCCGCGCTCAAGGCCAGCTTCGACTTCATCCTGAGCACGGTGCCGCAGAGCCACGACCTCAACCCGTTCATCCCCCTGCTCAAGCGCGACCGTGCGATCGTCGTCGTCGGCGCGCTCGACGCCTCCAAGCCGGTCAACAACATGGAGGTCGCCGGCCACCGCCGCACCGTGTCCGGCTCCCTGATCGGCAGCATCGCCGAGACCCAGGAGGTGCTCGACCTCTGCGCCGAGCACGGCATCGCGCCGGACACCCAGGTGATCCCGATCTCCCAGATCAACGACGCGTACAGCCACGTGATCGAGGGCGACGTCCGGTTCCGCTACGTCATCGACATCGCGAGCCTGCGCGACCCGGCGTAGCAAGCAAGCATGGGCTCTGCCCAAACCCGCAAAGGGTCCGAGGACCCTTTGATCCCTTGACTGAAGAGAAGCCATCCAAGGGGCTTCCCTTGGCGGAGTTTGAGGCAGAGCCTCAACCTTGCTTCCTGCGCCTCACCCTGCGCAGCACCGCCCCTGCGACGTCCTGCACCCGCAGCAGCCCCAGCGCCTGCGCCGCCAGCCCGTACGTCGCGAGCCCCACCCCGACCAGCGCGCCCAGCGAGGCCATCCGCGCCACCTGCCCGTGCGCCATCCCGTCCGGCAGCGCGCCCTTCGCAACGAGCAGCGCCGCCACCATGACCCCGGTCGCCACCATCATGCGCCCCGCCCGCGAGACCAGCCGCCGGTCCGGCCTGAGCTGCCCGCGCCGGTGCAGCACGACCCAGAGCGCCGCCAGGTTCAGGCTCGCCGCGATCGATGTGGCGAGCGGCGGCCCGATGTGCTGCAGCGGCCGCATCAGCGCCAGGTTGAGCACGAGGTTCAGCCCCAGGCACGCCATGCCGATGCGCACCGGCGTCGCCGTGTCGCCGCGCGCGAAGAACGCCGGCGCCAGCACCTTGACCAGCACGAACGCCGGCAGCCCCGTGGCATACGCCGCCAGCGACTGCGCCGAGAGCTGCGTGTCGGCCACGCTGAACGCACCGCGCCCGAACAGCGCCGCCATCACCGGCCCCGCCGTGGCGACCAGCGCCGCGGCGGCCGGGAGCGTCAGCACCAGCGCATACTCGATCGCCCGGTTCTGCGTGTCCGCGGCCGCCTCCGCCTCGCCGGACAGCACCTGGCGCGACAGCACCGGCAGCAGCGCCGTGCCCACGGCCGCGCCCAGCACGCCCAACGGAAGCTGGTTCACCCGGTCGGCGTAGTACAGCAGCGACACCGTGCCCGCCGGCAGCATGGTGCTGACCCACCCGTCGACCACCAGGTTGAGCTGCGTGACCCCGCCCGCCACCAGCCCCGGCACCATGCGCCGCATCAGCAGCCGCATCTGCGGCGTAAGCCTGGGCCGCGGCGGGTGCAGCGCCATGCCCGCGCGCCTGGCCGCCCACAGCAGCACGCCGAGCTGCGCCACCCCCGACAGCGTCACGCCCCACGCCAGCGCGTGCCCCATGGTCGCGGTGAACGGCGCCAGCAGGAAGATCGACGCGATCCCCACCACGTTGAACAGCACATACGCCCCCGACGCCGCCGCGAACCGGTCGAGCCCGTTCAGCACCCCCGCCACCAGCGCCGCGAGGCAGATCAGCACCAGGTAGGGAAACGTGATCCGGCTGAGCTGCACGGTGAGCGCGAACTTGGCCGGGTCGCGGGCATAGCCGCTGGCGAGCACGTGCATCACCTGCGGCATGAACACCTCGCCGGCCAGCGTGAGCAGCAGCAGCCAGAACGCCAGCACCGCCATCGCCTGCTCCGCGAACCGCCGCGCCGTGTCCGGCCCCTCCGAGGTCAGCAGCCCGGAGAACACCGGGATGAACGCCGCGTTGAACGCGCCCTCGCCGAACAGCCGGCGGAACAGGTTGGGCAGCCGCAGCGCCACGAAGAACGCGTCGGCGACCGGGCCCGCCCCCATGAACGCCGCGATGAGCTGGTCGCGCACCAGGCCGAGCACGCGGCTGACCATGGTCCAGCCGCCAACGGTGAGGAGGCCACGGAGCATCGCCGTGCTCTAGCCCGCGTGCGGCAGGAAGGCCAGCAAGGCCAGGGGCTCTGCCCCTGGACCCCGCCAAGGGCTGGGCCCTTGGATCGCCCTCCTTAAGTAAGGCCGGTCCAGGGGCGGCTCGCCCCTGGCGGGTCTGGGCAGAGCCCAGCCTTGCTTCGCCTGCCGGCCGTCAAACCTTCCTGACCAGCACCCCTGCCAGGACCGCCGCCCCAGCCGCCAGGGCGAACGGCGCGCCGGGGAACGCGAACGGCAGCACCTTGGCCGTGAATGCGAAGAACAGGCCCGCCGTCACCAGCGGCGCCGCGACCGCCGTGAGCCCCTCCACCGCGGACAGCAGGCCCTGCATCTCGCCCTGGGAGTCCGCCCCCGCCCGCCCCGCCACCATCGCCCGCACCGACGGCGTCGCCAGCCCGCCGAGCGCCACCAGCATCACCGCCGGCAGCATCGTCCACCCCGCGACGGCCAGCGCCAGCACGCCGTACCCTGCCGCCCCCGCGACGTAGCCCAGCACCGCCGTGCCCCGCTCGCCGAGCCGCCCGGTGACGTGGCGCAGCAGCACCCCCTCGACGACCGCCTGCGACAGCCCGACCGCCGCCAGCACCAGCCCGTTGAGCTGCGCGCCCCAGCCGAAACGGTAGCCGGTGAACAGCACCAGGCTGCTCTGCACCGCCCCAAGCCCGACCCAGGTGCACGACCACGCGACCGCCAGCCGGCGCAGCGGCGGGTTCCTCAGCACCCCGGCGAGCAGCGTGAACGGGCTGGCGCGCCGCCACGTCAGGCCGCGCCGGTTCTCCGCGGCCAGGCTTTCCGGCAGCACGAACAGGCCGAAGCAGACGTTGAGCAGCGACAGCGCGGCCGCGACCACGAACGGCACGCGCAGCCCCCAGTGGCTCGCGAAGCCGCCCAGCGCCGGGCCGACGACGAACCCCGCGCCGAAGGTCGCGCCCACCAGGCCGTACAGCCTGGGCCGGTCCTCCTTGGTGGACACGTCCGCGATGTAGGCGGTCGCCGCCGCGACGTTGGCCGAGGTCAGGCCCGCGACCAGGCGCCCCACGAACAGCCACCACAGGCTCGGCGCCAGCGCCAGCAGCACGTAGTCGCAGCCCAGGCCGAACACCGAGAGCAGGATCACCGGACGCCGCCCGAACCGGTCGCTCAGCTCGCCCAGCAGCGGGGCGGCGAAGAACTGCATGGCGGCGTAGGCCGCGATCAGGGCGCCCACCCAGGGCGCGGCCCGCTCCGGCGGCAGATGGGCGAGCTGCTCGACTAGGCCGGGCACGATCGGCGCGATGAGGCCGACCCCCAGTGCATCGAGCCCCAGCGTCACCAGCACGAAAGCGACGGAGGCACGGGGTCGGGTCGGCATCGCCTGGAAATAGCACGCCCGCGCGAAATCCAACCCGGCGCGGCGCTGCGGCATGGCAATCCGCCCGGCGCTTCGCCATCCTGCGCCCGTGCCCGCCCGCTCGCCCCTGCCGCGGTTCCTGGCGCTCTACGGGGCGCTGTTCGCGGCCTTCGGCGTCGCCTCGCCCTTCCTGCCGGCGCTGCTGCTGCAGGACGGCCTCGGCCCAGGCGCCCTGGGCGTCGTGCTCGCCGCCGGCACGGCCATCCGCCTGCTGGCCGGG
>CAXSFE010000091.1:0-15043 GCA_964236585.1 uncultured Acetobacteraceae bacterium
GCTGGCCGCGACGATCAACGTGCGCGACATCGCTGCAAGCCTTGAGGCGGAGCCGGACCTCGGGGCGGAGGCGGAGCCGGACATGGATGCGGGCGGGCCGGGGCGCGGCCTCGCGCCGGCGGCCGAGCCGAGCCGGGCGCCGGGCATGGACGGGCTGTGAGCGCGCGATTCCTTGCCGGGCTGCCCGCGGCATGGCACCTGTTCCATGCCGTGAGGAACGAGGCCCGTCCGGTCAGCGGCACGGGCGCGGCAGGGGAGGCTCCACGGGGATGAAGAAGCTGCGCAAGGCCGTTCTGCCCGTCGCCGGGCTCGGCACGCGGTTCCTGCCGGCGACGAAGGCGATGGCCAAGGAGATGCTGCCGGTCGTCGACAAGCCGCTGATCCAGTACGCGGTCGAGGAGGCGAGGGCTGCGGGGATCGAGCAGTTCTGCATGATCACCGGGCGCGGCAAGATGGCGCTGGTGGAGCATTTCGACGTCGCCTACGAGCTGGAGGCGACGCTCAAGGAGCGCGGCAAGAACGACGCGCTGGCGATGCTGCGGGGCCAGCAGATGCCGCCGGGCTCGGTGGTCACGGTGAGGCAGCAGGAGCCGCTGGGGCTGGGGCACGCGATCTGGTGCGCGCGCGCGTTCATCGGCGACGACCCGTTCGCGATCCTGCTGCCCGACGACCTGGTGCTGTCGGAGACGCCGTGCATGCAGCAGCTCGCGGACGCCTACGAGGCGACGGGGGGCAGCGTCGTCGCGGTCACGGAGGTGCCGCACGAGCACACCAACCGCTACGGCATCCTGGCGATCGGCGCAGACGACGGGCGGCTGGTCGAGGTCACCGGGCTGGTGGAGAAGCCGGCGCCGGCGGATGCGCCGTCGAACCTGTCGATCATCGGGCGCTACGTGCTGACGGCGGACGTGATGGGGCATCTGGCGCGCATGGAGCGCGGCGCGGGCAACGAGGTGCAGCTCACCGACGCGATGGCGCGCATGATCGGGCAGGGGCCGTTCCACGGGCTGCGCTACGAGGGGCGGCGCTTCGACTGCGGCGACAAGGTGGGTTTCCTGGAGGCGCAGCTCGCCTTCGCGCTGAAGCGGCCGGACCTGGCGCCGGCGGTGCGCGACTTCCTCAAACAGTATTGCGAGTGCTGAGCATGGCCGAGAGCGCGTCGTTCACCCACGACTTCGACCCCACGACGCTGCGCGAGTACGACATACGCGGTGTCGTGGGCAGGACGCTGCACCCGGCGGACGCGTATGCGATCGGGCGGTGCTTCGGGACCATCGTGGCGCAGAACGGCGGGAAGACGGTGGCGGTGGGGTATGACGGGCGGCTGTCCTCGCCCGAGCTGGAGCCGCCGCTGGTGGAGGGGCTGCGCGACGCGGGGATGGAGGTGCTGCGCGTGGGGCTCGGGCCGACGCCGCTGCTGTATTTTGCGTCGACCACGCTGGAGACGGACGGGGCGGTGATGGTCACCGGCAGCCACAACCCTCCGGACTACAACGGGTTCAAGATGATGCTGGCGCGCAAGCCGTTCTTCGGGGAGCAGATCCAGAAGATCGGGGCGATGGCGGGCTCCGGCGGGGCGGTTGCGGCAGAGGGCGGGTCGGACCGGGAGGTCGACGTGTCCGGGGAGTACATCGCGCGGCTGGTGAAGGACTGGGACGGAGGGGATCGGAAGCTCAAGGTCGTGTGGGACAACGGCAACGGGGCGGCCGGGGAGATGCTGGACAAGCTCGTCGCGGTGCTGCCGGGCGAGCATGTCGTACTCAACGGGCGGATCGACGGGACTTTTCCGGCGCACCATCCGGACCCGACGGTGGCGAAGAACCTAGTGCAGCTGATCGATGCGGTGGCGGAGCACAAGGCGGACCTGGGGATCGCGTTCGACGGGGACGCGGACCGGATCGGCGTGGTCGACGACACGGGGGGGATCTTCGCGGGCGACCAGCTGCTGGTGCTGCTGGGGCGCGACGTGCTGCGCGAGCGGCCAGGGGCCACGATCATCGCGGACGTGAAGGCGAGCCAGGTGCTGTTCGACGAGATCGGGCTCGCCGGGGGCAAGGCCGTGATGTGGAAGACGGGGCACAGCCTGATCAAGTCCAAGATGGCGGAGGTGGGGTCGCCGCTGGCGGGGGAGATGTCGGGGCACATCTTCTTCGCGGACAAGTGGTACGGGTTCGACGACGCGCTGTATGCCGGGGTGCGGGTGATGGGGATCGTGGCGCGGATGGCGGGCAAGCTGTCGGCGGTGCGAGAGGCGCTGCCGCACGTGGTGAACACGCCGGAGCTGCGGTTCGACTGCGCGGATACGCGGAAGTTCGCGGTGATCGAGGAGGTGGCGGAGCGGCTGCGGGCGAGGGGCGCGGCGGTGGCGGATATCGACGGGGTTCGCGTCGCCACCGAGGACGGGTGGTGGCTGCTGCGGGCGTCGAACACGCAGGCGGTGCTGGTGGCGCGATGCGAGGCCACCTCGGATGAAGGGCTGGAGCGGCTGAAGGGGGAGCTGGTGGAGCAGCTTGAGGCGAGCGGGCTGGAGGCACCGGACTTTTCGGGGGAGAACGCGGGGCACTAGGAAGGAAGGCCAGGGGCTTTGCCCCTGGACCCCGCCAAAGGCTCGCCTTTGGAAACCTCGACGAAGACGAACAGCTGCGACGTGTCGTCAGCCTAAACTAACGCCGGTCCAGGGGCGGCTCGCCCCTGGCGGGTCTGGGCAGAGCCCAGGCTTGCTTGCTTCCTACGTGATCCGCAAAAACTCCGCGTTCCAGAACTGCGTCTGCGCCCGCAGCGAGGCGTTCTCGTCGAGCAGGCGGCCGTGGCGGCGCGCGACCTGCTCGGCGGCGGCGCAAAAGAAGCGGATGGCGCGCATGGTGGGGTCGTCGGCGCGGGTGAGGGTGAGCGGGCCGCCGGCGTAGTCCATCGGGTCGTCGACCAGCGCCACGCCGGGGTTGAGGCTGCCCATCAGGGCGGGGTTCTGCAGCAGGTCCTGCGGGCTATCGCGCATGGTCTCCAGGAAGCGGGTGTAGTGGGCGGAGAAGCCGAGGCGCTCGACCTGCTCGCCGCCGGCGAGGACCTTGAGGCGGCCGATGACGGCCTTGGTGATGAGCTGGAGCGGGTGGCGCTCGGGGAAGTGGGCGAGCCAGAGGCCGTCGGCCTGCTGGGCGGGGACGCTGTGGCCGCCGACGAGGACGTCGTGGTTGCCCTCGCCAATGGTGGTGCGGCCGAGGTCGTTCTGGCCGCGCACGCAGACCTTCCAGACCTCGGGCATGTCGCGGGCGCGGCGGGTGATGCGGGCGGGGACAAGCAGCTCGGCGGGGTCGTCGCGGCTGTCGGCGTGGTAGTTCATCAGGCGCAGCTTGATGGCCGCGACTTCGGGCGAGACATGGGACAGCAGCTCGCGTAGTGGGATTCCGCGGGGGTTGACGAACTCGTCCGCGTCGAGGAACTGCACCCAGTCCGCGCCGCAGGCCTGCACCGCGATCTGGAACAGGAAGGTGTTGTGCTGCCCCTCGCAGAAGGTCACGGAGCGATTCTGCATCACCGTCAGCGGGATGCCCTCGGCGTGGAGCGCGCGAAGGATCTCCAGCGTGCGGTCGGTGGAGCCGTTGTCGAGGAAGACGTGGTGGTCGACCTGGGTGGCGTGGTGGCGGACGAACGCCTCGACGATGTCGTCCTCGTTGAGGATGCGGGTGACGGCGACGATGCGCATGGCGGGCTCCTGCGGCGGGTCGCCCCGGGACGGTCCAGGCGTGCGGCGAGGCAAGCGCGGGGGCCGGGCTCCGTCAAGCGCGGTGGTGCGGGGGCGGGGCGATGATGGCCGGGTCGCACCTGGCGCTGGGTCTGGCGGGGTGGGCGTTCGCGGCGCCGCACCTTGGGTTCTCGCCGATCAACCCGGTGGGGCTGGGGCTGGCGGGGCTGGGGGCGCTGCTGCCGGACATCGACCACCCGCGGTCGTGGGTGGGGCAGCGGGCGCGGGTGGTGTCGCGGCCGCTGGCGCGGCTGGTGAGCCACCGGGGGGTGACGCACTCGCTGCTGGCGGTGGTGCTGGGGGTGGCGCTGCTGCGCACGCACCGCTGGCTGTGCGCGCCGCTGGCGGTGGGGTGGCTGTCGCACCTGGCGGCGGACCTGGTGACGCCGCGGGGGCTGCGGCTGGCGTGGCCGCTGCGCAGGCACTGGGCGGTGCCGCTGTGCCGGACCGGGTCGGCGCGGGAGGTGGTGATCGTGACGCTGCTGGTGGCGGGGGCGGCGTGGTGGATGGTCGCGGGGGCGGCGGGCGGGTGGGGGGCGCGGCACTGAGGGGCGGAGTACGGTGTCCGGAAGGAAGCAAGGCTGGGCTCTGCCCAGACCCGCAAAGGGTCCGAGGACCCTTTGATCCCTTGACTTGAGAGAGGCCATCCAAGGGGCTTCCCTTGGCGGAGTTTGAGGCAGAGCCTCAACCTTGCTTCGCCCAGTACCGCTGGTCTCAGGCCGGCGAGATCCGGAGGGAGGCGGGGCCGGGGTGCAGGGTCAGGCTCGCCGAGCGCGCGAGCAGCACGACGAGCGCCGGCTGCAGGGCGCGGGGCGAGGCGACGGTCCAGGCGGAGGCCGGCGCGGCGGCGTGGTCGGCCAGGGCGGGCGGCCAGGCGAGGCGGGGGCCGTCCACGGCCAGGGTGACGCCCTCGGCCGGCGTGCCGGACAGGCGCAGCGTGCCGCCCCTGGGCAGGGCCTCGGCGCCGAGCAGCAGCAGGTTGGGCAGCAGGCGGGACAGGGTCGCGGGGAACGGCGCGGCGTCTAGGGCAGAGAGGTCGACGTGCAGCCGGCCGGCGCCGCCGAGGCCGGGGACCAGGGCGGCGAGGTCCGCGGCGCAGAGCGGGCCGGTGTCGCCGGACCAGGCGGCGCGCAGGAGGCGGAGCCGGGCGGCCAGCTCCGCCGACGCGTCGCGGGCGATCGAGAGCGCCTCCGCCGGGTCCGGGTCGTCGGCCGCGAGGTCGAGCGCGCCGGCGAGCACGCCCGCGAGGCCGGACAGGTCGTGGGTCAGGCGTGCCACCAGCAGCTCGGCCAGGCGAAGGGAGTCGGGGGGCTCGGCCGGGGTCGCCGACGCGGGCTGTGCGGCGGCTGCGGACGGGCGGGGTGGGTTGGCGGCGTCTGGCATGAGGCGTGGTCCTCGCGGTCGGCGGGCCGGGTCGTGGCGGAGGCAGGGCAAGCCGCTGCAGCCACAAGGCTCCGATGGTGACATGGCTGGGCCCGCGTGCCGAACGGGCCCCGGATCGTCGGGGCGGCGACCCGGTTTGGGCAGGGGTGGGTGGCGTGGGGTCGGGCCAGCGTCGACAAGCCAGTCGCGCTCTGCTGAGTGTGGCGGTGCGCGGGGTTCGGGGGCGTGGGAGGGCACGATGGTCGACAGGTTGGCGGTTCCGTTCGAGCCGGGGCAGTGGGTGCGCCATCCCGGCCGGGCCGACTGGGGCGTGGGCCAGGTGCAGTCCGTCGTCGGGTGGCGGGTGACGGTGAACTTCGAGAACGCCGGCAAGGTGCTGGTCAACGCGGCGGTCGTTCCGCTCGAGATCGCGGAGTGAGCGGGGGGCCATCGCCGCGCCGCGGGGCTGGGGCGGCGCTGCCGGGAGGGGTCGTGCCTTGATCCGGGGCGCACAATCGCGACATGAGACGGGCCGGGTGGCGTCTGTCCGGATACAGGGGCCGCATCGCCCGCCCGCAGTGCCTTGCAAGGACACTCTTCGCGCATGATCGACCCGTTCGGAAGGGCCATCACCTATCTCCGGGTCTCGGTGACGGACCGCTGCGACCTTCGCTGCGTCTACTGCATGTCCGAGGACATGGCGTTCCTGCCCAAGCCGGAGGTGCTCTCGCTGGAGGAGCTGGACCGGCTGTGCGGGGCGTTCGTGGGGCTTGGCGTGCGGCGGCTGCGGCTGACGGGGGGCGAGCCGCTGGTGCGCCGGGGGGTGATGCAGCTGTTCGCGGGGCTGGGGGCGCGGCTCGGGCAGGGGCTCGACGAGCTGACGCTGACGACGAACGGGACGCAGCTGCGCCGGTTCGCGCCGGAGCTGGCGCGGGCGGGGGTGAGGCGGGTCAACGTCAGCCTCGACACGCTGGACCCCGCGGCCTTCGCGGCGGTGACGCGGCGGGGGAACCTGGCGCAGGTGGTCGACGGGATCATGGCGGCGCGCGACGCGGGGCTTGCGGTCAAGATCAACGCGGTGGCGCTGCGCGGCGTGAACGAGGACCGGTTCGACGAGATGCTGGCGTGGTGCGGGCGGCACGGCTTCGACCTGACGCTGATCGAGACGATGCCGATGGGCGACGTGGGTGGCGACCGGACGGACCAGTACCTGCCGCTGTCGGTGGTGCGGGCGCGGCTGCGGCTGCGCTGGACCCTGACGGAAAGCGACCACAAAACCGGCGGGCCGGCGCGGTATTTCGACGTGGGCGAGACGGGGCAGCGCATCGGGTTCATCACGCCGATGACGCACAACTTCTGCGAGAGCTGCAACAGGGTGCGTCTGACCTGCACGGGGACGCTGTACATGTGCCTCGGGCAGGACGATGCGGTGGATCTGCGCGCGCCGCTGCGCGACGGGGCGTCGGACGAGGAGCTGCGCGAGGTGATCCTCGGCGCGATCGCGCGCAAGCCGAAGGGGCATGACTTCGTGATCGAGCGGCAGCGGCGCGAGCCGTCGGTGGCGCGGCACATGAGCGTGACGGGCGGCTGAAGGCAAGGCCAGGGGCTCTGCCCCCAATGCTTGAAGGCGGGGACCCCGCCAAAGGCCGAGCCTTTAGAATCCGATTCTTAAGTTAGGGGATCAAAGGGTCCTCGGACCCTTTGCGGGTCTGGGCAGAGCCCAGCCTTGCCTGCCTGTGGCGTTCAGCACAAAACCCGGCAGCTCCGGCCCGGGCCACGGCGTCTTCCATGCCTTGTGGCGTGAGCCTGGTTCGCCGTTGACACGGGCTGGCATCCGGGAGATTCGGGAGGGATGATCCGAATCATTGCCGGCCCGCACCAGTTCAAGGCCCGTTTCGAGGACGCCGCGCCGAGGACGGAGGCGGTGTTCCGCAGCCTGCTGCCCTACGAGCAGAAGATCATCCACGTGCGCTGGAGCGGCGAGGCGTGCTGGATCCCGCTGGGCGAGCTGGACCTCGGTCTTTCGCACGAGAACGCGACGACGTATCCGGCGCCGGGCCAGGTCCTGCTGTATCCGGGGGGGCTCAGCGAGACGGAGTTCCTGATCGCCTACGGGAGCGTCAACTTCGCGAGCAAGCTGGGGCAGCTCGCGGGCAACCACTTCCTGACGATCACGGAGGGGCTGGAGAACCTGGCGACCCTGGGGAAGATGGTGCTGTGGCAGGGCGCGCAGGACATCCGCTTCGAGCTGGACGCGGGCTGACGACTCCCGGCGGTCCCCAGGCTGGCGACAAGGTGGCGGGCGACCAGGCGTCGGACGACCACGAGGCGCTCCGGGTGGGCGCGGCGCTGATGGCGCGGCTCGACGCGCTGTCGGCGTTCACCGACGTGCCCGGCGAGCTGACGCGGCTGTACCTGACGCCCGCGCACAAGGCGGCGGCGCTGCAGGTGGCTGCGTGGATGCGCGCGGCCGGGCTCGCGGCGTGGATCGACGACGCGGGCACCGTCGTGGGGCGCACGCCGGCGCCGGCCGGGGCGCCGCGGGGCCTGGGCGGGCCTGCCGGGGAGGACCGGCGCCCGGTGGTGATCCTCGGGTCGCACATCGACACGGTGCGGCAGGCGGGGCGCTACGACGGCGCGTTCGGGGTGCTGGCGGCCGTGGCGGCGCTGGGCGAGCTGCGGGCGCGGGGCGAGGCGCTGCCGTTCGCGGTGGAGGTCGTGGCGTTCGGCGACGAGGAGGGCGTGCGGTTCCCGGTGACGATGGCCGGCTCGCGCAGCCTGGCAGGGCGGTTCGACCCGGGGTCGCTGGACGTCGTGGACGCCGCGGGGGTTTCGCTGCGCGAGGCGCTGGTGGGGTTCGGCTGCGATCCGGCGGGCATCCCCGGCCTGTCGCGCGTGGGCGGGCGCGTGGCCGCCTATGTCGAGGCGCACATCGAGCAGGGGCCGGTGCTGGAGGCGCAGTCGCTGCCGCTGGGGGTCGTCACCGCGATCGCGGGGGCCACACGGCTGCGGGTCGGCGTCGGCGGCACAGCGGGCCATGCGGGGACGGTGCCGATGTCGATGCGCCGCGACGCGCTGGTGGCCGCCTGCGCGATGGTGGTCGCGGTCGAGCAGGTCGCGCAGCAGGCGGGGCGCTCGCTGGTCGCGACGGTGGGGCAGGTGCTGGTCAGCCCGGGGGCGCCGAACAGCATCCCGGGCGACGTCGAGTTCAGCGTCGACGTTCGCGCGCCAGAGGACGTGGTGCGCGAGGCGGGGGTGGCGGCGATCCGCCGCGCGATCGGGATCGTCGCGTCGGAGCGGGGCGTGCGCCTGCGCTGCGCGGTCGTGCACGAGGCGGCCGCGGCGGCGTGCGCGCCCGCGCTGCAGGACGCGCTGGAGCGGGCGGTGGGGAGCCTGGGGGTGCCGCCGCTGCGGCTGGCGAGCGGGGCCGGGCACGACGCGATGGCCATGGCCTCGCTGTGCCCGGTGGGGATGCTGTTCACCCGGTGCTGGCGCGGGATCAGCCACAGCCCGGAGGAGTCGGTCAGCGTGGCCGACGCGGGGCTGACGGTGCTGGCGCTGTGCGCATGGCTGCGGGGCTGGCGGCCGCTTGAGGGCAGCAAGCAAGGTTGAGGCTCTGCCTCAAACTCCGCTCAAGGCAATTGCCTTGAGAATCCTCTTCTTAAGTCAAGGGATCAAAGGGTCCTCGGACCCTTTGCGGGTTTGGGCAGAGCCCAGCCTTGCTTCCTTGCCCTGCCCGGCTACTCCGCAGGGAGCGCGAGTTCGGTGTCGGTGGCGAGGTCGACGCGGACCTTGCCGGCCAGGACGCTGCGGGCAAGGGCGAGGTCGATGTCGCCCTCCCAAGCGGCGATGACCACGGTTGCGACGCAGTTGCCGATGAGGTTGCCGAGCGCGCGGGCCATGCCGATGAACCAGTCGATCGAGAGCACGAGGACCAGGCCGATCGCGGGGATGGCGGGCACCGCGTTCAGGGTGGCGGCGAGGATGACGATCGCGGAGCCGGGGATGCCGTGGGCGCCCTTGGAGGTGACGAGCGAGATGCCGAGGACGAGGAGGAGGTCGCCGAGGCTGAGCGGCGTGTTGGTGGCCTGCGCGATGAAGACGGTGGCGAGCGTCAGATAGATGGAGAAGGCGTCGAGGTTGAAGGAGTAGCCGGTGGGCACGACCAGGCCGACGACGCTGGGCCGGATGCCGAGGCGCTCCAGCTTGCGCATGATCTGCGGCAGGACGGCGTCCGAGGAGGCGGTGGCGAGGACGATGGTGAGCTCCTCGCGCAGGTAGAGCAGGAGGCCCAGGATGCCCAGGCCGGTGGCGGCGCGGAGCATGGCGCCGAGCACGACGAGGACGAAGAAGGCAACGGCGAACCAGAACAGGACGACGAGCGCGGCGAGCTGGCGCAGCGAGCCAACGCCGTACTGGCCGACGGTGTAGGCGACCGCGCCGAGGACGCCGAGGGGGGCGAGGCGGACGATCAGGCCCATGGCGCGGAACAGCACTGCGCCGATGGTCTCGATGCCGTGGGTGAGGGATTTCGCGGGCTCGCCGACCAGGGCGAGGCTGACGCCGAAGACGACGGCGAAGAACAGCACCTGGAGCACGTCGTTGCGGGCCAGGGCGTCGAACGAGGTGGTGGGGATGATGTTGAGGATGAAGGAGCCGATGCCGGAGCCCTGGAGCTTGCGGGCGTTGGCGGCGTAGGTGTCGAGCGCGTGGGGGTCGAGGCTGGCGGTGTCGATGTTCATGCCGACGCCCGGGCGGACGAGGAAGGCGAGGGCCAGGCCGACGACGAGGGCGACGGTGGTCATCACCTCGAAGTAGAGCAGCGCCTTGCCGCCGACGCGGCCGACCTTGCGCAGGTCGCCGGCGCCGGCGATGCCGTGGACGACGACGCAGAACACGATGGGGGCGACGATCATCGAGATCAGCTTGAGGAAGGCGTCGCTGAAGAACTTGAGGCCGATGGCGAACTGGGGGGTGATGACGCCGAGGACGATGCCGAGCAGGAGGCCGACGACGACCTGGACGAACAGGGAGGCGTAGACCGGTTTGCGGGGTGCAGTCGCGAGGGGGGGCGAGGGGGACACGCGTTCACCTCCTGGGGCAGGGGCCAGGGCCTGTTGCCGCGGCCGGTCGTTCTTTCGGCGTGGCGGGATGCAATGATCGTGCCCGGTGAACGCAGGTGCGGAGACGGGGGTCGCGGCACTTTCGACGCCGGGGTTGGCGGACCGGGGCGGGGACCGGCCCTGCCCGGCTATCGCCGTGCCCAGATGTCGCGCGCCTGGGTGTCGGCGTGTTCGGCGTCGCGGGCGCGGCCGAGGGCGAGGAGGGCCATGGCGATGGTGCCGGTCACGGTGGCGACGGCGTCCTCGGGGGCGGCCTCGCCGTGCCAGACGGCGGCGAGGAGGGCGGGGGTGTCGCCGGAACGGGCGCCGCTCGGGCCGGTGGCGGGGAGCAGCAGCTCGGAGCGGCCCTCGCCGCGGCGCCAGAGGTGGACGGCGGTGGGCTTGGCGGGAGGGCGCTCGGCCTCGCCGCCGCCGCCCTTGAGGACGAGGAGCGAGGGGCGGGCGAGGCGCTCGGCGACGCCGATGTGGACGTCGATGTAGGGGGGATGGAAGACGCCGTCGACGGAGGCGGAGGCGTCCGCGGGGTCGAGCAGGCGGGCGACGGTGTTGACGGGGGAGCGCAGGCCGAACAAGGCGCGCAGGCCGAGCAGGCGGGCGAGGTCGGGCGACAGGGCGGCGGCGGGCAGGTAGGCGAAGCGGTCGCGCTCCAGGGCGGCCCAGGCATGGTCGCGGTCGGGGGAGGCGGCCAGGCCGAGGGCGGGGAGCGCGTCGCCGACCGCGATGCCGCTGGTGAACTCGTTGGTGCCGTGCATGAGGACGGCCGTGCCGGCGCGGGCGAGGGCGAGGGCGGCGAGCAGGAACCAGGGGGCGCCGCGGGTGCGGCCGGCGCCGTAGGACGGCCAGTCGAGCGCGACCTCGGGGGCGCCGTGGGCGCGGCCCATGCGGGCCTGGTCGCGGACGGCCTCGACGAGGCCGGCGATCTCGTCGGGGTCCTCGCCGCGGTAGCGCAGGAGCATGAGCATGGCGCCGACCTGGTGGGGGTCGGGGGTGCCGTCGAGCACCATGGTGAAGGCCTCGCGGGCCTCGTCGCGGGTGAGCGCGCGGGACTTGCCGGGGCCGCGGCCGAGGGTGGCGACGAAGCTGGCGAAGCGGGCTTGCGGGGTCATCGGGAGAGGATGGGGGCACGGGAGAGGCAAGGCCAGAGGCCCGTTGACCGACTGCGCCCGGGCGGGGTCCGGAGGCGGAGCGCCCGGCCCTGCTCCTCGTGCCTGGAACCGGCGGCAGTCGCGGCGGTTGTGATCCAGGATACAAACGGGAGAGCGACGATGGCCGACGAGAAGACCGGGACCGAGCACGACAAGGCGCGTGACCTGGCGGAGGACGCGCTTGGCGCCTACGCAAAGGGGGACGAGAAGAAGGGCGACGCGCTGGCCGAGCAGGCGAAGAAGATCGACCGCTCAGCGGTGGTCGAGGTGGTCGAGGAGCTGGACGAGGATGCGGCGAGCACCGGCAAGGGTGCCTGATACGGCGGAGCCGGGCACCACGCCGGCCTGGGAGACTGGGACCGGCGGGGTGTCCGGCACCGACCGGCTGGTGGCGTCCAGCGCCCGGGGCGCCGGGCTGCCGCCGCCAGTCGTGCCTGTGGCCAGTGTGGCGTGCCGGGGCGGCGTGCTGGTGGTCGGCGGGCGCGACATCGCGGAGGAATGCGCCGTGGCGCTCTCGTACAACCGGGTGTCGCACGCGGTGATGATGGCGAGCCCGGCGGACCTGGAGGACTTCGCCCTCGGGTTCAGCCTCAACGAGGGCATTCTGGGCGGGCCGGAGCAGATCGACGAGCTGGAGGTCGTGGTGGCCGACGGCGGGATCGAACTGCGCATGTGGATCGACCCGGCATTGATGGGGGTATTGGACAAACGGCGGCGGCGGATGGCGGGGCCGTCCGGGTGCGGGCTGTGCGGGCTGGAGAGCCTGTCGGATGCGGTGCGGCCGCCGCCGCGCGTGGGCGAGGGGCGGGCGGTGCGGGTGGAAGACGTGTTCGCGGCGGCGGCGTCGCTGTATCCGGCGCAGGTGCTGAACCACGCGACGCGGGCGGTGCATGCGGCGGGGTTCTGGCGGCCGGGCGCGGGGCTGGTGACGGTGCGCGAGGACGTCGGGCGGCACAACGCGCTGGACAAGCTGTCGGGGGCCCTGGCGCGCGCGGGGGAGGACGCGTCGGAGGGCGTGCTGCTGATGACCAGCCGCGTGTCGGTGGAGCTGGTGCAGAAGGCGGCGGTGCTGGGGGCGACGGTGCTGGTGGCGGTGTCGGCGCCGACGGCGCTGGCGCTGCGGGTCGCGGAGGCGGCGGGGATGACGGTGGTGGGCGTGGCGCGGCAGGACGGGTTCGAGGTGTTCACGCATCCCTGGCGGGTGGAAGCGTAGCAAGGCTGGGCTCTGCCCAGACCCGCAAAGGGTCCGAGGACCCTTTGATCCCTTGACTGAAGGGAAGCCATCCAAGGGGCTTCCCTTGGCGGAGTTTGAGGCAGAGCCTCAACCTTGCTTCCTATGCCGCGCCCTTCGCTTCCCGCCTGCGCGCGTGGAGGATGAATTCTGTGTAGCCGTTCGGCTGCTCGCGCCCCTTGAACACCAGGTCCCGCGCCGCCTGGAACGCCGTGCCGTCGAAGCCGGGCGCCATGGGCGTGTAAGCGGGGTCGCCGGCGTTCTGGCCGTCCACGGTCGCGGCCATGCGGCGCAGGGTTTCCTCGACCTGGGCCTCGTTGGTGACGCCGTGGCGGAGCCAGTTGGCGATGTGCTGCGAGGAGATGCGCAGGGTGGCGCGGTCCTCCATCAGGCCGACGTCGTGGATGTCGGGGACCTTGGAGCAGCCGACGCCCTGGTCGATCCAGCGCACGACGTAGCCGAGGATACCCTGGCAGTTGTTGTCCAGCTCCGCCTGGACCTCGGCGGGGTCGCGGTTGGAGCCGGGGTCGAGGGGCGGGGTCAGCAGGGCGTCCATGACGGCGCGGGGGTGGCCGGCGAGCTCGGCCTGGCGGGCGGCGACGTCGACCTCGTGGTAGTGGAGCGCGTGCAGCGTGGCGGCGGTGGGCGAGGGGACCCAGGCGGTGCTGGCGCCGGCGCGGGGGTGCTCGGCCTTGATGGAGAGCATGACGGCCATCTGGTCGGGCGCGGCCCACATGCCCTTGCCGATCTGGGCGCGGCCGCGCAGGCCGCAGGCGAGGCCGGTGTCGACGTTGTTGTTCTCGTAGGCGGCGATCCAGGGCGTGGCCTTCATGTCGGCCTTGCGCACGACGGGGCCGGCCTCCATCGAGGTGTGGATCTCGTCGCCGGTGCGGTCGAGGAAGCCGGTGTTGATGAACACGACGCGGTCGGCAGCGGCGGCGATGCAGGCGGCGAGGTTGGCGCTGGTGCGGCGCTCCTCGTCCATGATGCCCATCTTCAGGGTGGTGGGCGGCAGGCCGAGGATGGCTTCCACGCGGGCAAGGATCTCGGCGGCGAAGGCGACCTCCTCGGGGCCGTGCATCTTCGGCTTGACGATGTACGCGGAGCCGGCGCGGCTGTTCAGGCCGACGCAGGCCGAAAGGTCGGTGCCGGGGAGCGCGGTGGCGCCGTCCTGGGGGCGCAGGTCGTGGACGGCAATCAGGCTGGTGATCGCGGCGTCGAGCATGCCCTCGGGGATCTCCTCCCCGGCGGCGTCGGTCACGGCGTCGGTGTACATGTGGTGGCCGACGTTGCGGATCAGCAGCAGCGAGCGGCCGCGCAGGGTCAGGGTGCCGCCGCCGGGGCGGGTGAAGCTGCGGTCGGGGTTGAGGCGGCGCTCCAGGCGCTCGCTTCCCTTGGTGAAGGAGGCGGACAGGGTGCCGCGCATCAGGCCGAGCCAGTTGCGGTACAGCTCGACCTTGTCGTCGGCGTCGACGGCGGCGACGCTGTCTTCGCAGTCGATGATGGTGCTGACGGCGGCCTCCATCACGAGGTCGGAGATGCCGGCCAGATCGTCGGAGCCGACGGGGGTGGCGCGGTCGAACACGATCTCCAGGTGCAGGCCGTTGTTGCGCAGCAGGATCGTCGCCGGCGCGGCCCCGTCGCCGGTGTGGCCGGCGAAGCGGCCGGGCTGGCGCAGGCCGGTGGTGGCACCGTTGGCCAGCGTCACGGTGAGGCGGGCGTCGGCGATCGCGTAGGCGATGGCGTCGGCGTGGCTGCCCTGGGCGAGAGGGGCCGCGCTGTCGAGGACTTGGCGGGCGCGGGCGACGACGCGCCGGCCGCGGACACGGTTGTAGCTGCGCACCCGCTCCGCGCCGGCAGTCTCGGCGACGGCGTCGGTGCCGTAGAGCGCGTCGTACAGGCTGCCCCAGCGGGCGTTGGCGGCATTGAGCGCGTAGCGGGCGTTGCTCAGGGGGACCACAAGCTGCGGGCCGGCGATGGCGGCGATCTCGTCGTCGACGCGGCTGGTGGCGACGGAGAACGGCACGGGCCGGGGCAGCAGGTAGCCGATCTCGCGCAGGAACGCCTGGTAGGCCGCGGGCTCGCCGGCGCCGTGCTCGTCGTGCCAGGCGTCGATGCGGGCCTGCAGCGCGTCGCGGCGGGCGAGGAGGGCGCGGTTGCGCGGGGCGAGGTCGCGGACCAGGGCACCGAAGCCGTCCCAGAAGCTCGTGGAGTCGAGGCCGGTGCCGGGCAGGGCCTCGGCCTCGACGAAGCGGTGCAGCACCCCGGCCACCTGCAACCCGCCCGCGCTGATGCGATCCATGTCGGTCTCCTGCCTGCCGTGCTGTTTTCGGCAGGTGGCGAGGCGTTGTCGAGGCGCGATATCGCGGGGCTGGGTGGAGCGGGGAAGACAGCAAGGCTGGGCTCTGCCCAGACCCGCCAGGGGCGAGCCGCCCCTGGACCG
>CAXSFE010000092.1:0-14978 GCA_964236585.1 uncultured Acetobacteraceae bacterium
CGGCGGCGTCAGCACGGCCAGGGGTTGGCCCAGGGAGCGGGCGCAGGCGCCGGCGAACCGCCCCGCGATCTCCCCGGCGAGCCCGCCCTGATCACGCTCGTCGGTCGCCAGGCCCCGCAACCCGGCCGCTTCGCGCCGCCAGTTGACGCGGCGTCCGCCGCGCCGCCGCGCCGTCCGGCGCCCGATGACGAGCCACGCCGCCCCGCCCACCGCCAACACCCCCCCGGCGATGGCGCCCGGCGCCGGTGCGTCGACGGCGCCTGGCGCCGATGGGTCGGCGGCGCCTGGCGCCCATGCGGCGCGCGATCCCGGTGGCGGGCAGGGTCCCGATGCCGGGCTCGTGGCAGGGATCGCCGCGTATCGCCGTCATCCGTTCCGGCGCGTCCTGCCCGATCCGCCCTGCGTCTGGCAGGAAGGCGACACGCGCGTGCTGGACTATGGTGGTGTCCGGGGGGCCGGGGCAGGCGGCGGCGTCCCGGTGCTGTTCGTGCCCAGCCTGGTCAACCGGGCGCAGGTGCTCGATCTGCTGCCGGGCCGCTCGCTGCTGCGGTGGCTGGCGTCGCAGGGGCTGCACCCGCTGCTGCTCGACTGGGGCTGGCCGGGGGAGGTGGAGCGCCGTTTCAGCCTGACCGACTACGTCGCCGGGCGGCTGGAGCGTGCGGTGGCAGGATTGGGGCGGCCCGTGATCCTGGCGGGCTACTGCATGGGCGGGCTGCTGTGCACCGCCTTTGCGGCACGGCGTCCCGAGCTGGTGACGGCGCTGGCCCTGCTTGCCACGCCGTGGGACTTCCACGCCGCCGATGTTTCCGACGCAGGGACAGGGTCCGACACGGGGACTGTGTCCGACGCGGGGGGGGGGTCCGACGCGGGGGCGGGGCCGCCGTCCGGCTCCGGTCCGGCCGACGGTGCTTCCGGTCCCTCCTGGGCGCCGGAGGCGGTGGTGCGCATGCTGGCGTTGCTGGAGCCGGCGATGGCGCTGACCGGGGTGCTCGGCATCGACGCGCTGCAGACGCTGTTCGAGCTGGCGGCCCCCGGCGCGGTGGCCGCCAAGTACCGCAGCTTCGGCCGCGCCGCGCCGGACTCCGACCGGGCCCGCTGCTTCGTCGCCCTCGAGGACTGGCTGGCCGACGGCGTGCCGCTCGCGGCCCCGGTGGCGCGCGAGTGCCTCGGCGGGTGGTACGGCGCGAACAGCCCGGCGCGCGGCGCGTGGCGCGTGGCGGGCCTGCCGGTCGCGCCCGAGGCGCTGCGGCTGCCGAGCCTGGTCGTGGTGCCCCTGCAGGACCGGATCGTGCCCGCGGGCAGCGCGCTCGCCCTGGGGCGGCTGATCCCGGGCAGCACCGTGCTGCGCCCGGCGGCCGGCCACGTCGGCATGATCGTCGGCAGCCGCGCCGAGGCCGGGCTGTGGGGGCCGCTGCGGGACTGGCTCCGGGGGAACGGGGGCTGAGGGAGGGAAGCAAGGCTGGGCTCTGCCCAGACCCGCAAAGGGTCCGAGGACCCTTTGATCCCTTGACTTAAGGAAAGCCATCCAAGGGGCTTCCCTTGGCGGGGTTTGGGGCAGAGCCCCAACCTTGCTTCTCCCCGATGCCGCCGAGTTGATCTTGCCCGTCCCCCGGGCCAGGATGGCGTGCCCAACCACACAGCCGGCACCACCGGCCGCGTTCAGACACGTACCGTCACAGCACAGGGGGATCGGGCACATGGCTCGACATTGGATCGCGGCTGCGGCGCTGCTCGCGGCGGGGCTCGGGGCGCTGCCCTCCGCCGTGCACGCCCAGGCGCCGGCCACCGGCTCCGGCTCGGGCACGCTGGATGCGGTGCGCTCGCGCGGGGTGCTGTCGTGCGGCATCGACGGTGCGACCGCCGGCTTCTCCCTGCCGGACAGCAAGGGCGTGATGCAGGGCATCGACGCGGACGGCTGCCGCGCGGTGGCCGCCGTGGTGCTGGGCGACGCCACCAAGGTGAAGTTCGTGCCGCTGACCACGCAGACGCGCTTCACCGCGCTGCAGTCCGGCGAGATCGACGTGCTGATCCGCGAGACGACGTGGACGCTGGGGCGCGAGGCGAACCTGGGGCTGGTGTTCGCGGGCATCGACTTCTACGACGGCACCGGCTTCCTGGTGAAGACGGCGTCCGGGGTGAAGTCGGCCAAGGAGCTGGACGGCGCCACGGTGTGCGTGCAGCCGGGCACCAGCACCGAGCTGGCCGACGCGGACTACTTCCGCCAGAATAACATCAAGTTCACGCCGATCGAGATCGACAACCTGCCGTCGCTGCAGCAGACCTTCCTGTCCGGGCGCTGCGACGCGTTCAGCAACGACAGCTCCGCGCTGGCCGGCTTCCGCGCGACGCAGGGCGAGCACAAGGAGGACTTCCTGCTGCTGCCCGAGCTGATCAGCAAGGAGCCGCTGGGCCCGGTGGTGCGCAAGGGCGACGACAAGTGGCTCGACCTGGTGCGCTGGACGTTCTTCGCGCTGGCCACGGCCGAGGAGGCGGGGGTGACGAGCAAGAACCTCGACACGTTCTCGGCGTCGACCGACCCGACGATCCGCCGGCTGCTCGGGGTGGAGGGCGACATCGGCAAGGCGCTCGGGGTGGACAACAGGTGGGCGTTCAACGCGGTCAAGCAGGTCGGCAACTTCGCCGAGATCTGGGACCGCGACATCGCGCCGCTGGGCATCCCGCGCGGCCTGAACAACCTGTGGAACAAGGGCGGGCTGATCTACCCGCCGCCGATCCGCTGAGCACGGCGGCTGCGGACGGGCATCGCTCGCCTGCGGCCGGCAGGACGCGGGGCGCGGCTTCCTGGCGCGGGGAGGCGGCCGCCGGTCGGCCCGCGGCGAACGTCCCCTTCGAGTTGCGGGCGGAACATGCCGCGCGTGCACAGTCCAGAATACCGGTCCGGGTGTCGGTTCGCGGTGCCTCTTTCTGTTGTGCCAGGCGGCGCGGTGGAATATGAGATGCCGCTTCGGTGAAGGCGCCCGCGCGGGACGATGTCCTGCAACCGCGTCGTGCACAGGGCGGACAACACGGCCGGAGGCCGCCACAGTTCCGCCGAAGTCCGGTGCCATCGGCTGCGGCTCTGTGCCGCGGGGTGGCGGCGGTACAGGCGAGCGCTTCGTGCCCATCCGTCGGCCATCGCGCCAACAATGGTGTTTCTTTCCCGGCGCCTGCCGCGTGCTGCCGCACGCGGGACGAGGCAGCCCTGACGACCAGACACAAGGACTTTGCCCATGAGCGGAACCAGCCAGACGGCGTATGCGGCGGCCAACCTCGCCGGCGCCCTCGGCGTCAACATCGATCCCACGGTGGCCGCGGCCACCACGCTTGCCGAGCTGAAGGCGGTGGGCATCACCAACGTCCGCGTCGTCGATGACGGCACCGCCGCCACGCAGGCCACGCTGAAGGCGCTGGCGGCGGGCGGGATCAAGATCGACCTCGTGCTCGGGCAGACCGAGCAGGCGGACACGCTGATCGCCGACGCCAAGGCGCTGGACACGGCGACTGCGAAGTCCGTGGTCTCGCTCGAGGGGCCGCAGATCGTCGGCCATCCGAACTACACCTACAAGCCGGACGCCGACGCCATCACGGGCGGCGGGAAGACCTACACCGGGGCGGCTGCCGGCGATCAGGCCGCCTACGACGTGTTCAACGACGCGCACCTGCTGGCGGCGAACGCGATCCTCGCCACCACCCCGGTCATCACCTACTCGCTGACCACGGCGGCGGGGGCCGTGTATGGCGAGCCGGCGTCGCTGGGCAACATCAGCCTGGGCAACGCCGCCAACACCGGCATTTCCGAGCCCGCGATGGCCGCGTTCAACGCGGCGCAGAGCGCGGCCGCGGGCGGCCCGGTCACGAACAACATCGCCAGCAACGGCACGGTGACCGGCAAGGTGGTCACGCCGGTGTCGACCTATGTCCGCACCATCGCGGAGGGACCGGTCGGGGTCTCGAACTACGCGGTGACCGAGCTGGGGGCCGCGACCGGAGCGCAGCTCGCCAGCCTCGTGCTCGACTCGCTCTACGTGTACACCAGCAACGGCCGCACCCCGGTGGCCGGCGCGATCACCTACGTCGACAGCCTGACGCCCGACGCCAACGCGTCCGGCGCCGCGCCGGTGTCGCTGTTCGACGCCAAGACGGCGGGCGCGGCGCTGACCACGGCGGGCGTCGAGATCGCCAACCTCGACGCGATCATCGCCGCAGGGGCGGGCTCCACGGCGGCGGCCACGCTGGCGCTCACCGTGCCGGCCTATGCGGCCGGCGTGCAGGCGGCCGACGAGGTCGCGGTGTTCAAGGGCCCCGGCACCAGCGAGAACATCGTGTGGTGGGGCGACGAGGAGGCGGCCAAGGTCGGCGGCCACGGCCCGGCCACGCTCGGCTTCGGCCAGGTCGAGGGCACGGTCACCGTGTTCGACCCGACGCAGAGCACGGCCGCGGTTGCCACCTTCTCCAACATCAGCACGCTCTCGATCGGCAACTTCGGCGACGGGCCGCTCGTGGTGGAGGTGTCCAACACGACCGGCACCCTCGCCGCCGGCGCCAGCGGGGTCGGCACCTATGCCGGCGTCAGCGCGACGGTGATGGGCGTCGTGACCAGCACGGGCGGGTCGGGCAGCACGACCTTCACCACGGCGCTCGACGGGCAGAACACCGTCACCACGACGGCCACCGGCAACGACGTGGTGCTCAGCCGCGGCGACGACACGGTGAACGCGGGCGGCGGCGCGTCCGTCATCGTGTACGCGTCGGGCGCCTCGGCCACCGTCACCGGCGGCAGCGGCAACCTCATCTTCGTGGCGGGCGCCGGCAACTACTCGGCGGGCGGCGGCGCGGGAGTCGACATCCTGTACGGCGGCTCGGGCAGCGACACGCTGATCGGCGGCGGCGGGGCCGGCTCCATCCTGGTCGCGGGGACCGGCAACGTCACGCTGCAGGGCGGCGCCGGCAGCGGCGCCATCATGTTCGGCGGCACCGCGTCCTCCACCTTCTTCGGCTCCACCGGCGGCGGCGACCAGATGATCGGCGGCGCGGGCCCGAACACCTTCGTCATGACCAACAACGACGTGGCGTTCGGCGGGCCGACCGGGCCCGACGTGTTCAACACCGGCAAGGGCACCGCGCTGCTCGTGGAAGGCGTCGGCACGACCCAGATCAACCTGGGCGGCGGCAACACCACGGCGTTCGAGGGCACCGGGGTCGACACCTACTCGGTCACCAAGGGCCTGGGCGGGGTGGACGACATCATCGGCTTCAAGACGGGCGACCACATCACCCTCACCGGCGGCTTCACCGCGACCGACGCCTCCAACGCCGTGACCAAGGCCACCACCGGCTCGTTCGGCACGTCGCTGAACCTGTCGGACGGCACGCAGCTCAACCTGTTCGGCGTCTCGGTGACGGCGGCGCAGGTCACCGCGGCCTAGCCTGCCTGCGACGGGCGGGATTGGGGGCGTCGGCGTCAGGCCGGCGCCCCTTCTCGTTTGAGGGCAGGCAAGGCCAGGGCTCTGCCCTGGACCCGCCAGGGGCGAGCCGCCCCTGGACCGGCCTCACTTAGGGAAGGCGATCCAAGGGCCCAGCCCTTGGCGGAGTTCGAGGCAGAGCCTCAACCTTCCTGCTTCAGTGCCGCGCCTCGTCCATGAGCTGGCGCATGCGGCGGATCGCGTTGGGCAGCCCGGCCAGGATCGCCTCGCCGATTAGGAAGTGGCCGATGTTCAGCTCCACGACCTGCGGCAGGGCGGCCACCGGGCCGACGTTGTCGTAGGTCAGGCCGTGCCCGGCGTGGCACTCCAGCCCCAGCTCCGCGGTCAGCGCGGCCGCGGCGGCGAGGCGCGCCAGCTCGCCGGTGCGGCCGTGCGCGTAGGCGCCGGTGTGCAGCTCCACGATGTCGGCGCCGACGGAGAGCGCGGCGCGGAGCTGCGCCTCGTCGGGGTCGACGAACAGCGAGACGCGGATGCCGGCGGCGGACAGGCCGGCCACGATCGGGCGCAGCGTGGCCTGCTGGCCGGCGGCGTCGAGGCCGCCCTCCGTGGTGACCTCGGCGCGGTGCTCGGGGACGATGCAGCAGGCGTTGGGCCGGGTGGCCAGCGCGATGCGCGCCATCTCGGCGGTCGCGGCCATCTCCAGGTTGATGGGTGCCGCGACGCCGTCGCGGATGCGGGCGAGGTCGGCGTCGCGGATGTGCCGGCGGTCCTCGCGCAGGTGCAGGGTGATGCCGTCTGCACCGGCCTCGACGGCGGCGCGGGCGGCGTCCAGCGGGTCGGGGTGGAGGCCGCCGCGGGCGTTGCGGACGGTGGCGACGTGGTCGATGTTCACGCCGAGGCGCAGCGGCTTCATGGGGTCTGTCCTGGGTCGGGTCGGCAGGGATGGCACGAAACGCACGCGCGGTCGCGCCCCGGCGGACAATGGAGGCGGAGCGGGGCGCCGCAAGGAGTCGCGCCGGCCTCAGGGCCGGATGTAGCTCCATCCCTGCTCCTGCAGGGTGACCAGGCGCACGACTCCGGCGGGAACGTCGGTGACGCCGGGCAGCTCCGGGATCTGCTCGGGCGCCTTGCCCTCGGCCTCCGCCATGCCGCGCCGCGCGTTCTGGCAGGCGGAGAACACCACGAACGGCAGCCGCGCCTGGATCGCGGCGATGCGCCCTGCGACCGGCGAGGCGTCGGCCCGCAGCATGGCGTATCCAGGCCCGTAGGCGACCAGCTCGATCGCCACGCTCTCCCCCCGGGCGGCGTACGCCTCCGCGATGTTGGAGACGTTCGAGAGCGCGAGGTTCATCAGCGCCGGGTCGGCCACGCTGACCTGGATCGCCACGCGATGCCCGGGCGTGGCGGGCGCCGACCGTCCCCGGCGCGACGCGAGGGCCAGCGACGCCGCGAGCAGCCCCGCGCCGGCGCGCGCGAACCGGCGCCGGTTCACCGTGCCGCTCCCGGCGGGGCAGGGCAGGGGGTGCCGCCTGCCCGCCGCGCCGCGATCGCCTCCGCCATGCGCATCGCCGCGACCAAGCTGGCGGGGTCGGCCACGCCTCGCCCCGCGATGTCGAACGCCGTCCCGTGGTCCGGCGACGTGCGCACGATCGGCAGGCCGAGGGTGACGTTGACGCCGCCCGCCATGTCCACCGTCTTGAGCGGGATCAGCGCCTGGTCGTGGTACATGCAGATCGCCACGTCGTACTCCCCTCGTGCCCTTGGCGTGAACATCGTGTCCGGCGGCCACGGCCCGGACACCGACAGCCCGTCCGCGCGCAGCGCGTCAATCGCCGGCTGGATCAGCGTGCGCTCCTCGCTGCCCATGGTGCCGTCCTCGCCGGCGTGGGGGTTGAGGCCGGCGATGGCGAGCCGCGGCCTCGCGATGCCGAAGTCGCGGCGCAGCGCCTCGGCCGTGGTGCGCGCGGCCTCCACGATCGACGCGGTGTCGAGCAGGTCCAGCGCGCGGCGCAGGGAGACGTGGACCGTCACGGGCACCACGCGCAGCTCCGGGCAGGCGAGCATCATCACCTGCCGCCCCGCGACGCCGGTCAGCTCGGCGAGGAACTCGGTGTGGCCGGGGTGGGGAAAGCCGGCACGCTGCAGCACGGATTTCGCGATCGGGCTGGTGACGACGGCCGCGGCGGCGCCGGACAGGCAGAGGCGCACGGCGCGCTCGATGCTGGCGATGGTGGCGGCGGCGTTGGCCGGGTCGGGGCGGCCCGGGCGCGCGGAGGCGGCGAGGGGGACCGGGATCACGGCGATGGCGTCGTCGAAGGTGGCCTCGCCGGGATGGGTGACGACGCGGACGGGGGCGCCGTGGGACGCCAGCCAGGCGGGGTCGGCGAGGGCCGCGAAGCGGGGCGCGCCGGCGCGCCAGGCGGCGACGGCGATCTCGCCGCCGATGCCGGCGGGGTCGCCCATGGTGAGCGCGAGGGTCATGGAGGCTCCGGAAGCGAGGAAGCAAGGTTGAGGCTCTGCCTCAAACTCCGCCAAAGGCTGGGCCTTTGGAATGCCCTTCTTAAGTCGAGGGTTTCCAAAGGGCCCGGCCCTTTGGCGGGTTCGGGCAGAGCCCGACCTTGCTCGCTGTCTGCTTTGCCTGCTACGGCCGGCCATGCCTGATCTTGTCCTGGAGTCCCAGTACGGCGGCCGTGTCGCCGGTGTCGACGAGGTGGGGCGAGGGCCGCTGGCCGGGCCGGTGGTGGCGGCGGCCGTGGTGTTCCCGCGCGGCGTGCCAGACGCGCTCGCGGGGCTGATCGACGACTCGAAGAAGCTGTCGGCCGCGGCGCGGGAGGCGGCGTGCGCGGCACTGGTGGCGTCGGGGGTGGCGGAGGTCGCGGTGGGGGCGGCGTCGGTCGCCGAGATCGAGCGGCTGAACATCCTGGGCGCCAGCCTGCTGGCGATGCGGCGGGCCGTGCTCAGGTTGCCGGTGGCGCCGGACTTCGCGCTGGTGGACGGCAACCGGGCGCCGGCGCTGGGGTGCCCGGTGCGCTGCGTGGTGGGCGGGGACGCGCTGTGCCTGTCGATCGCCGCGGCCTCCGTGGTGGCCAAGGTGGTCCGCGACCGGGCGATGGCGAGGCTGGGCGTGCGGTTCCCCGAGTACGGCTGGGCAAGGAACGCCGGCTACGGCACAGTGGTGCACCGCTCGGCGCTGCAGAGACTCGGGCCGACGGCGCATCACCGCCGCGCGTTCGGTCTCGTGCGCGCGCTGCTTGCCGCGTCCTGACGGGAGGTCACTGTGGCGTGTCGGCCACAGGGTTCCTTGACGCGGCGTCGGCCGTTTCGCCACCATGCCGGCCCCCCTTCACTGCCAGGACCCAGGACACCGGTTTGGATCTCGCCCGCGAACTTCCGCTCGACCAGGTGCTGCGCGGGGACTCCGTCGAGATGATGCGGATGCTGCCGGCGGCCTCGGTGCACTGCGTGTTCGCGGACCCGCCGTACAACCTGCAGCTGCGCGGCGAGCTGCGGCGTCCCGACGACAGCCTGGTCGACGGGGTGGACGACGACTGGGACCGCTTCACGGACTTCGCCGCCTACGACGCGTTCACGCGGGAGTGGCTGGGGGAGTGCCGGCGGCTGCTGCGCAAGGACGGCACGATCTGGGTGATCGGGGCATACCACAACATCTTCCGCATCGGCGCGATCCTGCAGGACCTGGGGTTCTGGGTGCTGAACGACGTGATCTGGCGCAAGTCGAACCCGATGCCGAACTTCCGTGGGCGGCGGTTCACCAACGCGCACGAGACGCTGATCTGGGCGGGGCGGGGGCGGGACAGCCGCTACCGGTTCAACTACCAGGCGATGAAGTCGCTCAACGACGACCTGCAGATGCGCTCGGACTGGCTGATCCCGCTGTGCACCGGGGGCGAGCGGCTGCGCAACGCGCACGGGCTGAAGCTGCACCCGACGCAGAAGCCGGAGGCGCTGCTGCACCGGGTGCTGCTGGCGAGCACGGCGCCGGACGACATCGTGCTCGACCCGTTCCTGGGCAGCGGCACCACTGCGGTGGTCGCGCGCAAGCTGCACCGGCACTTCATCGGCATCGAGCGTCACCCGGCCTACGTGGAGGCGGCGCTCGGGCGAATCCGCGACGCGCGGCCGATGCCGGACGGCGGGCTGGCGACGCGGGCGAACCCGCGCGAGGCACCGCGGGTGCCGTTCGGGTCGCTGGTGGAGCGCGGGCTGGTGCCGCCCGGGAGCCGCCTGACAGACCGGCAGCGCAAGGTGGTCGCGGTGGTGGCCGCGGACGGGACGCTGACGTGCGGGCCGCACAGCGGGTCGATCCACAAGGTGGGCTCGCTGGTGCAGAACGCGCCGTCTTGCAACGGGTGGACGTTCTGGCACATCGAGCGGGAAGGCACGCTGGTGCAGCTCGACGGGCTCAGGCGGGAGTAGGAGGAAGCAAGGTTGAGGCTCTGCCTCAAACTCCGCCAAAGGGCCGAGCCCTTTGGAAACCCTATACTTAGGTAATGGATTCTAAAGGCTTGCCTTTGGCGGAGTCCAGAGGCAGAGCCTCTGGCCTTGCCTGTCCTGCTGCTGTCAGTGGTCCGACGGGTTCGCCGGCGGGGTCGCGCCGGGCACCGCGGAGGTGTCGCCGGTGATCTTGTCTGCGCGCACCACCATGGTCTGGACGTGGCAGTCGGCGAGCTTGCCGGAGTCGAGCGTCTGGCCGTCCTTGAAGGTGACGGAGATGTGGTCGAGGCAGCCCTTCTGGTCGGTGCCGAAGTTCTGCGCCTGGTTGGGCTGGATCGCGCTCTGCGACGTGACGAGGTCGGTCTTGTCGTTGCTCATGTAGGCGTGGGCCTGGGTGATGACCTTGCCCGACATGTTGCGCAGCGTGTAGGCGCGCAGGTTGCTGCTGGCCGGCCTCGGCGGGTTCTGGCTCGGCGTCGCCGTCTGCTGCTGGGCCCGCGCCGGGGCGCCCCCGAGAACAAGTCCGGCCGCAAGCCCGGCCGCCATCACGTCACGCCACATCGCCGCTCTCCGCTTCGGAAGACGTGTTAACCGGACGCCCTGCCCTGGGTTGCAGGGCGCCCTGCCGCGGAGAGGACCCTATCCGGTCCCGAGCAGGCCGGGCGGCACAGGGCGTGGCGGGGGTGCTGGCGCCAGGGCCAGCGCCACGCAGCGGCGCATGACCGTGGGCAGCGCCTGGTCCGCGAGGCTGGCGGTTTCACACAGCGTGCCTTCGCCCTCGACCACGGCCAGCTCGGCCGCATAGACGTCGAGGCGCAGCTCGAAGTGCGTCAGGCCGTGGCGGACCTCGCCGGCCAGGCGCCACGCGGCCGCGACCGGCGCGTCGGCCAGTGCCTCCTCGCGTGCCCAGGGCGCCTCGCGCCAGGGCGTGCCAGGCAGCTCCGTCATGCCGCCAAACAGGCCCAGGGCGGGGCGGCGGCGCAGCAGCACGCGGTCCGCGGCGTCGCGCACCAGGAACACGGCGCCGTGGCGGACCGGGCGGGGCCTGCGCGGCAGCTTGCGCGGCAGGGTGGCGGCGATGCCCTGGCGGCGGCCGTCGCAGCCGGGCATCCACGGGCAGATACCGCAGGCCGGGGCAGAGGGCACGCACACGGTGGCGCCGAGGTCGAACAGCGCCTGGGCGAAGTCGGAGGGGCGGGCGCGGGCTTCCGGGTCCTCGCCCAGCCGGGCGGCGGCCACGGCGATGAGCGGACGCGAGGCGGGCAGCGGCGCCTCGATGGCGAACAGGCGCGAGACCACGCGCTCGACGTTGCCGTCCACCGGCACGACGGGCACCCCGAACGCGATCGCCGCCACCGATGCCGAGGTGTAGGCGCCGATGCCCGGCAGGGTGCGCAGCGTGGCTACGTCGGCGGGGAAGCCGCCGCGGGCGACGACGGCGCGGGCGCAGGCCAGGAGGTTGCGGGCGCGGGCGTAGTAGCCGAGCCCGGCCCAGGCGGCCATCACCGACTCGTCGGGTGCCGCGGCCAGCGCTTCGATCGTCGGAAACCGCGCCAGGAACCGCGCGAAGTAGGGTATCACCGCGGCGACCGTGGTCTGCTGGAGCATGATCTCGCTCAGCCAGACGCGGTATGGGTCGGGCGTCTCGCCCGGCAGGGCGCGCCAGGGCATGCTCCGCCGGTGGCGGTCGTACCAGTGGAGCAGCGCTTCGGCGGGCAGGGAGGACACGGCGCAGGTATGGCGAAGCGGGCACCCCCCGGCAACACGCCGCGCAAGGCCGCCGCCACCAGCGGGCCGGCGATGGCCACCTCTGCGGCGCGGCGCACCGAGACGCTGCTGGCGGGGTCGCGCGCGGCCGCGGTGCCTGCCGCGTCGGGGACGGCGGTTGCGGCGGTCGTGGAGGTGCCTGGCGCGGCGCGCGCCGAAGCGGCGCGGCACCCGTACGGTCCGCGTCCGCTCGGCGCGCTCATGCCGGCGCTCACCAGGGCGGCGTTCAAGCGGCGCTCGCCGGCCACCGCGCAGCTGCTGCTGGACTGGGCGGAGATCGTGGGGCCCGCGCTGGCGGCGGCGGCGATCCCGAAGCGGCTGGTCGGCACCACGCTGACGCTGGCCTGCTCGGGCTTGGCGGCGCTGGAGCTGCAGCACCTGTCGGCGGCGCTGATCGGCCGCATCAACACCCATCTCGGCCGCACCGCCGTGGAGCAGCTCCGCTTCGTGCAGGACGGCGCGCCCCCCATGCCGCCGCCGCCTCCGCACAGGCGGCCGCCGCCGGTTTCGGTCGTGGACATGCCGGAAGGCGAACTGCGCGACGCGCTGGCCCGGCTGGGCGGCGCGATCGCCGGGCGGAAGGACTAGAGGCTGTCGCGAGCTTTCCGGCTCCGTTCCCGCGCGCCGCGACGGACAGGAAGCATGTTCTTTCTTGAAAGAAAGAACCAAAGAACTTTTGCCCATAGAAGTCCGGAGCTGGCCGGGAGCCTGTGACCCCGTGGGCAAAGTCTTTTTGCTTCTTTTTCTTCAGAAAAAGAAGAGCCTTGCCTTCCTGCGGAAACGCCAGGGCGCTGCCAGATCGACAACAGCCGCCAGGAACGGCCGCAGGGCGACGCGCCTTCGTCGCGCGTCACCGTGCGGGACCGGCTGCGCGGGGCGGTGGAACTCGTGCGCCGATCGGGCGTCGGCTGAGCGCTGCCCCGCGCCGATGCGTCCGCACAGGGCGACGGCACGGCAGGGCCGGCAGGAGGAGCGACGATGAAGCTGTACTGGGGACTCCACACCTGCGCGATCGGCATCCACGTGCTGCTCGAGGAGATCGGCACGCCGTACGAGCTGGAGGAGATCGACGTCGAGGGCGGCGAGAGCAGGAAGCCGCCGTTCATCGACCTCAACCCCAAGGGCAAGGTGCCCCTGCTGGTGCGCGACGACGGCTCGACGCTGACCGAGTATGGCGCGATCGCCACCTGGCTGGCACGCACCAACCCGGAGCGCGACCTGCTGCCGCACGACCCGGAGACAGAGGCGCGCTGCCTGGAGGTCATGGACTACGTGGTCGGCACGCTGCACGGCCAGGCGTTCGCGCGCATCTTCATGCCCGCGAAGTTCGAGCCGCCCGACGTGGTGCACGGCACCCTGGGCGTCGGCGCGTCCAAGGTGAAGGCGCAGGGCCGCAAGATGGCGGAGGCGGCGCTGGGCATCCTGGAGACGGGGCTGGCGGGCCGGACGTACGTCGCCGGCGACCAGTTCACCATCGCGGACACGGCGCTGTTCTTCGCCCTGCGCTGGGCACCGCAGGCCGGCATCCCGCTGCCGCCGGGCCTGGCGGCGCACTACGCGCGGATGAAGCAGCGGCCCGCCGTCGTCAGGGTGATGCAGCGGTGGGAGGAACCCGACGCGCCCTGATCCGCAGGGCGGCGCCCCGCCTTCGCCCCGCGCGGCTTGACCTCCGGCCCCGATGACGGCCTTGCTTCCGGCGAAGCACCCTCCCGCAAGGCCAAGGTCCCCATGCCGATCACCCGACGCCGCCTCCTTGTCGCATCCGCCGCCGTGCCGCTGCTGGCCCGCGGCGCGCTTGCGGCGCCCGCCGCCGACCCGCGCATGGCGGACCGCTCGCTCGGCCCCGCCGACGCGAAGGTGGTCGTGCAGGAGTGGTTCTCGCTGACCTGCACGCACTGCGCCGCGTTCTCGCGCACGGTGTTCCCGGACGTGCAAAAGCAACTGATCGACACGGGGAAGATCCGCTACGTGTTCAAGGATTTCCCGCTGGACCAGGTCGCGCTGTCGGCCGCCATGGTCGCGCGCAGCCTGCCGGCGGAGCGCTACGTGCCGTTCGTGGAGGCGTTGCTGGCGAGCCAGGACCGCTGGGCGTTCTCGCGCACCAACAACAGCACCGACGAGCTGGCCAAGATGGCGGCGCTGGCGGGGATGGCGCGCGCGGCGTTCGACGCCACCCTGGCGGACGAGGGGCTGAAGACCGCGATCCTGATGGAGCAGGACGCGGGCACGAAGAGGTACACCATCAACGCAACGCCGACGTTCGTGTTCGGCGACACGCCGCACTCGGGGGAGCTGTCGTTCGACAGCTTTGCCAAGCTGGCGGCAGCCTGAAGGAAGGCCAGGGGCTCTGCCCCTGGACCCCGCCAAAGGCTAGCCTTTGGAATCCTATACTTAAGTGAGGCCGGTCCAGGGGCGGCTCGCCCCTGGCGGGTCTGGGCAGAGCCCAGCCTTGCTTTCTGCGCTGCCCGCGCAGGGCTATGCTCCCGCGATGCCTGCCACCTTCGCCCGACTCCGCATCGCCGGCTTCAAGAGCTTCGCCGAGCCTGCCACCGTCCTCATCCGCCCCGGCCTGACCGGCATCGTCGGCCCCAACGGTTGCGGCAAGTCCAACGTGGTCGAGGCGCTGCGCTGGCTGATGGGCGAGACCTCGGCCCGGGCGCTGCGCGGCGGCGAGATGGACGACGTCATCTTCGGCGGCACCGCGCACCGCGCCTCGCGCAACATCGCGGAGGTGTCGCTGACGCTCGAGGACGCAGCGGGGCTGGCGCCGCCGCCGCACGACGCGGAGGCGGAGCTGCAGGTTACGCGGCGGCTGGAGCGCGGCGCCGGGTCGAGCTGGCGGGTGAACGGGCGCGAGGCGCGCGGGCGCGACGTGTCGACGCTGTTCGCCGACCTGGCCAGCGGGGCGCGTTCGTCGGGGCTGATCAGCCAGGGGCGGGTGGGCGCGCTGGTGGCCGCGCGGCCGGAGGACCGGCGGCAGCTCCTGGAGGAGGCGGCGGGCATCACCGGGCTGCACGCGCGCCGCCACGAGGCGGAGACGAAGCTGCGCGCCGCGGAGGTCAACCTGGCGCGCGCGGAGGACCTGGCGGGGCAGCTCGGGCAGCAGCTCGACGGGCTGAAGGGGCAGGCGCGGCAGGCGGCGCGCTACCGCGTGCTGTCCGCGACGGTGCGCGACGCGGAGGCGGGGTGGCTCGCGGTGCTGCATGGCCGTGCCGCGGAGGCGCGCGAGGCGGCCGTGCTGGCTCACGAGGCGGCGGCGGGGCGGGAGCGGGAGCGGCATGCGGAGGCGCTCGACGCGGCTCGGCGGGATGCGGCGGCGGCGGCGGCGTTGCC
>CAXSFE010000093.1:0-14938 GCA_964236585.1 uncultured Acetobacteraceae bacterium
AAAGCCGCTGCCGCGTCCCGTGCCGCTGCCCGCTGCCCCGTCCGGCTCGCCCGTGCGCACCGCCTCCGCGGTCCTCTCTCCCGCCCTGGTGCTGCCGGCGCCGGACGCCGCCCCGCTGACCCCCGCCGCCGTGTCCGCCGAGGCCGCCCGCCTGCGCGCCGACCTGGTCCACGAGGTCCCCGCCCTCCTCCCCCGCAACGCTTCGGCCGAGCGCGCGCTCGTCGCTCTGCTCCGCCGCACCGTCGCTGGCAGCGACTTCGCCATCGACCACCCGCAGCTCCTGGTCGCCGTCGACCGCAGCACCGCCGTGCAGCAGATCTCGATCGTCCTCGCCCGCCCCGCCGGCGGCGCCTGGGAGGTGCTCGGCACCGCGCACGTCTCCACCGGCCAGGCCGGCCGCTTCGACCACTACGTCACCCCCGTCGGCGTCTTCCCCCACACCGACCTGATCCTGGACTACCGCGCCGAGGGCACCTTCAACGAGAATCACGTCCGCGGACTCGGCCTGAAGGGCATGCGCGTCTGGGACTTCGGCTGGCAGTGGGCGCACCGCGGCTGGGGCGCCGACCAGAGCCCGATCCAGATTCGCCTGGAGATGCACGCCACCGACCCTTCGGTCCTGGCGCAGCGCATCGGCCACACCGCGTCCCAGGGCTGCGTGCGCATCCCCGACGCGATGAACCGCTTCCTCGACCGCCACGGCGTGCTCGACGCGGAATACGAGCGCGCCGCCATCGACGAGATCCGCTACCGCGCGCTGCTGCTGCCGGACCGCGTGCCGACGCCACTTGCCGGCAGCGCCCTCGTCGTGGTCGACAGCTCCGGGGCGCCCTGAAGGCGAGCAAGCCTGGGCTCTGCCCAGACCCGCCAGGAGCGAAGCCGCCCCTGGACCCGGCCTTGCTTAAGAGAAGCCATCCAAGGGGCTTCCCTTGGCGGGGTCCAGGGGCAGAGCCCCTGGCCTTCACTTCTCCAGCACGTAGCCCCCCGGCGCGTCCATGATCGTCGGGTTCGCCTCGCTCCCCATCCCCGGCGGCGTGCCCCTTGCCCCGCCGCGCTCGGCCAGCCACGCCGCCCAGTCCACCCACCAGCTGTCCCCGTGCTCGGCCGCCCCCTCGCGCCACGCCTGCGCGTCCACTGCCGCGCCCTGGCCGGTCTCGGCGACCCGGAACGTCCCCTTGCCGCCGGGCGGGTTGATGATCCCCGCGACATGCCCGCTCGATGCCAGCACGAAGCGCACGCTGCCGCCCACGAGCTGCGTCACCCGCCACGCCGACTGCCACGGCACGATGTGGTCCTTCTCCGCCCCCACCGAGTACAGGTCGAGCGTGATGGCCCCGAGGTCGATCGCCTCCCCGTCGAGCACCACGTGGCCCGGCCTGACCAGGTTGTTCTCGACGTAGGTGTTGCGCAGGTACCAGGAGTGCGCGGCGCGGGCCATGCGGGTGCCGTCGCTGTTCCAGTACAGCAGGTCGAACGCCGGCGGCTTGTTGCCCAGCAGGTAGTTGTTGACCACGTTGCCCCAGATCAGGTCGTTGGAGCGCAGCAGGTTGAACATGTTCGACATCTCTCGGCTGTCGAGATAGCCGCGGTCGAGCATCTGCTGCTCGATGAAGTCGATCGCCGGCTCGCCCAGGAACATCGCCGTCTCGCCGACGTCGGAGAAGTCCTGCATCGACACCATCAGCGACGCCGACGCGAACCGCTCGTCGCCGCGCTTGGCCAGCCACGCCAGAGTCAGCGTCAGCAGCGTGCCGCCGATGCAGTAGCCCATGACGTTGACCCGCGCGCTGCCCGTGATCTCGCCGATCGCGTCCGACGCGGCCAGCGGCCCGAGCCGCATGTAGTCCTCGAACCCCATCGCATCCATCGACGCGTCCGGGTTCTTCCACGACACCATGAACACGGTGAAGCCCTGCGCCACCAGCCAGGCGACCATGCTGTTCCTCGGCTGCAGGTCCATCACGTAGTACTTGTTGATCCAGGGCGGCAGGATCAGCAGCGGCACCTCGTGCACGTCGTCCGTGCTCGGCGAGTACTGGATCAGCTCGACCAGCGCGTTGCGCATCACGACCTTGCCCGGCGTCATCGCGAGGTTGCGCCCCGGCGCGAAGGCGTCGGCGTCCACCATCGACAGCCGCCCCTCCTTCAGGTCGGCCAGCAGGTTGCGCGCACCCTCGGCGAGGCTGGCGCCCCCGGTCTCCACCGCGCGCTTCAGCGCCACCGGGTTGGCCGCCAGCACCAGCGCCGGGCTCATCGCGTCCACGAACTGGCGCAGGTGGAACGACAGCCTGGCGCGCTCGGCGGGCGCCATGTCGGCGTCGGCCGGCTGCTCCAGCAGCCACTCCGACGCCAGGAGGTAGCTGTCCTTGATCTGGCGGAACATTGGCGACTGCCACTCCGGCGCCGCGAACCGCCTGTCGCCGCGCCCCCCCTTGGCCGCGTCCCCGGCCACGGGCGCCGCCTCCGCCCCGCTCCAGGCGCGCCCGGCCTCGGCCCACATCTCCAGCCCGCCCTGCCACAGCTGCGCGTTCAGCAGCACAGCCTGCTCGAGCATCCGCTCCGGCCGGCGCAGGCCCTGCAGCCACACCGTGCGCAGCGCCCGCACGATCTCCCCCCAGTCGACCGGCACCACCTCGCGCAGCGGGTTGGCGTTCCACATCGCGTCGATCGCGCGCAGCGTCGGGTCCGCGGCCATCTGCAGCGCGAACGCCTGCAGCCCCTGCGCCATCCCCGCGGTCGCCGCGTCGAGGCCCGCGCCGCCGGGCCAGCCGGCGAAACCCGCCTCGCCCGCCGCGGCGGGCGGCGACAGGCCCGCGGCCCGCGTGCCCGCCATCGCGGCCTCCATCCAGGACTGCCACACTCCGAGCGGTCCCTGCGGGGGCAGCCCCGGGTCGTCGCCGCTGTCCTGCGCCATGTCGGATGCTCCCCTGCCCCGCCCGGTCTTGCGCCTGGCGTCGGCTCTCTGGCCACTCCCGGCTGCGGGAATGCGTCTGCGGCACGGTGCACCCGGCGCCGGACCTGCGCCAGCAGCTTGCGGGCTGCCGGCCCGCCCTCGACGGACCGGCCCAGGTGCGCGACAAACCGGGCGCGCGAACCGCAGCGGCGGCCACCCGAGACGCCAGATGTCCGCCCACCCGGCGCGTGGCCCGATGCAGGACAAGGATGCGGTGCCGATGGCCATTCCCCACGGCAGGCCTACCCCGGCCAACGTCGTCGACGTCCTGGACCACGGCGCCGACAGCACTGGCGCGCGCGACAGCGTCGACGCGTTCGACTCAGCCTGGGCGGCGGCGCTGGCCGCCTCCGCCCTGCATGGCGACCAGGCCAGGATCGCCATCCCCGCCGGGGTGTACGGGCTGTCGCGCACGCCCCGCTGGGTGACGCCCCCGGACAGCGCGATGCGCATCGCGATCGAGGGCGACGGCGCCGCGGTCACCACGATCTGCTGCCGCGGCAGCGAGGCCGGCCTGCGCATCGTGCAGAGCCACGAGTCCCAGCAGGTCCGGGTGCGCGGCCTCACCCTGGTGCCGGACTGCCCGACCGGCGCCGGCGGCGCGGCACTCGAGTTCGCGGCGCCCGAGATGCACAACAGCCTCCACCAGACCGCCCTGTTCGAGGACATCACCGTGGCCGCGATGGGACCGCTGTTCCCGCCCGGCGCCACCACGTTCCCTGGCACCTTCACCGGCGGCCTGAAGCTGAGCATGCTGTGCAGCGCCCGCCTGAGCAGCATCCGCATCAACGGGGCGGCGATCCAGACCCGGGTGGAGCTGGTCGCCACCAGGGACTCGCACCGCCCCGACCTCGTGCACGTCCGCTCCACCGACGGCCTGCAGCCCGGCATGGCAGTGGACGGCGACCGCGTGGCGCCCGGCACCACGGTGGCAGCGCTCGGCCCCGCGACGCTGACCCTGTCGCACCCGCCCGGACGCCCGGTGCGCGCCGGCGAGACCGTGGCGCTGACGATGCCGCGCCCGATCCCCGGCTCCTACGGGGTGCGATTCGCCAGCCGCTGCATCGCCGTGTTCCTCACCGAGGTCAGCGTGATGTACATGCACCGCGCGTTCTGGCAGACCGGCTACGTCGAGAGCCCGATCCTGCGCAGCTGCGGCGTCGGACAGTGCGGCATCGGCTGGCACACCGACCTCGCGGCGATCGCCCCGCACGACGAGGTCAACGGCTGCCTCGGCCTGTCGATCGAGCTGGACTCCTCGTCGGACTGGGTCTGCGACGACACCGCCCTCGACCTCGCCCGGATCAGCGGCGTGCGGCTGCGCCACACCCACCTCGCGATCCGCAGGGGCGGCGCCGGGCGGGTGGCGGTGCGTCTGACGGACTGCGAGCGCGCCCGCATCGACTCCTGCGACCTCGATGCGCCGGGCGGGGCCACGGCCCTGCACATCCGCCAGGAGCGCGGCGGCGGCAACTTCTCGATCGTCGCCGCCTGCCGGTTCGGCGCCGATGTCGCGGTGGTGTGCGACCCCGGCACCTACGCCAACGCCGTGGTGGACGCGATGTGGATCGGCCATGGCGGCGTGACGGCGGCCTGCCCGCTCGTGGACCTCGACGGGCGCAACCTCTGCACCTGGTTCGCCGGCCACGGCCCCAGCGTGGACGACGGCACCACCGGCACCGCGATCGAGCTCCGCGGGACGACGTAGTGGCCGGAAACACCGCGGTGGCCGGTGCCGGGTGCAATATCGTGCCTGAAAACCGGTGCCGACGCTCGGAATTGAACCGAGGACCTACTGATTACGAATGAGCGTTTTAGGTCCTGCGAAAGCCCTGTGTCCGCACTGGTCGGCGGATAGAACACTGACAATCGGTGGTTTTCACCTGCCATCCTCTGACAATCGTTGACACCCCATGCCAGGAAGGACGACTCTATGTGCGGACACAGCACGGACACGGGCGCGGACATGGCGGAACGGCTCACGGACAAAGTGGTGCGGACGATGGCACCTCCCGCCACCGGCAATCGCATCGCCTATGACGAAGAAGTGAAGGGCTTTGGTGTCCGGATCACCTCGGCCGGCGCCCGTGCCTTCATCCTGAACTACCGCGCCGTAGGCCGGGAGCGGCGCATCACCATCGGCTCGTTCCCGGACTGGAGCGTGCCGGCCGCCCGGGAGCACGCCAAGGGGCTCAAGCGCGACGTCGACCAGGGTGGCGACCCGATGGGCGACCGCCACGCCGACCGAGCTGCCCCGACCGTCAACGCCCTGGCCGATCGCTTCGTGGTCGAGCACCTAGCCAAGCGTCGGGCCAGCACCGTCACGGACTACCAGTCCATCCTGCGCCTCTACATCCGCCCTCAGCTCGGCATGATGCGGGTGGCCGAAGTCCGGCACTCGGACGTGGAGAAGCTGCACAGCTCCATTGCCAAGACCGCGCCCTACCGTGCGAACCGGGCCGTGGCCGTCCTGTCCAAGATGCTGTCATTGGCGGTGAAGTGGGAGATGCGCACCGACAACCCGGCCCGCGGGATCGAGCGGGCGCCGGAGGAGAAGCGCGAGCGGTTCCTGTCGCCGGCGGAGATCGGCCGCCTGGCCAACGCCCTCACGGCGCATCCGGAGAAGGCCAGCGTTAATGCGATCCGGCTCCTCATGCTGACCGGCGCCCGCCGCGGCGAGACCCTGGCCGCAAGATGGACGGAGTTCGACCTGCAGGCTGGCGTGTGGGTGAAGCCTTCGGCGCACACCAAGACGAAGAAGGTGCATCGGGTGCCTCTGTCTGCCCCTGCCCTCCTCCTGCTGAGCGAGATGCACAATGCCGCCAAGCCGGGCGCGGTGTTCCTGTTCCCAGGCAGGCCCGGTCAGCCCGTGACCGACATCAAGCGGGTGTGGGCGGCGGTGTGCCGGGCGGCCGGGCTGGCGGTCGAGGTCGAGAAGGCGACGGAGGCCGGCAAACCGGCGAAGGATGCTGCGGGCAAGCCCGTGCTGGTCTGGCAGTCGACGGTGCGGATCCACGACCTGCGGCACACCTATGCCTCGATCCTGGCCAGCTCCGGGTTGTCACTGCCGATCATCGGCGCGCTGCTGGGGCATACCCAGGCGGCCACGACGCAGCGGTATGCGCACCTGATGGACGATCCGCTGCGGGCGGCGACGGAGCGGGTGGGCGCGGTGGTGAGCGGCGCCGGGAAGGCTGTGGCTGACGTAGTGCTTCTGAAGGTGCGTCGGTGAAACTGAAACGCACGCAAGGGCGGACACGCGTCAGGAGCCCAGAACAAAGGGCATTGATCACCCAGCAGATGGTTTGCGAGATTTTGCAGACAGTGCCGCAAAAACCCTACCATGTAGTAATAGACAGCAAGGAGTTGATTGATTTCTCTGCTCGACTTGCAAGATTACAACAGCAGGTTTGGCATAATATACTTGTAAAGGAGAGTTGGAAGCCGTCAGTGGAACGCAGGGCCGCGATCACGACAGCCCTGCAGGTTCTACTAAAAGAACTCAGACCTTTGCAGGAAGAATTGCAACGCTCAGTTTCTGTGTCACGTGATAAGGGCAGTTTCCCGGAATACAACTTATTCGTCGGAGCCTCTGACATGGTTGCTGATCTTTGGTCAGCATCTGAAGCCGTTGCCGGGCATTGGTTACTAACGGGCAAATCCGCGCCCGACGCCGACCCTGTGAAATGGACCGACTATGCCGCCTTTATATCCACTAGCGCGATGACTGTTTACCCCGACATCACACAAGACGCGATCCATCATCTTATTTCTAAGACTGTTCCGTGTATGTCAGGCGAGGAACTCACACAAGAGGCGGTCAAGTCACACTTTGTAAAAGGCAGAAGGTTAGGCATCGCGAGGCAGTCACCCCTCTGATCCAAGAGGCATATCGTCCAAGCACGTTTGCCTCTTGGACACGTCAATACGGCTCCGACGACATTCGCCCCGTCAGTTCACGACAGGGAAAGCCAAATGCCGACCGCCCCCTCTACGCAAGACGTCCCCAGCGTCATCGCTGGACTTCTGCCCCGCGCGCGCTTCGCAGATGACATGGGCTGCTCCGAACGAACGGTTCTGCGCTGGGAGCATGCCGGGTTGCCGGTGATCCGCATCGGGATGACCCGGCTGTATGACCCGGCCTCGTGTCGGGCCTGGCTGATGACGCACGAGCACCGCCACGATGCCCCGAAGCGCGGCCGCCCGACGAAGGCCCGCACCGCCTAGAAACTGAAACCGCCGGCTACTGCACGAAGGCAGCGCCGGCGGTGAGAAGCCACAGACACAGACAACGGTTACGCCCTCGACAAGCGTGGCTTACGGCTTCTCGCCGCTTGGTTCAACCGCTTTCCGCAGCGTCGGCCCGCCAAGGATGCCGTCACGATGCGCGCTGAACTAGCCACTTACGCCACGCGGCCCGGCAGGGCTCGCGCTACGCTAATGTACGCTTCCGTGCCTACCCGGACGTTAACGCCGCGCGAGCTGGAGCTTGCAGCGGATCTGGAGATGGCCCGCGGCAATCGCCAGCGTGCCGAACTGCTGTCCTGGCAGGCGCACGACGCCCGCACCGCGGTGTCGGCATGAGCACGCTTGCCGATGGCATCGCCCGCTTCCAGTCGGAGGCCGGCGGCATGATGGAGCTGATCGTGGTGCGCCCGATCGACGCGCTCGACGTCATGGCCGACGCACTGGCCGGCGACACCCGGGCCGCCTGCGTCCTGCAGGCGATCGAGCAGGCCGCTGACGCGATCCGCGCCGCGCCGCGCCGCCTGCCGATGTTGTGCGCGAGTTGCCCGCGACCGTTGCGGGGCAGCGGCTATTCGTTCGGGGTGGCCCTCCCCAACACGAACCACCCGATGCACGGCCTCGCCCTGGCAGTGTGCATGCGCTGCGCGACGGAGCGCCGCGACATCGAGGCCAAGGCGACGACAGCGCTGCGCCGGGTGTTCCCGGACCTCCGCCCCGTCACCGTGACGCACGCCGCGGGAGGCCGGGCATGAGCGGCTTTCCCGGACTGATGTTCGGCCCGGACGGCGTCAGCCTGGACGCGAGGCTGCCCGACCTAGCCGAAGACTTACTGGCCCTGCTGCCGTGCCGCTCCATGGTGACGCGGGACGGCCTGGCGCCGATCGTCCGGGCGTGGGTGCTGCGCGACGACGCGACATTCGCCGGCATCCCCGCCGTCCTGCGCGCCGAGGCCATCAGCTTGGTGCTCGCCGGCCGCGCCATACTGATCCTGGCCAAGCGGCCGGAACCGGCGGCCGACGTGCGCGACGGGCTGCTCGGTGCCCTCGACCTGTTCGTGGTGCCGGACACCGCAGCGGGGCACGCATGAGCCCCACCGTACACGACCGGCTGCGGCTGCAGCGCGGCGCCGAGCACCTGCACAGCCTTGGCGCCCGTGCCTTGGCCGAGATGCTGGCCGAACTGGCGCGCGACCGGTGCGACTTGGCCGACACCCTCGACCGCCTCGACGCTTGGCGCGTCGGTCTCACGCCGGAGCTGCTACGCGCGGCCGGCGGTGATCGGTTCGCACCGCGCCCGCTGCACGAGGTGGCGGCATGACGCCCCTCGACATCGCCCGCAAGCTCGACCTCGATAAGTCCGGCCGGGGCTGGCGCGGCGCCTGCAAGTCCTGCGGCTATGGCACCACGCTGGTGCTGTCCGCCAAGGGCTCGCTGTGGTGCGCCTCTTGCGGGAAGGACGGCCCCGCAGAGGTTCTGGCGGACCTTGAAAAGGGTGAGACCGTCGAGACCACCGAGCGGCAGCCGGGCAAGCCGGAGCGCAGCCTAGCCGAGCGCAGCGCCCGCGCCCTGTGGTGGTGGGACGGCGCGCCGCAGAACGCGCTGGGCACGCCGGCCGACCTCTACCTGACTGGGCGAGGACTGGCCGGGTTGGCCGCCTCTCAGGCGATCCGCTACCGGGCCGACGTGTCGCACCCGGCGGAGGAGCGCGGCACACGGCGGCCCGCGATGCTGGCGCTGGTGCAGGACGCGACGGGTGCCCCGATCGCGGTGCACCGGACCTACATCACCCGGGGCGGCAACAAGGCGGACGTCGAGCCGGTCAAGGCCAGCGTCGGCCCGATCTTTGGAGGTGCCATCCGCCTGGACGCCGCCGCGGCCGAGCTGGTGATCGGCGAGGGTATCGAGACCAGCGCCAGCGCCGGTCGGCTGCTCGGCCTGCCGGCCTGGGCCGCGATCAGCGCCGGCAATCTGGCGCAGGCGCTGCAGCTCCCGCCCGAGGTGCGCAGCGTGGTGATCGCCGCCGACGCGGACGGGCCCGGGCGCAGGGCGGCGGAGGCTGCAGCGGCGCGGTGGCAGCGGGAGGGCAGGCGGGTGCGGATCGCCACGCCGGACACCCCGGGCACCGACTTCAACAACGTCCTGCTCGCGGAGGGCACGCATGCCTGATGGCCTGCGCTTCACCATGCGGGAACCGGAACCGCCCAAGCCGCCGCCGGCGCCGCTCGCCTTCATCGACCCGGCCACGCTGCACGGCCTGCCCATCCCGGAGCGGCGCTGGATCGTGCCCGGCTGGTTGCCCGCCGCAGCTGTGACGCTGCACTACGCGGCCGGCGGGGAGGGCAAGACGCTCCTGGCGCAGATGCTCATGACCTCGGCCGCCACCGGGCTGCCGTGGCTCGGCCTGCCGGTGACGCACTGCCGAGCCATGGGCCTCTTCTGCGAGGATGACGCCGAGGAGATGCACCGGCGCCAGGACGCCATCTGCCGCTCCTACGGGGTCGGGCTGCGCGACCTCGGCGACATGCGCTGGTCCTGCCCGGTGGGCGACGACAACACGCTGATCCGGTTCGAGCAGGACGGCACGCCGGTGATGACGGACCGGTTCGCCGACTTCGTGGCGCAGACCAAGGTGTTCCGGCCGGAGCTGATCGTGCTCGACGTAGCGGCGGACCTGTTCGGCGGCAACGAGAACGTCCGGCAGCAGGTGTCGACGTTCCTGAAGTTCTGCCTCGGCGGCTTGGCGCGCGATCTCGGCGCGGCGGTGCTGCTGAACGCGCATCCGAGCCGGGCCGGCATCAGCAGCGGCGACATGGACGGCGGCTCGACCGGGTGGAACGGCGGGGCCCGGTCGCGCTGGGCGCTGGTGACGCCACGCGAGGAGGGCGAGCCGGTGGATGAGACGGCGCGGGTGCTGACCAAGCGGAAGGCGAACTACTCGACCCGCGGGGACGAGATCCGGCTGCGGTTCGCCGACGGGGTGCTGGTGCGCGAGGGTGGCCTGGGCAGCGGGATGGTGGCCAGCCTGGACCGGCGGAACTGCGAGGCGGTGTTCCTCGACCTGCTTGACAAGGTGGGACCGACAGGGCGCCACGCGTCGGATAGCCGCAACTCCGGGGTCTACGCGCCGAAGATGTTCAGCCAGCAGCCAGACCGGCAGGGCTTCACGAAGCGCGACTTCGAGGTGGCCATGAACCGCCTGTTCGCGGCCGGCCAGATCCGCGTCGAGCACTACGGGAAGCCGTCCGACAAGACCCACCACATCGTCCGCGCGATCGCCGGCGAAGGTCCGGAACAGGGGGGCGAAGGTGGGGGCGAAGGTTAGGGCGAAGGTGTTCCGCGAAGGTGGGCGAAGGTCCCGGAAATCCGCGGAGAAGGTGGGCGAAGGTGGGGGTCGGGAGAACGTCCCCTACTACGTAGGGGGTGCGCTGCCCGACCTTGGGGGTCCGGGCACGCCCTTTGGGCCGATTGCCTACGCCTTCACGTCCACTACCGAACCCGTGCTGCCGGCTGGCCTGGCACGCGTGGTCGAGCTCGACGACACGATGTTGCCCTTGGAATCCGTGATCGTCGTGGTGACCGAACCGTCCGCCCTCGCGAAGACGCTCACGCTGTTGGCCGAGCTGCCCGACGACGACGAACCTTGCGACTCTGATCCCGACGATGCCGTCCCTTTTGCAGGCGCGCTGGTCGGGATCAGGACGCTGGCTTCGGCGCTGTCTCCCGCGATGCCACCGATGGTCATGGGGCTTTGCCTGCTTCTCAGTGAAGCCGACGGTTTCGCAGAAGATGGTCAACGGACCGTCAACGCGGCTCACCCGAGCACGGTGGCCTGGATGGCTCTGCAGCACCCAAGCCGTCACCTGGCAGAACCGGCCTCGATCTCAGGACTGCGGCAGCGTCATGTAGGTGCTCGTGGTGTGCTGGGTCGTGTCGGGCGTTGCTACACCACCCATCCCATAGCCACGGCGGATGTCGAGCGGTGCCTCGTGACCCAGTCCATACCCTCGGCGGATGTCAGCCGGAGCCTGCATGATTGCCTGAAGGAAGTTGAAGCCGGTAAAATCGCTGGCCATTCGATTGGTCTCCGGTGTTCAGAACGGAACCGCACAATCTCAGCGATCGATGAAAGCACAGTTAAGGCCGGCGCTCGCGTGCGGCCTGCCGATCCGCGATTCAGCAAGAACGCGACGCAGGCGAGTTATCAGACCATGACTCGCAGCAGGTGCGTGCCCGCAGTGGCGTGCTCGACGGTGGTGTCCGGCGTGGGCACGGCAGGCACGGCAACCGGTGCGCTGGTCTTGCCTGTGGTGCTGGCGTGCGACGTGTCCGCCGCCGTGCCGGATGTCGCGTTCGGATCGTGTCGGATGACGGGCGGCAGGAACTTGTATCCGACGCCGTCGGTGTTGATGGCCATGACGCAGGCCCTCTCTGCCGGTGAAGCGGGCAACGTCGCAGGTCATGGTGAACAGGCAATTAAGGTAGCCAAGCACCGCAAGATGGCCGGCATCCGACATAGCGTAGTTTCGGCGCTACCTTGTGCTGCCTACGCCTCGACGCACCACCGTGGCACCCGGCGGGGAGTGCCCGCTATGGCGACTGAGGCAGAGAGACCGGAAGGATCGGAAGGGACTTTGCATATAGACCGTCACGCGTGCGGACGGGCGTGACGCCGGTATACGGGATATCCTCCCGATCCTCCCGCGGCAGGCTTTCCTGGGGGTAAGGTGCCACCTTGTCCACCAGCCTTGTCAGAATCCTGCAGGGTCCGATTTCAAGAACCAGCAGCACGTCGAGTGCCAGAGAAACCCAGTTTACAGCGTCAAAGTAGACGAGAACCTGCAAAGGTATTGCTGCAGGCAATACGTTGATGAGAATTATCTTGCCGATGCGCAGCAGACGTTCGGCTATTCGATCTTTCCTGGCCAAGTCTGACCACAGCTTCACCACTTCGGGCGGATAAAGATAGTCGTCCCACATGTGCGAGAGCGCTTTAGTTTGCTCGCTCACTGTATCGGTGGTGTTGGCCGTGCTGGTCCAGGTGGCCATCATGGAAGGGCCTCAGAGTTGACGGCAGCATGGCAATCAAACCTTCCGGATTGGTTAACGGCTGCTTGCTGCGGACCTGCTGATAAGTTTCTGGCCCGTCGCCCCGCATGCTTCCGGCCACTGAACTTCTGCAACCAGCGCAAGCCAGGCCCACGAACCTCCTGCCACTGATGATTAGTCAGGCGACATATCCCAACAACATACTGACATCGCTCGACATAATAACGATTGTGCTTCCACGTGTCCGCACTGCGTCCGTATAACCGAGCGTCTAGACCGATTTCAGACGCGGAGGCTTGCGACACCGATGAGCGGATATCGCACCCAAGTTGCGGCGCCGAGGCCGAGCGGGCGAACCCGAGAGGGCCGCCGGATGCAGCAGATGCGCACGGAGCTAGCCGCGCACGTCGGCCAGCCCTCGGCCGTGCAGCGGATGCTAATCGAGCGTGCGGCCACGCTGTCGCTGCAGCTTGAGGTGCTTGACCGCCGGATGTTCGAGGGCGGGCTGCTCAACGAGCACGACACCCGGATCTATCTGGCCTGGAGTAACAGCCTCACCCGGACGCTCAAGGCGCTGGGCGTCGCGGCGTCCCGTGTTGTCCCTGGCGCCACGCTGCAGGCGCACCTAGCCGCCCGGAAGGCCGCCTGATGTCCGGCACCACCGACACCAGCACCCCGGCCCAACGGCAGGCCTTCTGCAACGCCGTCGAGGGAGGCATAGGCGGTGCAGTCCTCCCAGCCGCCGCGGCCCTGGTCGCGCAGTCCATCGCCCGCGTGCCCGAGACGACGGCCTATCTCCTCGACCTGCCGGCCGGCTCGACCTACGCGCAGGCCGTGGCCCGGCTGCAGTTCCGCTGGGCATTGGGTCGCGCCGGGTTCTAATGGATATCCTGCAAGCAAGAGCTGATCCGGATCTGTTCGCCCCGCACTTCAGGGGCGACAGTTGGCGGGCATGGTGGGCGTTGCTGGCAGCCCTCTTTGGCCTGCCGATGGATGCGGACACCCTCGCCCTCTACCGGCACCACACGGGCCGCATGGAGCCGCCGACGCAGGCCTTCACCGAGGCGGCCCTAATCTGTGGTAGGCGCGGCGGCAAGTCCCGCATCCTCGCCCTGATCGCGGTGTTCCTCGCCACCATGCAGGACGTCACGCCGCACCTTGCACCGGGCGAGCGGGCGACAATCGCGATCATCGCGGCCGACAAGAAGCAGGCCCGGTCAATCTTCCGGTTCTGCCTCGGACTGCTCATGGAAACGCCGATGCTGGCCGACCTAGTGGAGGACAGCACCGCGGACACTATCACCCTGCGCAACCGGGTGACGCTGGAGATCGCGACCGCCAGCTTCCGGGTCACGCGCGGCTACAGCTTCCTCGCGGTGCTGGCGGACGAAATCGCTTTCTGGAGAACCGAGGAGTCATCCGCGAACCCGGATCAGGAAATCCTGGCCGCGATCCGTCCGGGACTCTCCAACATCCCCGGCGCGATGCTGCTGCTGGCCAGCTCGCCCTATGCCAAGCGTGGCGCGCTGTATCAGGCCTTCCGCGACCACTACGCCCGGGACGGCGCCGACGTGCTGGTCTGGCGCGGCACTACGGCGGAGATGAACCCCCGCATCCCGCAGCGGGTGATCGATGCGGCTTACGAGAAGGACCCCGTCGCAGCCTCGGCCGAGTATGGCGCCGAGTTCAGGAATGACATCGCGGCTTTCGTGTCGCGCGAGGTGGTGGATGGAGTGATCGTACCCGGCCGGCGCGAGACCCTGCCCCTGCCTGGGCAACGCTACGTCGCGTTCGTCGACCCGTCCGGCGGATCGGCCGACAGCATGACGCTGGCCATCGCGCATGCTGTCGAGGAGCGCACGGACGGGCAGGCGACCCGCCGCGCGGTGCTCGACGTAGTCCGGGAGGTGCGCCCGCCGTTCAGCCCGGAAAGCTGCGTCGCCGAGTTCTGCGCGCTGCTCAAGGACTACCGCTGCACCGAAGTGACCGGCGACCGCTACGCCGGCGAGTGGCCGCGGGAGCAGTTCCGCAAGCTGGGCGTCGCCTACAAGCTGTCCGAGAAGCCCAAGACCGACATCTACCGCGACCTGCTGCCGCTGCTGAACAGCGGGAAGCTGGAACTGCTCGACCTGCCTCGCCTGACCGCCCAGCTCTGCGGCCTGGAGCGGCGCACGGCCCGCGGTGGCCGGGACTCAATCGACCACGCACCGGGCGCGCACGACGACCTGGTCAACGCTGTGGCCGGCGCCCTGCTGCTGGTCGGGTCGGCTCGCCAGCCCATGCGGATTCACCCCGACGTTCTGGAAGCGAGCCGGCGGCGAGGTCCTTACAGCCGGCCAAGGGTGTGGCTCTGATGCCGAGGCCGCTGTGGAAGATCTCGCGCAAGCGCAAGCCGCCCTCTCTCAAGGCCAAGGACCGTCGCACCGCAGGCCAGCGCATCTGCGACCGCGAGCAGCGCATCGAGCGCGCCCGCCTCCTCGAACTGCAGGCCGCCGAGATGCGCGACACCGCCCCCGTGAACAGGAGCCACGACTGATGGCCTACACCGCCCGCCCGCAGGACCGCATGGCGCTCGACCGTGCCTCCGTCCGCACCATCGACCCGAAGAACGGCCACCTCCACGTCCGGCTCGCGAATATCGCAGCGGCCCGGGTGAACGAATACGCCGGGTCGGAGATACCGAACCATCGCG
>CAXSFE010000094.1:0-14934 GCA_964236585.1 uncultured Acetobacteraceae bacterium
GCTCTGCCCAGACCCGCCAGGGGCGAGCCGCCCCTGGACCGGCCTTGCTTAAGTCAAGCAGGTCCAGGGGCGGCTCGCCCCTGGCGGAGCTCGAGGCAGAGCCTCAACCTTGCCTTCACTCCGGCTGGCCCTTCGCCCACTCGAACGTCGCCTCCTGCTGCTCGCGCACGAACGCCTGCAGCGCCTCCGGCTCGACCTCCTCGTCGAGATACTCGTGCGCCACCGCCGCCTTCATGAACCCCTCCAGCGCGGCCGGGTCCATCTCCCCCGACGCCACGTTCTTCTTGTTCACGACGACCGCGTTGATCATCGGCCACCCCTTCGCCCGGGCATACTCGACGAGCCGCAGCAGGTGCGCGCTGAGCTGGTTGTGCAGCTTGCTCACCGTGCCCCCGGTCCGCACCGCCACGTCGTCGTACGACAGGCACACCCCGTCGCGCGCCGACTGCCGGATCGCCTCCAGCGTGCGGTCGAAGTCCAGCGTCTTGCCGTACAGCGCCTCGCGCCGCTGCATCGCCTCCAGGAACACCGGGTGCTTGGTCAGCGCCTTGCGCCGATAGTTGTCGAGCAGGTTGTCCAGCTCGATCTTGGTCTTGTTGGTCAGGTCGATGGGTCTCACGCGGCTGCTCCCAGCACCGGCAGGGTCATGGCCCCGGCGGCACGCTCGATGGCCGCGCCAACCGCGAACACCGTCTCCTCGTCGAAAGGCCGCCCGATCACCTGCAGCCCCAGCGGCAGCCCCGCGCCGTCCAGCCCGGCCGGCACCGACATCGCCGGCACGCCCGCCATGCTCGCAGGAACGGTGAACACGTCGTTCAAATACATCGTGATCGGGTCGTCCATGTTCGCCCCCTGCGCGAACGCCGCCGACGGCGCCGTCGGCGTCAGCAGCGCGTCCACCTGCCCGAACACCTCGGTGAAATCGCGCAGGATCAGCGCCCGCACCTTCTGGGCCCGCAGGTAGTACGCGTCGTAGTAGCCCGCCGACAGCACGTACGTCCCGATCAGGATGCGCCGCTTCACTTCCTCGCCGAACCCCTCCGCGCGCGTCGCCTCGTACAACTCCGTGAGATCGCGCCCCTCGCCGCGCCGCCCGAACCGCACCCCGTCGTAGCGCGCCAGGTTCGACGACGCCTCCGCCGGCGCCACGATGTAGTACGTCGCCAGCCCATACCGCGTGTGCGGCAGCGACACGTCCACCACCTCCGCCCCCGCCTCGCGCAGCCACCCCAGCCCCTGCCGCCACAGCGCCTCGATCGCCTCCGGCATCCCGTCCATCCGGTACTCGCGCGGCACCCCGATCCGCAGCCCCCTCACCCCCCGCGCACACGCCGCCGCAAAATCCGGCACCGCCCGATCCACGCTCGTGCTGTCGCGCGGATCGAACCCCGCCATCGACCCCAGCAGGATCGCGCAGTCCTCCACCGTCCGCGCCACCGGCCCCGCCTGGTCCAGCGAGGACGCGAACGCCACGATCCCGAACCGCGAGCACCGCCCGTACGTCGGCTTGATCCCGGCAATCCCGCAGAACGACGCCGGCTGCCGGATCGACCCCCCCGTGTCCGTCGCCGTCGCCCCCAGCGCCATCCGCGCCGCCACCGCCGCCGCCGACCCGCCCGACGACCCCCCCGGCACCAGCGCCTGGTTGCTCCCCTTGCCCCGCCAAGGGTTCTCCACCGCGCCGTATGCCGACGTCATGTTCGACGACCCCATCGCGAACTCGTCGAGGTTCGTCTTGCCCAGGAACACCGCCCCGTCGCGCAGCAGGTTCGCCGTCACCGTGCTCTCGTACGGCGGGACGAACCCCTCCAGCATCAGGCTCCCCGCCGTCGTCCGCACCCCCTCCGTGCAGAACAGGTCCTTGATCGCGATCGGCAGCCCCGCCAGCGGCCCCGCCACCCCCGCCGCCAGCGCCACGTCCGCCGCCTCCGCCTGCCGCATCGCGGCCTCCGACGTCACCGTGATGAACGCGTTCAGCCGCGGGTTGAGCGCCTCCACCGCCGCGACATGCGCCCCCACCAGCTCCCGCGCCGAGAACGCCTTCGACCGCAACCCCTCCCGCGCGCCCGCCAGCGTCAGCCCGGTCAGGCTCACTCCACCACCTTCGGCACCGTGAAGAACGCGCCCTCCGCCCCCGCCGCGTTCGCCAGCACCCGCTCCGCATACCCCCCGTCTGTCACCACGTCCGCGCGCAGCCGCAGCGCCGTCGGCACCACCCCCGTCAGCGGCTCGATGCCCTCGACATCCACCTCGTCCAGCTGCTCGATCCACCCCAGGATGCTGCCCAGCTCCGACCCCAGCCGCACGACCTCCTCATCCGTCACCCGGATGCGCGACAGGCGCGCGATGCGACGGATCGTCGCGTCATCCAGCGTATGCGTCATGGCGGCGGGCAAACTCCTGGCATCGGGCCGAACCCCGGACCATAACCGCCCCCATGCCCCTGTTCAACCTGAGGGATCTGCGCGACCAGCTCCCCCGCCACGCCCGCCTCCTCGGCATCGACCCCGGCGCCCGCACCCTCGGCCTCGCCCTCTCCGACGTCTCCCTCCTGCTCGCCAGCCCCCACGCCCAGATCGCGCGCGCAAAGCTCTCCGCCAACGCCCGCGAGATCGCCGCCCTCGCCCGCAGCCTCGGCGCCGGCGGCCTGGTCGTCGGCCTCCCTCTCTCGCTCGACGGCTCCTTCGGCCCCGCCGCCCAGGCCGCCCGCGACTGGACCCGCGACCTCTCCGCCCTCACCGGCCTGCCCGCCTCGCTCTGGGACGAGCGCCTCTCGTCGAGCGCCGTGAACCGCTTCCTGATCGGCGAGGCCGACATGACCCGAAAGCGCCGCGCCGCCGTCGTCGACCAGATGGCGGCGGCCTACATGCTCCAGGGCGCGCTCGACGCCAGCGCGCCAGCAAGACAGGAAGGCCAGGGCCCTGCCCTGGACCCGCTGGGGGCAGCGCCCCCAGACCCGCATCCGTAAGGCAGGACTAGCCTGGGGGTCGTCCGTCGGGGATCAGTGCGGCGACAGCCACAAGCCAGTTCGGCAGGTCAGGAACGGCACGGACGATCCGCCCTCCCGCCACCTCCATTACGGGGCGGGGAACCTGCCCGGAGTTGTCGGTCAGCACCGCACGATCCACGATCGCCAGGACACCCGGCAGGTTGGCAAGGCTGCCCGCATGGCGCCGACGGATGACCTCGGCCGCGATGAAGTGACCACCAAGAGCGGCCCGCGCCTCGACCCGCTGGATGTTCAACGCCACCAGGTCAAGCGCGATGTAGCGCAGTTCCACCTCGTAGCCCGCCCGCTTCGCCGCACGCAGCCGACGCAGCACGGAACGACCCGACAGCGTCGTCTCCAGCGACATCGAACGCCCCGCTGCCAGCCCCGCCTCGAACAGAACCAGCGCCTCCCGGCCCGCAGCCCGATCCGCCGAGCGCGGGTCCATCGGCGCGATGCCGCGCGCGATCCGGTCCGGGTCGATCACGACCTCGACCTCGTCACGGGCAAGGCTGCGGTCGCGCAGGCTGCTCTTCCCCGACCCGTTCGGCCCCGCATACACCAGCAGGCGCGTCACCCCGGATACGGGAAGTCCTCGCCCCGGAACGCGCCCACCGGCGCCAGACGCTCGATCCGCCCGCCCGGGAACTCCCGCACCACCCAGCCGTCGGCCACGTACGTCATGACCTCGCCCTGCGCCACGCGCCAGTCACGCCCCCCGCGACCCGCCGCCTCGACCGCCTCGAAGCTGGCCCACGCGAAGGCCCCCAAACCATCCCGATCCGCCATCGCACCCTCCTGCCAGTCCACTCCGCCGAAGCCCGGACCCCAGTCGCCGGGTCGCAGTCCGCCGCACGATCTTGGGCAGGCACCCGCCGATCACAGCCGACGTCCGACCCGTTGCCGTTCGCCGGCCGCCGTCCGCAGGTCAGCCACCAGCCCCACCCCAAGCGCCTGCGTCTCCTGCCACAGCGGGTTCATCCGCCGGATCAGCATCGCCTGCACCTGCGGCGCGTCCTCGTGCTGGCCAAGACGCGCAAGGTCGTGCTGCAGCCCCTGGCTGTACGTCAGGAAGCGGGCCACGCGGAACGGCAGATCGCCGCGCAATCCCCCGATCTGGTTGGCATAGGACAGCGTGATCGCCTGGAACGGCGCGTTGTCGCGGATCAGCGACCCGAACTCCACCCGACGCCCGGCCTCCAAAGCGTCCAGCGCCCCCAGCAGCTCCTCCGTCATGTCGCGCGCCTCGATCAGGCCGAGCAGCGCATCGATCGCGCCCGCCAGCGCCAGCGCCATCCCCATGCGGTCGTTGCGCCGCTTGTACGCCTCGACCGCCAGCCCGCCCGCGAAGATCGCAACCGCCGTGGCGATGCTGCCGAACAGCGCGGCAAGCGTCGGCGTCAAACCCATGCGCGCGACCTTCCCGTGAAGCCCTCCACCGCCGCAGCCGCCGCCCGCAGCGCCACACGCCGCGGCAGCCCCACGCTCCGCCGCGAACCCGCCGGAGCCCACGCCCCCGCGCCACGGGAACACCCGGCCCGAAGCCGGGGCCCGGCCACCGGCCGGACCCCGCCCTCGCTGCGCCTACTTCGCGCCGCTCTTCTGGTTCACGCCGGTCTCCGCAAGCTCCAGCATGAACGTGTCGTACGGCTTGAAGTGCACCCGGTCGCTGACCGCGTACAGCGTCGCCGGCGAATACAGGAACAGCACGTCCGCCTGGTCGTGGACATAGTCCTCGATCGCCCTGACCTGCGCCTCCTGCTTCCCCTCGTCCGTCGTCTTCAGCAGCGTGCCGTACATCGCGTCGAACGTCGCATCCACCGGCATGGCCCGGAACGCCCCGTCCTTGCCGAAGAACTCCCGGTGCACGACGCCCACCGGGAACGCCGACGTCCAGTCGAAGGCGAACACCAGCTTGATGTCGTCCTCCTTCGCCGTCGCCGGGTCGTAGTCCGCCTTCACCGTCAGCCCGACCTTCGCCAGGTCCTTCGCCAGACCCTCGACCACCGGCGCGAGGCTCTCGTCCGCCGAGATCGTCACGACGTCGCCCGGGATGTGCGCGCCCGCGATCACCGCCTTCGCCTTGGCCGCATCGAGCGGATACGGCTTGAGCTTGGCGTCCGCCCCGAACCGCCCCGGCTGGATCATCGCCGGGATCACCTGCCCGTAGCCGCCGCCGGCGCCCGCCAGCAGCGCCGCCCGGTCGATCGCCATGTTCATCGCCCTGCGCAGCGCCACGTCGCGCCACACCGACCCGTCCTTGTTCTGGTTGAACACGCCCACCAGAACCGTCTTCGCGTCGCTGGCCACGACCTTCGCATGGTCCGACTTGAACGCATGCGCCTCCGCCGGCGTCAGCTGCGTGACGATGTCGACCTTGGCGTCGCCGCTCGCCACCGACCGCAGCGCGTCAGCCTTGGAGATGATGTTGTCGAACACGATCTGCGACGTCGGCTTGCGGTCCGGATTCCAGTACGTCGGATTGGGCTCGAGCACGACCTCCGGCGAACGCTTGTCCAGCACCGACACGCCTGTCTTGAGGATGAATGGACCGGTCCCCCACGGACCAGCAGCATCGATCACTCACCAGTGGCCGGTGGTGGACCCCGTCGCCTTGTTGACGAAGCCGAGCTTCTGCCAGAACGCGTCCGACGGCTCGTGCATCCCGCGCAGCTTCATCAGCGCCGCCGAATCCCCCTCGGGAAACGTCATCCGCACGGTGTACTTGTCGACCACCTCGAGCTTGTCGTCCGGCGCGAAGTTCAGGAAGGCGCCGGGCGGGTGCGGGTTCGTCGCGTCCTGCACCTTGTCGAACGCCGTCTTCATGTTCTCGGCCGAATACGGCGTCCCGTCCTGGTAGACCACGCCCTCGCGCATCTTCAGCTCGAGCACCGTCGGGCTGACCCACGTCCAGCTCGTCGCCAGCGAAGGCTGCCCGATCCCGCGGTCGTCGACCCGCAGCGGCTCCTCCATCGTGTTCCAGGTCACCGACAGCCAGTTCACCGGCGACGGATCGACCACCGTCACCGTGTTCTCCGGGCCGTAGGCCGGCGCCGCCTGCGCCCCCCCGCCCCATGCGCCCAGCACGCCCAGGGCCGCGGCGGACGCAAGCATCGCTCTCCGACCTGCCCCCCCGCCTGCCCACGGACCCGCTCCGGGCCGTTGCGTCCTCATGCGCATCTCCTCCTGCTGTGACGGTGCCGGCAACCCGCACCGTGGGTGTGGGGCGCCGCGCCGCTCAGCCGAGCAGGGGCGCGAGAACCGCCTCCAGCTTGCCGTCCGGCGTATCGCCCTGGATAACCTCCGCGATCCGCCCGGTCTTGTCCATGACGACAGTGAAAGGAATCGCCCCCTGGTCGTTGCCCAGGTCGCGCCCCAGCTGCACCGCCTCCCGCCCCCCGTACACCACCGGATAGTCGACCCCGTACTTCTTCGCGAACGCCCGCGTCTTGTCCGCATTGTCCAGCGCGATCCCGATCACCACCAGGTCGCGGTCCTTGAACGTGTCGTACAGCTTGACGAGCTTCGGCGTCTCCAGGTGGCACGGGATGCACCAGGTCGCGAAGAAGTAGACCACCGCCGGCCGCCCCTGCCACTGCGACAGCGGCTGCACCGTGTCCGTCAGGTCCTTGAAGCTTGACGCCCACACCGCGTCCGACGCCTGCCCGCCGACCGCAGCCCCCTCCGCCGCCCGCGCGCCGTGCCCCCACGCCAGCAGCGCCGCGCCCATTCCCAGGACCTCGCGCCGACGCGCACACCGAACCTGCCCCATGACCCACCGCCCCCGACCCTGTGGAACCCCGGGCCGCCGCCGACCCGCCGCCCGAGTCCTCGCACACAAGCCGCCCCGCTTAAAGCCGATCCGGGCACAGAACGTCGGCGCCGGGGCAGGCAAGGTTGAGGCTCTGCCTCAAACTCCGCCAGGGGGAGCCCCCCTGGACCGGCCTCCGCCAAGTCAGGCAGGTCCAGGGCGCGGCTGGCCAAAGGTTCCGGCAGCCCGCCTGGGTTGCCGGGAAGGCCGGACGAGGGGCTCGTTCCTGGCGGATCCCCGCTTCCAGGCAATGGGGCAGAGCCCTGGCCTTGCCTACTCCCGCGGCACCGGGCTGCACGCCACCGCCGCCGCCCGCGCCAGCACCACCATCCGCCGCGCCGCCACAGCACCCCCCGCCATCTCGCCGGCCAGATGCGTCAGCAGCGGCGTCGACAGCACCGCGTGCGCCGCCGTGTTCACCGCCACCTCCACCACCGCCGTCGCCGTCGCCGCCAGCGCCGTGCGCCGCAGCAGCCCCAGCGTCCCCAGCACCCCCGGCCGCAGCCCGTACACCCCCGCCACCTGCCGGATCAGCCGCAGCCCCCGCCAGCTCACCAGCACCACCACCAGCGCCGGCGCCGGCACCGCCGCCATCCCCGCCACCACCTGCACCGCTGCCCTGCGCCCCAGCGCATCCGCCTGCGCCCGCAGCCCCGCCTCCGGCCCCGCCCGCAACAAGGCAAGGATCGCGTCCGGATCGTTCGCCCCCCGCAGCGCCGGCAGCAGCGCCTCCCCCTCCGGCAGCCCCGACACCCACGCCTGCGCCGCCCGCGCCCGCCGCACCGCATCCCCCCCCGCCAGGTCCCGCCGCAGCCGGTCCACCGCCCGCAGCCCCGCCAGCCCCGCCACCTCCCGCGCCACCCCCGCCAGCAGCAGCCCGAACCCCACCGCCGCCACCCCCAGCGTCGCCCACCCCAGCGCCTCGCCCCGCGCGAACTCGTCCCCCACGAAGTTCGCCGTCCACAGCCCCGCGAACCCGACCGCCAGCACGGAGAACCCCGCCAGCCCCAGCGCCGGCATCCCCCACCGCTGCGCCCGCACCAGCGGCACCGCCAGCTCCGGCGCCTCCAGCCGCCCCGCCCGCCCGCCCTCGACCTCGATCCGCGGCGCCGGCCGCACCACCACGACCTCCGCCGGCGCCACCACCTCGGCCACCCGAACGGGCGCCACCGCCTCTGCCTCGATGCGCGACACCGGCCGCGCCGGTTCTGCCGCGGGCGCGGGCGACTCCTCCGTCTCGATCCGCGGCGTCGGGCGCTTCACGCGGCGCAGCCAGGCAAGGCCAGGGCTCTGCCCTGGACCCGCCAGGGGCGAGCCGCCCCTGGACCGGCATTTCGAAGCCTTTTCTTACGTGTGCGGGTCTGGGGGCGCTCGCTCCCAGCGGGTCCAGGGCAGAGCCCTGGCCTTCCTTCGCCCAGCCCGTTCACAGCAGATCCCCCAGCAGGAACGCCACCAGCGCGTCCATCCCCACCGCCGGCACCCCGGCGCGTCCCTGCCCCGGCAACCGCATCGGCTCGAACTCCGGCAGCGCCAGGAACGGGTGCGCCCAGAACTCCTCCGCCCGCGTCCCCCCCGGCGCCTTGTCCGGCACCTCCCCGGGGTAGGACCGCGTCACCCGCTCGTCCCCCAGCCTGCGCCCCCGCACCGCCGACACCGGATGCCCCTCCAGCGTCCACACGAAATCCTCCGTGCACCGCACCGACGCGATCGCGAAACTCGCTGTCGCCACCCCCGGCCCCGACACGATCGAGCGCACCAGCGCCGCCAGGTTCCCCCGCTGCCGCTCCGCCACGTGGTCCGCCTTGGTCGCCGCGTACGCCACCCGCCGGATCACCCGCGGCGGCAGCCGCAGCGTCGCCAGCGACCCCAGCGCCTCCAGCCACGACCCCCGCCACCGCAGCGCCCCCGCCGCCGCCGCCAGCGCCGCCTCCGCGTCCGCGAACGCCGCCGGCCCCGCGTGCAGCGCGCTCAGCAGGTCGGCGAGCACCACCACCCGGTCCAGCGACCCGAACAGCGGCGACACCAGGTCATCCCTGACCGCCCCCTTGTACGCCTCGAACCGCTGCGCCATCAGCCCCGCCAGCCCGCCCTCCCCGACATACGGGAAGAACGCCCCCCACACCGGCTCCGGCCCCGGCGCCGGCATCAGGAACCGCCCCGGCTGCAGGAACGACAGCCCCAGCTCGTCGCGCAGCCGCTCCAGCGTCCGCCGGTACAGCCGCTGCCCCGCCCCCACCAGCGCGTCCCCCGCCGCCACCCCCGCCGGCAGCGCCGCCACGAACGCCAGGAACTCCCCCGCCACCCCCGCCACCTCCGACGCCCCCAGCCGCCGCAGCACCGCCCCTGACCACCCGCCAAAATCCTGCGACAGCAGCGGCAGGTCGAGCAGCCACTCCCCCGGATAGTCCAGCAGCTCCAGCCGCAGCCGCCGCGCCGGCAGCACCGAGTCCGCCACCCCCCGCCCGACCACCTCCAAATCCAGCGCCAGCAGCGATACCGCCCCCGTCCGCGCCGGCCAGCGCGGCGGATCGCCCGCCAGCGCCGCCAGATGCGCCGCCTGGTCGAACCGCGGCAGCCCGGTCGCCCCCGACGGCGACAGCGCCACCCGCGTCACCCGCCCGGCCAGCGACGGCAGCACCTCCAGCCCCGCCCCGTGCGCCAGCAGGTTCGCCGCCAGCGAGGTGAGGAACGCCGTCTTGCCCGCCCGCGCCAGCCCCGTCACCCCCACCCGCACCGTGCGCGGCAGCACGTAGTTGAACGGGTTCAGCACCCATCCATCCCCGCACCGCCAACGCCCGGCACGCGCAAGCGCTCAGGCCTTCTCGATCAGCTCGATCTTGTAACCGTCCGGGTCCTCCACGAACGCGATCACCGTCGTCCCGTGCTTCACCGGCCCCGCCTCGCGCGTGACCTTGCCGCCGCCCCCGCGCACCGCCTCGCACGCCGCCGCCACGTCCGGCACGCCGACCGCGAGATGCCCGAACCCGGTGCCCACCTCGTACGCCTCCTCCTGCCCCCAGTTGTGCGTCAGCTCGATCTCCGCCTGCCCGTGCGCATTGTCCTCGAAGCCCACGAACGCCAGCGTGTACTGTCCCGCCGGCACCTCGCTGCGCCGCAGCTCGCGCATCCCCAGCAGCGCATAGAAGCCGACGCTGGCCTCCAGGTCGCGCACCCGGATCATCGTGTGCATGTAGCTCTTCGCCATGGCCTAAACCCCGTGTTGCGGCGCAACCGAAGCAAGGCCAGGGGCTCTGCCCCTGGACCCCGCCAAAGGCTCGCCTTTGGAAACCCACACGAAGAACCCCGCCCGACGGGCCGCAGTTCCCAAAAACGCCGGTCCAGGGCGGCTCGCCCTGGCGGGTCCAGGGGCAGAGCCCCTGGCCTTACTTCACCTCAGCCGGATCGAACCCCAGCAGGAACATCCCCGCCGCGTCCGCCGCCGCCACGCACCCCGCCCGGTCGATCAGCAGCGTCCCCCCCGCCTCGAACGCCACCCCCCGCAGCCCTGCCGCCGCCGCGGCCCCCGGCGTCCTCGGCCCGACCGCCGGCAGGTCCGCCCGCCGGTCCTGCCCCGGCTTGGCCATCTTCACCAGCACGCCCCCGGGCCCCGGCCGCGCCAGCCCCCCCGCCCGCGCCAGCATCGCGTCCGTGCCCTCGATCGCCTCGACCGCCAGCACGATCCCCTGCTGCACCACGCACGCCTGCCCGACGTCCGCCGCCCCCAGCGCGCGCACCACCGCGACCCCGCGCGCGATGTCCGCCAGCGCCGCCGCGTCCGCCGCCACCCGCCCGAGCTGCCCCGCCGGCGCCAGCGCCTCCGTCAGCACCTCGTGCGCGCCGAGCACCCGGAACCCCTCCTCGCCGAACACCCGCACCAGCGCGGCGAGCAGCCCGTCGTCGCCCGCGAACGCCGCCCGCCCGACCCGCGCCAGGATCTTCGCGCCCTCCCGATCCGGCCGCAGGTCCAGCAGCGACGGCCGCCGCACCGGCCCCACCAGCACCAGGTCGCGGCACCCCGCCTCGCGCAGCAGCGCCAGGATGCGCCCCGCCGCCCCCACCCGCGCATAGGCGTGCGGATACGCCCCGATCACCGCCGGCTCCGCGAAATCCTCGAACCCCACGACGAACACGGCCCGCCCCGCCGCCACCGCCGCGCGCGCCACCTGCCCCGGCAGCGGCCCTCCGCCCGCCAGGATGCCCAGGCACGTCACGCGAATGCCTCAGCCATGAGAATCCTGCTACTTTTCAGCGAAAATCTTGACAAAAATACAACCGTATGTTCAGGATGATCGCGCGTCTGCTTCTGCATGCTCGGCGTCTCTCGCGCCAGGCAGACGTGCTGGAACCACCGCCATGGACGACATCGAGGCCGGCCACGAATACAGCGCGCTCGGCATCTGCCGGTGCCTGCGGATGCTGTCCGAGGAGGCGGCCTCCCTCGGCCTGCCCGAGTCGGCGCAGGCCCTGCACGACGCGATCCGCACCTGCGAGCGCGAAAGCGGCCTCGACCGCGCCCGTGCCGTCGCCGCGATCTCGATCCTGATCAACTGAGAAAGGCAAGGCCAGGGCTCTGCCCTGGACCCGCAAAGGGTCCGAGGACCCTTTGATCCCTTGACTTAAGGAAAGCCATCCAAGGGGCTTCCCTTGGCGGGGTCCAGGGGCAGGGCCCCTGGCCTTCCCCACTCCTCCTCCCGCCGCGTGGACGCCCCGATCACCCCCCGCCCGCTCGGCGCGTCCAGGAACGCCAGCACCTCCGCCACCAGCGGGTCGCCCCCCTGCTCGGCGCGCACCTGCTCCAGCCGGTCCGCGTACACCGCGACGCCCTCCAGGCTGCGCGGGAACAGCGCGCGGAACGCCGCCACCAGCCTCTGCTGCCCCGCGCGGTCCAGCCCCGACCTCTGCAGCCCGATCACGTTGAGCCCCGCGAGCCGCGCCCGGTTGCCGATCACCCGCCCGAACGGGATCACGTCCGCCTCGACCCCGGTGACGCCGCCGACCATCGCCATGCGCCCGATGCGCACGAACTGGTGCAGCGCCGACGCCCCCCCGATCACCGCCCGCGCGCCGATGCTGACGTGCCCGCCCATCACCACGTTGTTGGCCACGATCACCCCGTCGCCCAGCGCGCAGTCGTGCGCGACGTGCACCACCGCCATCAGCAGGCAGTCCGCCCCCACCCGCGTCACCCCGGCCCCCGTCACCGTGCCGCGATGGATGGAGCAGTGCTCGCGAACCTGGGTGCGCGCGCCGATCTCGCAGCGCGTGGCCTCGCCGCGGTACTTCAGGTCCTGCGGCGCCAGCCCCACCGTGCAGAACGGGAACAGCACCGCCGCCTCGCCGATCCGCGTCACGCCGTCCACCACCACGTGCGACACCAGACGCGCGCCGGCCTCGATCACCACGTCCGGCCCGACATGGCACCACGGCCCCACGCTGGCGCCTGCGGCCACGCTCGCCCCGTCCTCGATGATCGCCGTCGGATGCACCGCCGCCTCCGCCGAGACCAGGCGCGCACGCCCCTGCACCGCGACGCCCGCTCCCGACCCTGCCTCGGCACGCGACGCCTGGGCAGGCGACGGGGCGACGGACAGGCTGGTCGAGTGGGACATGCGCGAAGGCTCCAAGTCAGGCATCGGTCAGGCGGCCGCCCCGGGTCGCCGCCGCGGACGAACGCCCCGGCACGCCGGGCCCCGGAGCCGCGACTCGACCCGCCACGCAGTCTATCAGGGCGCGGAGCGGTCCATGATCATCGCGGCGTAGGTCGCCTCCGCCACCGACACCCCGTCGACGCGGGCCACGGCGTGGAACTTCCACACGCTGCCGCGCGAGCGCTCCTTGATGATGTGGATGCGCAGCTGGTCGCCCGGCACCACGGGGCGGCGGAACTTCGCCCCCTCGATGCTCATGAAGTACACGACCTTGCCCGCATACGACGGCCCCATGGTCTCGACCACCAGCACCGCCGCGGTCTGCGCCATCGCCTCGATGATCAGCACGCCCGGCATCACCGGATGGCCGGGAAAGTGCCCCTCGAAGAACGGCTCGTTCATCGTGACGTTCTTGATGCCGATCGCAGAGCGGTCGAGCACCATCTCCAGCACCCGGTCGATCATCAGGAACGGGTAGCGGTGCGGGATCGCGCGCATGATCCGGGCGATGTCGACCGTCTCGCCGATCCCGTGGACCACCCCGTCCTCCGGGCTCACCGGTGGAACAGCGCTGTCGTCGTGCGAATGAGTGCCGTCCATCCTCAGCCCGTTCCCTGCTCCGGCGGAGCGCCGCCATCCGGACGGCGCGGCCGCGCCAGCCTGCGCAGCACGGCGACGTTGCGGAAGAACTCGCGCACCGGCATGGCGGGACTGCCCACCACCGCCTGACGTGCCGCGACGTCCGCCATCACGCCGGCCTGGGCGCCAATCCTGGCCTTGTGGCCGATCGTCAGGTGCCCCGTCAAACCCGCCTGCGCCGCGACCTCGACGAAATCCTCCAGCACGGTCGACCCGGAAATCCCCGCCTGCGCCACCACGACGCAGCAGCGGCCAAGCCGCACGTTGTGCCCGATCTGCACCAGGTTGTCGAGGCGCGAGCCCGCCCCGATCACCGTGTCCAGCGCCGCCCCCCGGTCGACCGTGCTGTTCGCCCCCACCTCCACGTCGTCCTCCAGCACCACCCGCCCGAGCTGCGGCACCGACAGGAACCCCTCGCCCGTCACCGCGAAGCCGAAGCCCTCCTGGCCGATCCGCGCCCCGGAATACACGTACACCCGATCGCCGAGCACCGCGTGGCTGAGGGAGGCCAGAGCGCCGATCCGGCAGTCCGCGCCGACCACCACGCCCGGCCCGACCACGGCGCCCGCGCCCACGCGCGAGCGCGGCCCGATCACCGCGCCCTCGCCCACCACCGCGTGGGCCCCCACCTCGGCCGTGACATCCACCACCGCCCCCGCCTCGACCACCGCCGAGCGGTGCACCCCGGGCCGCGCCGGCGGACGCGGATGGAACAGCGCCGCAACCCTCGCCCAGGCCGCATACGGCTCCGGCGTCACCAGCCCGGCGACCCCGTCGGGCAGCCGCCCCGCCAGCTCCGGCGTCAGGATCACCGCCCCCGCCCGCGTCGCGAGCAGGGCGTCGAGGTAGCGCCGGTTGTGCAGGAAGCTGACCTCGCCCGGCCCCGCCACCTGCAGCGGCGCCACGCCGTGCAGCGGCCCGCACGCGCCCACCGCCCCGGCCTGCGCGGCCGCCGCCACCGCCGCGAGACCGTGCGGCCCGGAGCGCGCGAAGAAGCGCGGGTCGCCGACGCCGGCGGGTGCCGGAGCCACCCCGCTCAGGGCTTCGCCGCCGGGGCCGGCGCCACGGCCGCAGGAGCCGCCGCCACCGCCGGGGGCGATGCCGCCGGGACCGCAGGCGCCACCGAAGCCGCAGGCCCCGACACGTTGCCCGACCCCGCCGGCACGTTGCTGGCCTGCGCCGCCGCCATCGCCGCCGGGTCCACGCCGTCCGCCGGGATCAGCACGGACGGCAGCACCTTGTTGAGCTGCTCGACCACGGCCTTGCTGATGTCGAACTCGTTGACGTTGAGCGCCACCTGGTTGCGGTGCAGCACCAGGTTCATCCCCCGGCTCTCCGAGACCTGCCGGATCACCCCGATCAGCGTGCGCTCGATCTGGCCCAGCCCGACCTGCGCCGCCTCCTGGATGATGCGGTTGCGGTCGCGGAACTGCTTCTGCGCCGTGGTGATGCGCTCCTGCAGCTCGCGCTCGCGGGCATGGCCCTGGTCCGGCGTCAGCTTGGCGTGGTCGTTCTGCAGCGCCTGCTGCATGTCGCGCCACGCCGCCTGCTCCTTCTGCGCGTCCGCGTTCAGCTTCTCGCGCCGGCCGCCGATCTCCTTCTGCACCTGACGCGCCGCGGTGCTGTCCTGCATGATCTCGGGCACGCCGAGCACCCCGATCGAGGCCACCGGCGGCGCCACGCCCTTGGCCAGCGGCGGCAGCTCGGGCACCGGCGGCTGCGGCAGGATCGGCTGCGGCCCGGCGTCGGCCTGCTGCGAGCCGTCGTCCTGCGGCCCGCCCGGACCGCCCTGCATCGGCATCATCTGCTGCTGCTGCGGCGGCGGCGCCTGGCGCTGCGCCGCGCGC
>CAXSFE010000095.1:0-14869 GCA_964236585.1 uncultured Acetobacteraceae bacterium
CCGGGCGCGGTGCCGGGGGCGGCAGCGTGCTGCTGGACCAGCCGGGCCTGCGGCTGCTGGCCCACGTCGTGCCGGTGGGCCGCGGCGTCGAGGCCGGCTGGATCGGCACCCCGCGCCCTGCCGCCGTGGTGATCGTCGCCGAGCCGGCCGGCAGCCACCCCGGCGGCACCCGGGCCGCGCTGTGCTCGCTGTTCGGGCTGACCGCCGCGGAGGCGCGCGCCGCCTGTCTCGTGGCCGCGGGCTCGGGCGTGGCCGCCGCCGCCGCCGGGCTCGGGGTCGAGGCGCCCACCGTGCGCACCCATCTCGCCCGCGCCTACGCCAAGACCGGGACCCGGCGGCAGGCCGAGCTGGCCGAGCTGGTGGGACAGATCGCCAGCGCGGTCGGGCCCGGCTGACGGCGCCACGCTCGCGGGCACCGCGACCGGACGGGGGCAGTCGGGCGGCGGGCGCCCCCGTCGCCCGGCCCCAGGAGCGGGCTGCACGCCCGGCCGAACTCCTGCTAGACAGGTCGCTCACGCCGTCACAGCACGCCGCCGAGGGTGAATGGACCAGGATTTCGCGACCGACGACCGCCTCCCCAGCGCCGCCGAGCCGGCGCGCGACCTGCGCCGCGTGGCCTCGCACCCCAACCATTGGTACCCGGTGGCTTGGTCGCGCGAACTCAAGGCCGGCGCGGTGCTCGCCACCCGCTTCGGCGCGGACCCGATCGTGCTGGCCCGGCCCAAGGACGGCGGAGCGGTGTTCGCGCTGGAGGACCGTTGCGCCCACCGCCAGGTGCCGCTGAGCCAGGGCCTGCTGGAGGGCGACACGATCCGCTGCGGCTACCACGGCTGGGCCTACGGCTGCCACGGCCGCTGCGTCGACGTGCCCTACCTCGGCAAGGACAAGCTGCCCAACGGCGTGCGCGCCTATCCTGTGCACGAGGCGGACGGCCTGATCCTGGTGTTCCCCGGCGACCCCGCGAAGGTCGCGAGCGTGCCGCCGCCGCAGCTCGGCCGTGCCGCGAACCCGAAGTACAAGACCCGCCGCTTCGGCCGCTCGGTCGCGTGCCACTACAGCTTCATGCACGAGAACCTGATGGACATGAACCACCAGTTCCTGCACCGCAAGCAGATGGGCCAGATGGTGCCGCGCTTCCGCGGCCGGCGGCAGGGCGAGGACTGGGTGGAGGCGAAGTACACCTTCGCCCGCACCGGCGGCAAGCAGCCCCTCGGCGAGGCCGCGATCTTCGGCCAGCGACGCGGCCTGACCCACGACTCCGCGGACCAGGACATGATGACCATCCGCACCGAGTACCCGTACCAGACGCTGCGCATCGTCACCAGCGACGCCGACAACCCCGTGATGGACCTGTGGATCGCCTACACGCCCCAGGACGCGCAGCAGAGGACCAACCGCGTGTTCGGCCTGCTCTCGGTCCAGCGGCCGAAGATCCCCGGTCTGCTCGACGCCGCCTGGCCGCTGCTGGTGATCTTCACCGAGCGCATCTTCCGCGAGGACCGCGAGATCGTCGAGCAGGAGCAGGCCGCGCACGACGCGCAGGGCGGCGACTGGAACCAGGAGGTGTTCCCGGTGATCCGCGACCTGCGCAAGCTGCTCGCCGAGCGCGGCGCGGAGACCATCGGGGCATAGGGAAGGCCGGGCCCTGCCCGGACCCGCCAAGGGGCGGAGCCCTCTGGAAACCCTCGACCCAGGGAAGCCGGTCCAGGGGCGCTGCCCCTGGCGGGGTCCCCGTCTTCAGGCAGGGGCGGCAGCGCCCCTGGCCTTCCGCCACGCGACCCTGATCTGTCACACGGGGCCTTGGCTTCGCAGGTGCAGTGGCCGATACAGCGGCTCTCCCGCACCGAGGCCCTGCCGCCGATGAACCTGGTGGACGTCGTCGTCCTCGCCATCCTGGCGCTGTCCGCGCTCGCCGGCCTGTCGCGCGGGCTGGTGCGCGAGGTGCTGGGCCTGGCCGCGTGGGCCGGCGCCGGCTACGTGGCGTTCCGCTACGGGCCGGACCTGCTCCCCGCCGCACACGGCTACATCGCCGACTCCTCCTTCGCGCAGGCCGCCACCTACATCGTCGCCTTCGTGGCAGCCCTGACCGTATTCTCGATCGCCGCCTCCGTGCTCGGCCGCCTGGCGCGCGCGCCAGGCCTGGGCGGGCTCGACCGCTCGCTGGGGCTGGTGTTCGGCCTGGGGCGCGGCGCGCTGATCGTGGTCGCGGCCTACATCGTCGGCGGCCTGCTGCTGCCGGCGGAGTCCTGGCCCCTGAAGGTGCGCGAGGCCCGCAGCCTGCCGTTCGTCTACGAGGCCGCGTCCTGGGTCGTCGGCCGCCTCCCCGCCGCGGACCGCCCCACCCTGGCGGCGCCGCCGGAGCCGCGCCAGGCGACCGCCGCCGAGCTGATGCGCGCCCCTGCCTCCGGACGCGCCACCGGCCCCGCGCCGGTGCGCGAGTGAGCGCCGCGACCCCCGCCGCGTCCTCGCCGGCCGCGCGTCCCCATGTGCTGCATGGGACGGACCTGCCGGCGCCGCCCAGCCACGTGGCGGCCGTCCTTCGTGCCCACCCGCGGCAGGCTCGCCCAGCCTTCGCCGGCCCGCATCGTGCCTTGCCGCCCCGCGTCCCGCCGACCCGCGACTGAGCCTGCGCGCGCCCGCCCCCGCGCTCGACCTCGGAGACCCGCCATGACGCTTCCCGTCCCCGCCTCGCACGCCCCCGCAGGCCCTCCCGACGCCGAGGCGGCGTGCGAGAGTCGAACGGAGCGCCTGTCCGCGGCCGCGGCGCAGCTCGCCCGCGACGCCGCGGCCCCGGGCGGGGACGACGACAGCCTGCACGAGGAATGCGGCGTGTTCGGCGTCTGGGGCGCCACCGACGCCGCCGCCCTGACCGCGCTCGGCCTGCACGCCCTGCAGCACCGCGGCCAGGAGGCGACCGGCATCGTCAGCTTCGACGGCGCCCGCTTCCACAACCACCGCGGCCTCGGCCTGGTCGGCGACAACTTCTCCGACGCCCGCACCATCGCCGCCCTGCCCGGCCGCTCCGCCGTCGGCCACAACCGCTACGCCACCACCGGCGACACCATCCTGCGCAACGTGCAGCCGCTGTACGCAGATTTCGAGTTCGGCGGCTTCGCCGTCGCCCACAATGGCAACTTGACCAACGCCGACGCCCTGCACCGCGCCCTGGTCCGCCGCGGGTGCCTGTTCCAGAGCACCACCGACAGCGAGGTGTTCGTCCACCTCATCGCCATCAGCCTGTACTCCACCGTCGTCGATCGCCTGATCGACGCGCTCAAGCAGGTCGTCGGCGCCTACTCCCTCGTCGCACTCTCCAACGAGGCGCTGATCGGCGTGCGCGACCCCCTCGGCGTGCGCCCGCTCATCCTGGGCCGCCTGCCTGCCGCCGACAGCGTGGGCGGCCGCGCCGGCTGGGTGCTCGCCAGCGAGACCTGCGCGCTCGACATCGTCGGCGCCGAGTTCGTGCGCGACGTCGAGCCCGGCGAGATCGTGGTGATCGACGACTCCGGCCTGCGCTCGCTCAAGCCGCTGACCGCCGCCTCGTCGCGCTTCTGCATCTTCGAGTACGTCTACTTCGCCCGCCCCGACTCGGTGATGGAGGGCACGCCGGTCTACAACTCGCGCAAGCTGATCGGCGCGGAGCTGGCCCGCGAGGGCGGCGTCGAGGCCGACGTCGTGGTCCCCGTGCCCGACTCGGGCGTGCCCGCCGCCATGGGCTACGCCACCGAGAGCGGCATCCCGTTCGAGCTGGGCATCATCCGCAACCACTACGTGGGCCGCACCTTCATCGAGCCCACCGACCAGATCCGCAACCTCGGCGTGAAGCTCAAGCACTCCGCCAACCGCGCGGTGATCGAGGGCAAGCGGGTGATCCTGGTCGACGACAGCATCGTGCGCGGCACCACCAGCCGCAAGATCGTCGAGATGGTGCGCGCCGCCGGCGCGTCCGAGGTGCACATGCGCATCTCCTCGCCACCCACCACGCACTCCTGCTTCTACGGCATCGACACGCCCGAGCGCGGCAAGCTGCTCGCCGCCAACCACGACATCGCCGAGATGGCGGGGCTGATCGGCGCCGACAGCCTGGCCTTCATCTCGCTCGACGGCCTGTACCGCGCGCTCGGCCGCAACGGCCGCAACGACAGCAGCCCCCAGTACTGCGACGCCTGCTTCACCGGCGAGTATCCGGTGCCCCTGCCCGACATGGCCCAGCACCCGGGGCACCAGTCCTCGTCCTACACGGACTGCCGCTGAGCATGAAGCAAGGAAGGTTGAGGCTCTGCCTCAAACTCCGCCAAAGGCAAGCCTTTGGAATCCAATTCTTAAGTAAAGCCGGTCCAGGGGCGGCTCGCCCCTGGCGGGTCTGGGCAGAGCCCAGCCTTGTTTCCTTCGGCAGGCCCCATGCCCCCTGAGTCCCTTGCCGGCCGCGTCGCCCTCGTGACCGGCGCCACCCGCGGCATCGGCGCCGCCGTCGCGGTCGAGCTGGCCCGCCACGGCGCGCACGTGGTCGCCACCGGCCGCACCCAGGGCGCGCTGGAGGAGCTGGACGACCGCATCCGCGCCGCCTCCGGCCAGGGCGCCACGCTGCTGCCGCTCGACCTCGCCGAGCCCGCCGCCATCGACCCGCTCGGCCCCACCCTCCTCGCCCGCTTCGGCCGCCTCGACATCCTGGTGCACGCGGCCGGCGTGCTCGGCCAGCTCACCCCGGTCGGCCACATCCAGCCCTCCGACCTCGACCGCGCGCTCGCCGTCAACGTCCACGCGACCTGGCGCCTGATCCGCACCTGCGGGCCGGTGCTGTCCGCCGGCGAGTCGGGCCGCTGCGTGGTGCTGACCAGCGCCCGCGCCCGCACGCCGCGCGCCTACTGGGCGATCTACGGGGCCAGCAAGGCTGCGATGGAGCAGGTCGTGCTCGCCTGGGCCGACGAGCAGGCCACGCTGTCGCCGCTGCGGATCAACCTGTTCGACCCGGGCGCGGTCGCGAGCCGCACCCGCTCCGCCGCCTTCCCGGGCGAGGACCCGCGCACCCTGCGCCAGCCGGCCGACGTGGCGCCCGCGATCGTGGCGCTGTGCGGGGCGCAGGAGACGCGGACCGGGGCGATCGTCGAAGGGTAGGAAGCAAGGTCGGGCTCTGCCCGAACCCGCCAAAGGGCCGAGCCCTTTGGAAACCCTGCACTTAAGTATTGGATTCCAAAGGCTAGCCTTTGGCGGAGTTTGAGGCAGAGCCTCAACCTTTCCTGCTTCCCAGCGCGGCAATCAGCTCCGCCTTCTTCATCTTCGACCGCCCGGCGATGCCCGCCTTGCCGGCCTCCTGCAGCAGTGCCGCCCGCGTCATCCCCTCCCGCTCCGACGCGTGCCGCACCGCGCCGGTCTTGCTCGCGACGTCCGCGGGCTGCGCGGAGTGCTGCCGACCCTTGCGGGTGTCGGCCCGCTTCTTCTCGGTGGTCCGCTTGTACTCGTCGTCCGAGAGCGCCTCGCGCGCCTTCTCCGGAAGGTAGCGCTCGCCGCTCTTGCCCGACTCCTCGCCCGACTTCGTGCCCCAGTCCTCCTTGGTCCACTGGGCGAGGTGGTTGTCGGCCGACTTCTCGCCCTCGTAGCCCCCGCCCTCCGCCTTGTAGTCGTGCACGGCGAGCTGTGCCTTGCGCGCCGACCACTGGCCGGACTTGCCGCCCTTGTCACCCTCGGTGACCTCCTCCTTGACCTTCTCCCACAGCTTCGGATCGGTCTTCTTCGCGGTCTTCGCCATGCGCCTGCTCCCTTGCTCGCCTGCCGAACCAAGCGGGTCGGCCATGCCTGAATCTGAGGACGAGCCCGCCTCGCGCAAGCCATGCCGCACGCCGCCGAAACGTCCTGCCGGGTCGCGGGCCGCGCCCGCAACGCATACCCGGAATGACACCGTCGTTCGGCATTTCTTCAAACATTCTTGGCACGCTGCGTCCCGGCGTCTGATACGGGCTGCGTCCGTCAGAACGACCGGGCCGCATTGTCCGGTGACAGTCGTCCGGCTGTTCGTGTGCCGGCATCGCCCGGCCTGGTCGTCTCGCGCCCGGAGTACGGGGAAGGGTGTGTCGATGGCGCTGGCCTTGCTGGGGGAACTGGACTTTCGCGCGGGCGGCTCCGGCCTGCCCGCGATGGGCGTCGGCTGGTCGCACCCGGAGCCGGACTATGTCTGGGCCGTGGACAACTTCAGCACGCTCGCGCTCGACGTCGCCGCAGACCACCCGGCCTACGTCGTGGTGCTCAGAATCGACCCGATCGCGCGGCTGCAGCGGGTCGCCGTGTGGAGCGACGGGCACCTGCTCTCCACCCACCGGGTGCATCGCCCGACGGAGATCTCGGTCAGCCTGCCGCGGCGCCTGGTCCGCGACGGCCGGCTCGTCCTGACCCTGGTGCACTACGACAAGGTGCGCGCCTCGGAGCTGAACGACAGCAACGACAACCGCCTGCTCTCGATCCTGCTGCGCAGCCTGCGGCTCTACGGCTCGGACCGCGTCCCCGCGCGCCACGCCGAGCCCGATCGCTTCCCGATGGCCCCGGAGGCGCTCGTCGCGCGATTCCAGAGCCTGGGCGACAACTGCGAGTTCGGCATCGCCCAGCGCCGCTTCGGCGCCGAGCCGCTCAACCTGCTGCGCTTCTCGGCCACCCACCTGACCCACCTGCTGCGCGGCCTGGACACCGAGTTCGAGGGCCTGACCCTGCCGGAGAACCTCGTCTGCGAGTACGGCAACGAGCCGGAGGGCGCGCGCGAGTACATCATCCAGCAGACCAGCTACGACCTGCGCTACCACAGCTTCGAGCATGAGGGCGAGGTGGCCGCCGACACCGTGCTGCCGCGCGCCCACCAGCGGCTGCGCTTCCAGCTCCGCCTGTTCCTGCAGGACCTGCGCGCCGGAGAGAAGATCTTCGTGCTCAAGCGCAACATCGCGCTCGGCCTGGAGGAGGTCACCCCGGTCTGGGCCGCACTGCGCTCCTACGCCGCGCACAACACGCTGCTCTACGTGGTGCCCGCCGACGCCGCGCACCTGCCGGGCACGGTGGAGTGGAAGGCGCCCGGCCTGATGTGCGGCCACATCGACCGGCTCGCGCCCTACGAGGACGCCCAGGGCGTGTCGCAGGACTGCTGGCTCTCGATCTGCCGCAACGCGCACGCGATGTGGCAGGACGCGCGGGCAAACACCCCGTTGCTGTTAGGAGCAGCGTAGGAAGGCCAGGGGCTCTGCCCCTGGACCCCGCCAAAGGCTCGCCTTTGGAAACCACAACTTGGGTCTGGAATCCAATTTATGCCGGTCCAGGGCGGCTCGCCCTGGCGGGGTCCCCGCTTCCAAGCAGGGGGGCAGAGCCCCTGGCCTTGCTTCCTCAGTCGTCCGCGTATGGATTCTTCGTCCCCCGCAGCTGCAGCCGGACCGGCGTCCCCGGCAGCGTGAACTGCTCGCGCAGCCCGTTCACCAGGTAGCGCCGGTAGTCCTCCGGCAGCATCTCCGCGCGCGTGCCGAACACCACGAAGGTGGGCGGCCGCGCCTTGGCCTGCGTCATGTAGCGCAGCTTGATCCGCTTGCCCTCGACCAGCGGCGTGGGGTGCCGAGACAGCGCGTGCTCGAACCAGCGGTTCAGCTCCCCGGTCGCCACCCGCTTGTTCCAGGTCGCGTGCGCCGCCCTCACCACCGGCAGCAGCTTGTCCACGCTGGCCCCGGTCAGCGCGGAGAACGACACCACTGGGATGCCCTTCATCTGCGCAAGCGAGGTCTCCAGCCGGTCCGAGATCGCCTTGCGCGTGACCTGTCGGTCCTCGACCGCGTCCCACTTGTTCAGCGCCAGCACGCAGGCCCGCCCCTCGCGCTCGATCAGCCGCGCGATCTGCAGGTCCTGCTCGTGCAGCCCCAGCTCCGCGTCGACGCACAGCACGACCACCTCGGCCATCTTCAGCGCCTCGATGGTGGCGCTCACCGACATCCGCTCCAAGTCGGCCTCGATGCGCGCCTTCTTGCGCAGGCCGGCGGTGTCGACCAGCTCGATGTCGCCGAGCGGGTCGTGCAGCACCGACAGCACGGAGTCGCGCGTCAGCCCCGGCTCCGGCCCGGTGATCATCCGCTCCTCGCCGAGCAGCCGGTTCAGCAGCGTGGACTTGCCCGCGTTCGGCCGCCCCACGATCGCAAGCCGCAGCGGCCGCACCGGCCCGCCCTCCGCCTCGGCGCCCTCCTCATCCCCGGCCTCGGCCCGCGCCAGCTTCGGTAGCCGGTCCGCGATCTCCGACATCAGCCCGGACAGTCCGTCGCCGTGCTCGGCCGAGATCGCCACCGGGTCGCCGAGCCCGAGCGAGAACGCCTCCATCGCCGAGGCGGCGCCCCCTCGCCCCTCCGTCTTGTTGGCGACCAGCAGCACCGGCCGCCCCTGCCTGCGCAGCCACCCCGCGAAGTGGCTGTCCGCCGGCGTGATCCCCGCCCGCGCGTCGACCACGAACACCACCAGGTCGGCCAGCGACACGGCGGCCTGCGACGAGACCCGCATCCGGTCGTAGATCGAGTCGGGCGCCGCCTCCTCCAGCCCGGCCGTGTCGATCAGCCGCACGGTGCGCCCGCGCAGGACGGCCTCCGCCTCCTTGCGGTCGCGGGTGACGCCGGGCGTGTCGGCCACCAGCGCGGAGCGCCGCCCGGACAGCCGGTTGAACAGCGTGGACTTGCCGACGTTGGGACGCCCGGCGATCACCACGACGGGCAGCGCGTCCGCCTGCGGGCCGGGTCCGGTGTCGGTGTGGGTCTGGTATGCGGGCACGGCGGCCTTTCAGACGGGGCGCAGGCCGTCTTGTGTCTTGTCGGACTGAAATAGGAAGGCGCAGCAGGCAAGGCCAGGGGCTCTGCCCCTGGACCCCGCCAAAGGCTGGCCTTTGGAATCCATTCCTTAAGCGAGGCCGGTCCAAGGCGGCTCGCCCTGGCGGGGTCCAGGGGCAGGGCCCCTGGCCTTGCTGCCTTACCGCAGCGCCGTCAGCTTCCCGTCGTCCGTGAGGATCAGCAGCGTGCCCGACGCCGCCACCGGCGGCACCGCCCCCGCGGCCGGCAGGTCGACTCCCCCGGTCACGACCCCGCTGACCGGGTTCGCGTACAGCAGCTGCCCCCGGTCCCCCGTGAGCACCAGCCGGTAGTTCACCAGCGCCGGCCCGGACCAGAACAGCGGCCCCGTGTGCTTCGTCTCGTCGACGTAGTGCGGCAGGTCCGCGACCCAGCGCACCCGGCCCTCGGCCTTGGTCATCGCCAGCAGCTGCTGGTCGTTGTCAATCAGGTAGATCCAGTCGCCGGCGATCCACGGCATCTGCCCGCCGCCGATCGGCCGCTCCCAGATGCGCCGCCCGGAGCGCAGGTCGATCGCCACGATCAGCCCGCCCAGCCCGACGGCATAGACGGTGGCGCCGTCGATCACCGGGGCGCCGCGGATCGAGGACAGGTCCGTCGCCGTGACCCGCCCGCCGGCCGCGCCCAGGTTGTCGGTCCACAGCAGCGTGCCGGTGTCCGCGTGGACCGCCGCCAGGTCGCCGGAGCCGAACCCCGCGACCACGATGTCGTCGGAATACGCCGGCGCGGGCTGACCGAGCACGATCATCCCGGCGTCGCTCGACTGGTACGACCAGAGCTGCTTGCCGCCGTGCATGTCGAGCGCCAACAGCCGCCCGTCGATCAGCCCGACGTACAGCCGCCCGCCCCCCAGCGTGGGCAGCGAGCGCGCCGGCGCCGGCAGCGGCGCCCGCCACGCCACCTTGCCGTCCGCAACGTTCAGCGCCAGCGCGTCGGAGCGCCCGGTGACGACGTAGACCAGCCCGCCCTCGGCCGCGATGCCGCCGGCGAGGTTGGTGCTGTGCGTGTCCTTGTCCCGGGTCTCGCGGCGCCACAGCCGCTCGCCGCTCTTCAGGTCGAACGCGCAGACCACGGCATCCGTGTCCATGGTGAACACCCGCCCGCCGAGCACCACCGGCTGGGCGGTCAGCTTGGCGCGGTAGCCGCCGCCGACGCCGATGGCCGCGCTCCAGCCCGGCTTGAAGCCGCCCGCGAGGTTGCCCATCACGTGCGTCGCCACCCCGCCCGGCTGCGGGAAGTCCACGTTGCGCGTCACCGGCGGCAGGATGATCGCCGGCAGGTGCGCCGAGTCCGCCTGCGCCATCTCGGAGGCCGCGTTGCCCAGCACCGCCTCGCGCTTGCCGGGCAGGATCTTCTTGTTCGAGTCGTCGCTGAAGATCGTGTCGAGCACGCTGCACGCCCCGAGCCCGAGCAGCGGCAGCAGAGCTGCCCGCCGAGTCAGCGCGCCCAGCCCTGCGGCACGTATCGCGGCCGGCCCACGATCGGGCTGCCCCCCCGGATCGAGGCCGCGCAGAAGGTCGGGGCGGGAGGCATCTGGAGCCGGCATGCTGGAGTGGCTCCTGGAAGGCGTGATCGCGGAAGGCGCCGGGAAGGGCGAGGCAGGAACTGGCGAAACAGAGCTGGGTGGAGCAGAGCCGGGCGAGGCGGAAGGAACGCTCACTCGCCGGCGTCCGGCATGCCGCCGTCCGGGCCGTTGGGCGCGCCCTGCCGCGGCGCCCCGGGCGGCGCCGGCTCGCCCAGCGCCTGCAGCACCACGGTGGCGCGCTGCCGCACCCCGTTCGGCGCCGAGATATCGCCGGCCAGCCGCCGCAGCGTCGCGCGACCGTCAGCGTCCCGCCCGGACCGGAGCTGCACCAGCGCCTGCGCCTCCTCCGCCAGCGGCCGCCAGGCATTCTCCGGCGCGAGCAGCGGCGCAAGCCTCGCCTGCACCGCCGCGGGATCGCCGTCGTCGATCTGGTTCTCCGCCCACAGCAGGCTGGCGTAGTCGCGCAGCAGGGCCGAGGCCCCCGGGTCCGCCGCGACCTGGTCCCACAGCGCGCGCGCCGCCGCGCCGTCGCCGCCCGCCACCCGCAGCCCCGCCTCGCGTAGCCGCGCCAGCACGCGATACCCCTCCGGCGCGGTCCTGGCGATCTCGGCGAACGACGTGGCTGCCGCCGCCCGATCCGCCTCGCGCGCCGCCGGCGTGGCGCCGTCCGCCTGCTGCATCGCCGCGAGGAACTGCCCCGCGACCGCGCGCGAGGCCTGCAGCTCCCGCCAGCGCCACAGCTGCCAGCCGCCGACCGCCAGCAGCAGCACCGCAGCCAGCGCCGCCGCTGCCGCAGCCCCACGCCGCGCGACCCGGCGGCGCTGGTCACCCCGGATCTCCTCGTCCACCTCGTCGAAGATGTCGACCACTCTGTCCCCGGCCCCGCCCACGCGGGACCCCCCCGCAAAGGCGGCGGACCATAGCGACCACGACGCAGCCGAGCAAACCCGGCCCCGCCGCCGCCGGCCGGCGCAGGACCGTCACCGCCGCGGAAAGGATTGGTTCACGCCTCCGGGCGCATGGTGCGGCGATGCGCGCCCCGCTCCCTTCCCCCGCCCGGTCCGTGCCGCGCCGCATCCTGCCCGGCGCGCTGGCGCTGGCGCTCTGTGGCTGCACCCCGCCGGCCACCCCGGCGGTCCTGCTCGGGCTTGGCGACCTCGCCTCGGTCGCGACCTTCCACCGCGGGCTGTTCGACCTGGCCTACTCCGGGACCACCGGCCGCGACTGCTCGATCGTGCGGCTCGACCGCGGCCAGAGCTACTGCCGGGAGAAGGAGGCGCCGCCTCCGCCGCCGCCCTACTGCACGCGCAGCCTCGGCACCGTGGACTGCTGGGCCGACCCCGCCGCCGTGCCAAACCTGCCGCGCGAGGTCGCCGACGGGCCGCGCACGCTCACGCCGGCGCAGGAACGGCAGCGCACGGCGCGGTGGCCGGACCTGTAAGGCAAGGCTGGGCTCTGCCCAGACCCGCCAAGGGCGAGCCGCCCCTGGACCGGCATCTGATAAGGAAACCTTAAGTAGAGGTTTCCAAAGGCTTGGCCTTTGGCGGGGTCCAGGGGCGGAGCCCCTGGCCTTGCTACTCCTCCACTCGCCCCCTGAGCCGCTTCGTGCCGGACCGCTGCGCCTTGCCCTCCAGCCGCCGCCGCTTCTCCCCAAGCGACGGCCGCGTCGCCCGCCGCACGACCACAGGCTCCGCCGCCTCGCGCAGGATCTCCACCAACCGCCCGACCGCATCCTCCCGGTTGCGCTCCTGCGAGCGGAACCGGGAGGCCGCGATCACCACCACGCCCTCCAGCGTCAGCCGCCGCCCGGCAAGCCGCTGCGCCCGCACCCGCACCCGGTCCGGCACCGACGGCGAGGCGCGCAGGTCGAAGCGCAGCTGCACCGCGCTGGCCACCTTGTTGACGTTCTGCCCGCCCGGCCCGGACGCGTGGATGAAGCGGAACACCAGCTCCCCCTCGTCCAGCGACAGCCCCGGCGCATAGGAGATCGGCATCGGCCCCACCGTTTCCCCACGCACAGGGACGAGCACCCCGCACGAAGCCTAACCCGGCGCCCATGGCCGGACCAGCCGAGGCCCGCCCGCGTCGTCAGGCGGCGTCGTCGCGCCGCTCGCGGACCTTGACGTAGGCGAGCTGGGCATGGCTGTCGCAGTACGGCTTGCCCGCCATCGACTCCGCGTCGCAGAACCGGAACGAGCGCGTCCCCGGCTCGCCGATCGGCCAGCAGCACGGGACCACCCGCATCCGCCGCGGCGCAGCCACCGGCCGCAGTGCGGGCCCGGCTCGCACCGCCGCCGCTCGCGTCGCCAGGGCAGGCTTCGGCCCGTCCTCGGCCGCCGCTGCCACGGCAGGCATCGCCACCGACCGCACCGTCACCGCGACGGGAACCTGCACGGAGCCCGCCGCCTGCGCGGCCACGTTGCCCGCCGCCTCCATCATGCGCCCGGCGTCCTGGTTCGCGAACCGCTCGCCTGAAACCGGCGAGGGGTCCGCCTGCTCCATCGGAGGCAGCGTGGGGCCGGTCGCACGACGCGGCGCGGGTGCGGAGACGACGCCCCGCCGGATCGGCGAAGGCCGCGCCGGCAGCACCAGGCGATGCGCCTTGCCGACCACCGCGTTCTTCGTGACACCGAGGCGCCGGCCGATCTCCGCCGTGGAAAGCCCCTCGTCCCAGAGGGCGCGCAGGCTCAGGATGACGGCGTCGGTCCAGTCCATCTGGTGTACTCCGGGCTGCGGCGACCACTATATGCGGTGCAGCCTACCGGAGCATGAACGGCTTCTCAACGCGCCGAACACAGAAACTTGGGGACAACCCTGGGGAGAACCACAAGATTTAGTGGCACTTAGCGGGGATAACTCCGGAAGTGGTGCATCGCCCGCGCAGGCAGGCACCCGCAGCCACCCGGCACTCAGCCGTGATGGACTGTGGTGCTCTCGCGAGTCGTGGTGGTGCCGGCAGCCACGGTCGGGCCAGGCGCCGCGATGGTGCCCGCGGGACGGTCGGCCGTGGCCTCCATCGAGGCGTCGCCCTCGTCGGCCATGTTCTTCTTGAACGACTTGATGCCCTTGGCGAAGTCGCCCATCAAGGAGCTGACCTTGTTGCCGCCGCCGAACAGCACCAGCACAACCGCCAGCACGATCAGCCAATGCCAGATGCTCAGGCTTCCCATAACCACTCTCCACAGCAGGCCCGGCCACACGGCCGCGCGCTCCGGCAGATGGCGCACGCCCAGGGCAAAGGCAAGTGCGGGTCGTAGACAGGAAGCAAGGTTGAGGCTCTGCCTCAAACTCCGCCAAAGGCCAGCCTTTGGAATCCACTACTAGGAACAGGGTAACTCAGAGATCGGGCCACTGGCTGGGGCGGAGTCGGCCAAAGGTCTCGATGGCCGACCCAGGCCACCGGGACAGGCAGCCCTTGAAGAGCCCAGCCTGGTATGCTTCCTGCCTTCGCCTTCAACGCGTCTGCTGGATCGCCGACAGCAGCCACTTCCCGCCGCGCGAACGCAGGAACGTCCACAGTTCCGTCACCGTGACCCGCTCCGTGGCGCTGCCGTCCACGACGCGCCCCGACCCGTCCATCGTGACGTCGAGCATCGAGAACCGCATCGCCACCGTGGCGTACTCGCGCGAGCCCTCCGACCACGCCTCCGACAGGTCGCCCCGGTCCAGGTTCACCGCGGTGACGCTGTTGCGCACGCCCCGGCTCGACTGCTCCGCCAGCTGCTCGCCGAAATAGCTGACCATCTCCGGCGTCGCGAGACGCTGCAGCCCGGCGATGTCGCCGCCCGACCACGCCGCCTGCACCTCGCGCAGCACCTGCTCGAACGCCTTGTAGTCCTGCGGCGTCACCGCCAGCGCCGCGCCACGCCCGCCCGCCTGGCCAACCCCTGGCATCCCCGGCCGTGCCTGCGCAGCACCCGAGCGCAACATTCCCCCGAGCCCGCCCAGCGCACCCCCGAGCCCGCCGCCCATCCCGCGCCCGGCGAGCGCAGGCTGCCCGCCCGCAAAGCGTCGGTACAGCCAGCGCCCGATCAGCACCACGATCCCGATCTGCAGCAGCAGCCCGAGGAAGCTGAACCCCCCGTCCATGCCGCCGAACATCCCGTGGCCGAACAGCATGCCCCCGATCCCCGCGCCCACCAGCCCGCCGAGCAGCCCGGACGTGAACATGCCGCGCCGAGACATCCCGCCGCCGAACGCCGGCTGCGGCGCATACCCCGGACTCGGCGTGAAGCCCGGCGCAGGTTCGGCGCGCGGCGCGAGGCTGCGCTGCATCGGCTGCGCCGCGAACGGCGCCACCGCGGTCGGCGGCGGCGCGGAATACGTGCGCGCGCCGCGGCTGCCGAACGAGCCGCCGAAGCCCGGCCGTGCCAGTGCCAGGCCGGGCGCCAGGGCCAGCAGCAGGACAAGAACGGTGAATGTGCGGCGCATCGGAGGAGTCCATTCCAGTGACGCAGCGGATATGGGATGCGGCCGGCGCCATTGCGACAGGCAAGGCAAG
>CAXSFE010000096.1:0-14609 GCA_964236585.1 uncultured Acetobacteraceae bacterium
GCCTTTGGCGGGGTCCAGGGGCAGAGCCCCTGGCCTTCCTTTTCCGGTTTGTCCCATGAGCCTCGCCTCCCTGCGCCGTCCCGGCGGCGATCTTGGCCGTCTTCCGATCGGCTTCGACCTGCGCGGCCTCGACATCTCCGAGGGCGTCCGCGCCGCGCTGGCCTGCGCGATCGTCATCCTCGCCAACGAGTGGATCGGCTGGCCGCCGCTCGTCTACATGGCGCTGGCGGCGAACCTCACGTGCTTCTGCGACGTGGGCGGCCCGATCCGCAGCCGGGTGCCGGGGCTGCTGGTCTTCACGGTGGTGGGTGCGGCGATCTGGGCCGCCTTCGGGATGCTGCGCCCGCTCGGCATCGCTGTCGTGGTGCCGCTGGGCTGCGCGGTGATCTTCTGCAACGCGTATGCGCGGGTGTACGGCCTGGCGGCGGCGGCGATCGGCAACGTGCTCACCGTGGTGCTGGTGTTCGCGCTCGACGTGCCGCTGGCGCCGCACCGGGCGGCGGTGATCGCGGCGATGTTCGTGGCGGGCGGGCTGTGGTGCACGCTGCTGACGCTGGTGATCTGGCGGCTGTACCCGGCGCGCCACGCCCGGCTTGCGGTCGCGGAGGTGTGGCAGATGCTCGGCGAGCTGGCGGTCGATCTGCACGGGCTGGCGGGGCGCGAGGGCGTGGGGGTGGCGGAGTGGGAGGCGCATGCGCGGGCGCACCGCCGTGCCGTGCGCGACGCGATCGAGCGGGCGCGGGTGCGGGTCATCGAGCTGGCGCGCGGGGGAGGCCAGGTCGGGCCGAGGGCGGCGCAGGCCAGCGTGCGGCTGGAGACGGCGGATCAGCTGTTCGCGGCGCTGATCGCGCTGTCGGAGCTGCTGGAGCACACGCCGGCGCCGGCGCTGCGTGCCGCGGCGGACGGGATGCTGCGGCCGCTGGAGTCGCTGCTGCTGTCCGTGGCGCGCGACATCCTGCACGAGCGCGACGAGCGGGGCACCGGCATGGACGACGCGATCGGCCGGATCGTGGCGGCGGGGCAGGGCGAGCCGGCGCTGCGCGGCATCGCGGGGGCGATCGGCGACCGGCTGCGCGTCATGCTCGCGGTGTCGGGGCCGCAGGGCGGTCAGCGATCGGGGGGCGTCCTGGGCAGCGAGGCCGCCGTGCCGCTGCGCGCGCGCATCCTCGGGCCGCTGCGCGACAACCTGAGCTGGCGCTCGGTGATGCTGCGCCACGCGGTGCGCACGGCGGTGATCTCGGCGCCGGCGCTGGCGGTCACGCTGTCGTACGAGACGACGTTCACCCACTGGCTGCCCTACACCGTGGTGCTGGTGATGCAGCCGTTCTTCGCGGCGACCTGGCAGCGGGCGCTGGAGCGGGTTGGGGGCACGGTGCTCGGCGCACTGCTGGGCGGGGGGCTGGCGATGGTGGCGCACACGCCGCTGGCGCTGGCGGCGCTGATGTTCCCGCTGTGCGTGGTGGGGTTCGCGGCGCGTCAGGTCAGCTACGGCGCCTACATCGCGTGTCTCACGCCGCAGATCGTGGTGCTGGTGGAGCTGGTCGAGCCGGGGCACTCCAGCCTGGAGGTGGCGGCGATGCGCACGCTGTTCACGCTGGTCGGCGGGCTGATCGCGGTGGCGGGGAGCGTGCTGCTGTGGCCGAGCTGGGAGCCGGACCGGCTGCCGGACGAGGTGGTGCGCACGGTGCTCGCCCATGCACGCTATGCCCGCGCGGCGCTGGGCGGGGCGGCGTCGTCGGCAGTGGGGGAGGCGCGGAGGGCGGCCGGGCTGGCGAGCAACAACCTGGAGGCCGCGATCGGGCGGGCGCTGCAGGAGCCCAGGCGGCGGCACCGCGACCGGGTGGAGGCGGCGATGGTCGTCGACGCGGCGCTGCGGCGGCTGTCGGGGCGGCTGATGGCGCTGCAGCACGAGCCGGATGCCGGCGAGCGGGACGGCTGGGGGCGGTGGGTCGGCGAGGCGCTGGACGCGGTGGCGGGGCGGCGGGAGGTGCCGCCGCGGCCGGGCAGGGGGTCGGAGTCGCTGCTGCGGATCGCACGACAGGTGGAGCTGGTGGAGGGGGCGCTGCGGCGGAGCTAGGAAGGAAGGCCAGGGCTCTGCCCTGGACCCGCAAAGGGCCGGAGGCCCTTTGATCCCATCGCTTAAGTAGAGGGTTCCAAGGGCCCTGCCTTTGGCGGGGTCCGGGGGCAGGGCCCTTGGCCTTTCCTACTTCGCCTTTTCGATCCAGCGCAGGATTGCGGCCTCGGTCTTCTCCTTGTCCGCCCATCCCGTGACCTTGACCCACTTGCCGGGCTCCAGGTCCTTGTATCGGGTGAAGAAGTGCTCGATCGCCTTGACGGTGATCTCGGGCAGGTCGTCGATCGACTGGACGGTCTTCCACTGCGTGTGGATCTTGTCGTGGGGGACGCAGATGACCTTCTCGTCGCGGCCGGACTCGTCCTCCATCTCCAGCATGCCGATCGGGCGGCAGCGGATCACGGCGCCGGGCACCACGGCGGCGGGGGTGAGGACCAGGGCGTCCGCGGGGTCGCCGTCGTCGGCCAGGGTGCCGGGGATGAAGCCGTAGGCGGCGGGGTAGGCCATGGGCGTGAACAGGAAGCGGTCGACGAAGATCGCGCCGCTCTCCTTCTCGATCTCGTACTTCACCTGGGAGCCCTGCGGGATCTCGATCACGACGTTGAGGTCGTGCGGCGGGGCCTTGCCGGTGCTGATCTTGCTGACGTCCACGGGGTGGGCTCCTCGGCTGTTGCGCCGGACCGTAGCCATGGGGCGCGCGCTTTGCCAAGGCGGGAAGCAAGGCCAGGGGCTCTGCCCCATGCTTCAAGCCGGGGACCTCGCCAAAGGCCGAGCCTTTGGTAACCTGGACTTAAGTGAGGCCGGTCCAGGGGCGGCTCGCCCCTGGCGGGTCTGGGCAGAGCCCAGGCTTGCTTGCTTCCTAGACGCCGAGCACCGCCGCCGCCTCGCGCACGACGTCGGCGAGGGCGCCGTCCGCGAACGGGGAGACGAGGCCGGCGCCGGCGACCAGCTCGCCGAACGGGGCGGCGCCGCCCTGGGCGCAGAGGGTGACGTAGCGGGCGAGGGCGGCCTGGGGGTCGTGGCGGGCCTGGGCCCAGAGCTGCATCGCGCAGCACAGGGCGAGGGTGTAGTCGATGTAGTAGAAGGGGCTGCCGAAGATGTGCGGCTTGGCCTGCCAGCGGCCGCCCATGGCGGGGTGGGCGAGGTTGCCGTAGTCGGTCCAGGGCAGGTAGCGGCGCTCCAGGCGCTGCCAGATCGCGTGGCGCTCGGCGGGGGTGGCGTCGGGGCGGGCGTAGACCTCGTGCTGGAAGTGGTCGACGCAGCAGCCGTAGGGCAGGAAGGCCAGGCTTGCGATCAGGTGCATGTGGCGGAAGCGGTCGGCGGCTCCGTCGCCGACGAGCAGGCCGATCTCGGGGTAGGCGAGGAACTCCAGGCCCATGGAGTTGATCTCGGCGGCCTCCATGGTCGGCCAGAGCAGGTCGATGCCGGGCTGGGCGCGGCTTTCCCAGTTCTGGAAGGCGTGGCCCATCTCGTGGGTGAAGACGTTCACGTCGGCCTGGGTGCCGTTGAAGTTGGCGAAGATGAAGGGGACGCCCGAGGTCGGGAACGAGGTGCAGAAGCCGCCGCCGGCCTTGCCCGCGCGGTTGTCGAGGTCGAGGAAGCCGCCCGCGACCATCATGCGGTAGAAGTCGCCGAGGCGGGGGTCGAGGCGGTCGAACATCGTCTGCGCCTGGGCGACGAGGAAGTCGTGGTCGCCGGCGGGGCCGGGGTTGCCGGCGGGGTCGATCAGGGCCTCGTCCCAGAAGCGCAGGCGGTCCCAGCCCTGCTCGGCGCGTCGGCGCTCCAGGAGGCGGGAGACCAGGGGGACGACGTGCTCGACGACCTGGTCGCGGTAGCGGGCGACGTCGGCTGGGCCGTAGTCGACGCGGCGCATCTTGCGGTAGGCGAGGGGGGTGTAGGTCGCCTCGCCGAGCTTGAGGGCCATGCCGTGGCGGAGGTGGACGAGGCGGTCGTAGAGGGAGTCCAGCTCCGGCCGGTTGTCGGCGAAGAAGCCCCAGCGGGCCTGCTCGGCGCGGTGGCGGGTGTCGCGGTCGGCGCTCTCGGCGTGGGGGCCGAGGCCGGACAGGTTGAGGGTCTGGCCGTCGAGCGGGATCTGCGCGCCGGCGAGCAGCTCGGTGTAGCGGGCGGAGAGGCGGGCCTCCTCCTCCAGGTCGGCGGCGATCTCGGGGCGGAAGGTGGTGACGTCGCACTCCCACAGGCGCACGGCGTGGGCGCCGGCCAGGCGCTCCAGCGCGGCGCGGTCGCCGGCCAGGAGGCGCAGGCGGAGGGCGGTGTCGAGGCCGGTCGCCTCGGGCTGCAGGGAGTCGGCCTGCTCCCGGTCGGCGCGGCGCGCGGCGTCGGTGGTGTCCTGGGCGAAGCGGAGGTGGACGAGCGCGGTCCAGGTGTCGAAGCCGCGGCGGGCGGCGTCCCAGGCGGCCAGGGCCTGTGCGGTTTCGTCGGCGTCGAGCAGCGCGTGCACGGCGGCGTACTCGGCGGCGAGGGACTCGCGCGAGGGCACCGGGGCGTGGATGTCGGAGAAATGCATGCGACCTCTCGGGGGTGACAGCGGGGTGGCGGAGGGCTCGGGCGCGCCGGCCGGCTCCTGTGATCAGCGCCCTGCCGGCGGGGATCAAGGGGTGTTTCGCGGGGCGGTCGGGGGTGTCCTGCCGCGGAGGACAGACGTGTCCTGCGCGGCAGGACAGAACAGGGGGTGCGCAGGGGCGTTGTCCTGCGCGGCAGGACACGGTGGTCTCAATGGGTGGGAATGTCTGCACCGTGACACGAGCATTGTCGCGTCGGAGGTGACGGCTCCTGGGATGGGCTGCAAGGGACAGGCAAGGCTGGGCTCTGCCCAGACCCGCCAGGGGCGAGCCGCCCCTGGACCGGCTTGACTCAGGAGAAAGGGGATCGGGCGGATCCCTGGACTCCGTCTTCGGGACTCAGATCGGCTTCAGGCCGGCCTCGATCTCGCGGCGGCGGGGCTCGAGGAACGGCGGCAGGGCGAGGCGCTCGCCCAGGGTGGCCATCGGCTCGTCGGTGTCGAAGCCGGGGCCGTCCGTTGCGATCTCGAACAGGATGCCGGCAGGCTCGCGGAAGTAGAGGCTGCGGAAGTAGTGGCGGTCGATCGGGCCGCTCGACGGCACGCGCATCGCGTGCAGGCGCTCGTTCCAGGCGCGATACTGTTCGGCGTCGGGCGTGCGGAAGGCGACGTGGTGCACGCCGCCTGCGCCCTGCTGCGCGCGCGGCAGGTGGGGCTCGACCGCGACGTGCAGCTCGGCGGCGGGGCCGCCCTCGCCCATGGCGAACACGTGGACGTCGGCGGCGTCGTGGCGGTAGCGGTGCGCGGCGCGCATGCCCATGACCTCGGTCAGGACCGCAGCCGTTGCGTCCAGGGCGGCCACGCTCAGGGTGATCGGGCCCAGGCCGCGGATCTGGTGGGCAGAGGGGACAGGGCTGCGGTCCCAGGGGTGGGCCGGGCCTTCGCCGCCGTCGTCGACGAGGCTGAGGCGCTGGCCTTCGGGGTCCTCGAAGTCGAGGGTGAGGCGGCCGCAGCGTTCGGCGGGCGGCTGGTGGGTGACGCCGTGGGCGTCGAGGCGGTGCTGCCACCAGGCGAGGGTGTCGGCGCCGGCGACGCGGAGCGCGGTGCGGGAGACGGCGCCGGTGCCGCGGCGCTCGGGGGCGGCGGGCCAGTCGAAGAAGGTCACGTCGCTGCCGGGGGAGGCGAGGCCGTCGGCGTAGAACAGGTGGTAGGCCGAGACGTCGTCCTGGTTCACGGTGCGCTTGACGAGGCGCATGCCCAGCACGCCGGTGTAGAAGGCGTGGTTGGCGGAGGCGTGCGCGGTGATCGCGGTGAGGTGGTGCAGGCCGGTGAGCTGCATGGGCCACTCCTTGGACCGGGCCGCGGCCCGGCGGAGCCGGCCTGCTGCGGCGGTGGCGGTCGGGGGAGAGGTCTACCGGGGCGGGGTGGTGGAGCCAAGCGGGGTCGAACCGCTGACCTCCTGAATGCCATTCAGGCGCTCTACCAACTGAGCTATGGCCCCTTCCCCGCGGGGAGGCGGCTTATAGCCACGGGCCACCGGCGGGAGCAAGGGGCCGCGTGACGATCCGCGAGAAAAGGCGGGCGAAAGGCAGGGCTGCAACGGCCGCCGGCGAGCACGCGCAGGAAGGAAGGCCAGGGGCCCTGCCCCTGGACCCCGCCAAAGGCCGAGCCTTTAAAAACTATACTTGAGTCACGGGATCAAAGGGTCCTCGGACCCTTTGCGGGTCTGGGCAGAGCCCAGCCTTGCTTTCTGACTTGGGCGCTAGGTGGCGTGCCCCGTCGCGTCGGCGCGCAGTTCGCGGGCGCGGGCGAGGACGCGGTTCTCGATCTCGCCGGTGGTGGTCGGGCTGACGGGGGCGTCGACCCAGCGGCCGCTGTCCTGGACCTGGCGGAACAGGGAGACGCGCACGCCGTCGGCGCGGAGCTGGCGGCCGAGGATGTAGGCGGTGGCCTTGAAGCGCTCGCCGCTGGTCGTGGGGGGCGAGTACCAGTCGGTGATGATGACGCCGCCGAACGGGTCCGCGGAGGCGAGCGGCATGAAGCCCAGGGTGTCCAGCGCGCCGCGCCAGAGGTAGGCGTTGACGCCGATGCCGCTGCCCTGCTCTGCGTCGGGGCGGCCGGTCTTGCCGGTGCCGAAGGTCAGGCCGTTGGTGCCGAACAGCTTGCCCTGCGCCTGGTCCTTGTAGCGGTAGTCGTTGTACTCGTTCTCGGCGACGGGCCGGACGGTGGGTGCGTTGCTGCCGCAGGCGCCCAGCGCGAGCAGGCCGAGCAGAAGGGCGGAACGGAACGGCGGAGAGGTCATGGCGGCCCTTTGTCGCGGGGCACCACACGCCCCCGTGTTGGCGCGATGTCTAGACCGCCGTCGGCGGTGCGCCAAGCCGGGGATACGCTCGGGGGACTGGCGGTGGATGCAGCGGCACCGCGGCAGGGGGGCCGGCGACCCGCGTGGATGGCGCGGGCGCGGGTCGTGCCCCACGGTTTGGGGGCTGTTGTCGATCCGGGGGCGCCTTGCCGGTCCCATGAGGAAGCAAGAACCTTCTTTTTCTGAAGAAAAAGAAGCAAAAAGACTTTGCCCGTGGGTCATGGACGCGCCGCCGGGCCCGGACTCCTATGGGCAGAAGTTCTTTGGTTCTTTCTTTCAAGAAAGAACATGCTTCCTGCCTGCTGTCGCGTGGGGACGGAGCCGGATTGTGCGTGACTGCCCCTGAGACGCAGGCGGGGCGGTGGATCGCTCCACCGCTCCGCGGGACGTCGCTCGGCAGGCCGGGCGGCTACCAGCTCAGGCCGGTGCCGAGGGCGAGGGCCTGGGCGCGCAGCTTGTTGCCGGTGGGGGCGACCGTGTTGGTGGAGATGTTCACGCCGCCCTGCTTCTTCTGGTCCCACAGGTAGGAGAGGAACAGCGACACGCCGGGGGCCAGCGCGTAGGTGGCGCCGGCGGCGGCACCCTGGTCGCGCGCCTGGCTGATGCCCGTCATGGCCAGGTTGCCCTGGTAGGTGTAGTCGATCCAGGAGCCGCCGAAGATCAGCGGGCCGACGGTGTAGGTGGCGCCGGCGACCCAGGCGCTGCCGACGGTGCCGCCAGCGGTGTCGAGCGCGAACTGGCCGGTGTAGCGGCCGCGCTGGAAGTTGCCCTGGAGGCTGAAGCCCGCGTAGGTCACGGCCACGCCGGTGTCGAACATGTCGAGGCCGGAGAAGCGCTGGGCGGCGGTCAGGGCGGCCTGGCCGTTGTACTTGACGTTGCTGGAGTGGATGTAGGAGCCGGTCGCGGCCAGGCCGACCGGGCCGAAGGTGCCGCGGTAGCGCAGCAGCACGTCGGTGGTGTTGGTGCGGCGCGAGGTCTCCGCGATCACGTTGGTGGCGGAGGTGCGGGCGCAGCCGAGGGCCGCGTCGGCGCCGTAGACGCTGCCGTTGGCGAGCGGGGCGACGACGGTGGAGCCGGTGCTCGTGGTCAGGGTCGTGGTGCTGGCGGTGTTGGCCTGGGCGCAGTTGCCGTCGTCGATGTTGGAGTTCGACGTGTTCGGCTCCCACGACGCGCCGAAGTCGAAGCCCGCGACCTGCGGCGAGAGGTAGACGATCTTCGAGGTCGAGTAGAAGTTGCCGACGTCGGCGAACGGGTAGTTCAGCTGGGCGTTGGTCGGGAGCTGGTAGTAGATGTCGCCGTTCCAGCCGCCGGCGTCGAAGTTCTCGACGGTGCCGGTCAGGTAGAGCGAGGAGGGGCTGTCGGTCGCGCCGAAGCGCAGCGTGCCGAGCTTGTTGGTGCCGAGGTAGCCGAAGGCGCGGCGGTAGTACAGCTCGCCCTCGCCGCGGTCGGCCGCGGAGATCGAGCCGTTGGTGCCGCCGCCCGGCGCCACGGTGTTGTCCTGCCGGATCTCGAGGGCGGCGCCGTACTTGAGGCCGTTCGAGGCAACGCCGTCGAAGCCGGGGTAGAGGCGGGCGTATTCGGCGAACCCGTAGGTGTTCTGCTTGGTGGTGTTGGTCGCGGTCTGGCCGCGGTAGTCCTTGTCGTCGAAGTAGCCGGCGTAGAAGCGGAAGCGGCCGTTGAGGCGCACGCTGATGGTGCCGGGCGCGGGCGTCGCGGACTGGCCGTCATCCATGCCGGACTGGTCCATGCTCGCCTGGTTGAACGCCTGGGCGTGTGCCAGGTCTGCCAGCCCGAGGGAGGCACTCAGCATGGCCGCGCTGGCCAGCAGGAGCTTGCGCATCAGTCTCTCCACGTTTTGCCGGACAGCCGGCGACGAAAGCAAGGACGAGCCGACCCCCTGCTCATGCGGCGGCGCGCACGGGTTGCCATGCCTGCCTGCCGCCCGGGTCGGTTCGATGGCGGAGTATTGCGACGCGGCGTTCGCGCCCGCAATCGCCGAACCGGCCGGCCATGGCCTTTCAGGAACACTGTGACCCATCGGACACTGGCGGTGACGTCAGGCCAGGGCGCCGATCGCGCCGGCGCCCGCGCACACGGCGGTGTTCCGCAGTGTCCTCGCCCGTTGCGGGTCGACGCCGCCCAGCACGCAGACCGGCATAACCGATTGACGTGCCAGCGTTCTCCACCGAAGCAGGCCGAGCGTGGCGCCGCCGGGATGGCTCGCCGTCTGCCAGACCGGCGAGAGGAACGCCAGTGCCGCGCCGGACCTCGCCGCACGCACCAGGTCGGCCCGGCCGTGGGCCGAACTTGTCACCATTCTGCCACACCGCGGGCCGAGTACCCGGTGGCCGTCGCGCAGGTGCAGGCCCGCGCCGAGCCTGGCCGCCAGCCCGGAGTCGCCGGCGACGCACAGCACCAGGCGGCGCGCGCGGCAGGTTCGCGCGAGGTCCGCGCCCAGGCGCGCGCGGTCCGGCGACGCGTCGTGGCGCAGCACCACGCCGCACAGGCCGCGCGGCAGTCGCGCGACCGCCGCGCGCGGGTCGGGCAGGCGCTGCGCGTCGGTGAACAGCCATAGCACCGGCAGCGCGTGGCCGGGCAGGCGGGCACGGGTGCGCCGCGCCTTGACCGCCCTGGCCCAGGCGAGGAGTTTCCGGTCCATGAACGATCACTCCGGGCAGAGCGGCGGCGGCGCGGCAGCGGATCTGCCGCCGCCGCAGGGCGACGGCGGGGTGGCGCGCGCGCTCGCCGCGGTCCGGGACGCGATCGCGCGGGCGGCGCTCGCCGGCGGGCGCACGGCGGAGGATGTCACGCTGGTGGCGGTGTCGAAAACCCATCCGGCGGAGCGGATCGCGGAGGCGATCGCCGCGGGGCAGCGCTGCTTCGGCGAGAACCGGGTGCAGGAGGCGGGGGCGAAGTTCCCGGCGCTGCGGGAGGCGACGCCGGGGCTGCTGCTGCACCTGGTGGGGGGCCTGCAGACCAACAAGGCGCGCGAGGCGGTGCGGCTGTTCGACGTCATCGAGGTGCTCGACCGGCCGAAGCTCGCCGACGCGATCGCGGACGCGGCGCAGCGCGAGGGGCGGCAGCCTCGCCTGCTGGTCCAGGTCAACGTGGGCGACGAGGCGCAGAAGTCCGGGGTGTCGCGCGCGGAGGCGGACGGCTTCGTGGCGGCGTGCCAGGCGCGGTTCGGGGGGGCGCTCTGCGGGCTGATGTGCGTGCCGCCGGCGGGCGAGGACCCGGCACCGCACTTCGCGTGGCTGGCTGGGCGGGCGGCGGCGCACGGGCTCGGGGTGCTGTCGATGGGGATGTCGGGGGACTACCCGGCGGCGATCGCGGCGGGGGCCACGCACGTTCGCGTCGGGAGCGCCATCTTCGGGGCGCGGTGAGGCAGGCAAGCAAGGCTGGGCTCTCCCTTCGCTGCCATTCCAACGATCCAAGCGGATCGTCGGAACCTTTGGCAGCTACGCCCAGACCCGCAAAGGGTCCGAGGACCCTTTGATCCCGTGACTTAAGTCATGCCGGTCCAGGGGCGGCTCGCCCCTGGCGGAGTTTGAGGCAGAGCCTCAACCTTGCCTTGCCTTGCCGGCCACCCGCGGCGCGGCCGGACTTGCCTGCGGCGGCGCACTCCCCTACGTCCTCGCCGCACCGTTCAGCATGGCACGCCGTGCCGTGGTCCGGCCTGGGGCGCCCCGCCATCCCGCAGCTTTCGTTGCCTCCAGCCTGCCGGGACCACGCCGCGTGAGCGCGGTGTCCGACCAGGCCTCGTCCCTGTCGCGCGGGTCTGCGCGCCCGATGCGGGTGGGCGCGATGCTCGGCGTGCTCGGCATCGTCTACGGCGACATCGGCACCAGCCCGCTCTACGCGCTGAAGGCCACGCTGGCGCTGTTCGGCGGGCGGGCGATCTCGGACTGGGAGGTGCTCGGCTGCCTGTCGCTGATCTTCTGGTCGCTGATCCTGATCGTGACGGTGAAGTACGTGCTGCTGGTGATGCGCGCGGACAACCGCGGCGAGGGCGGCATCCTGGCGCTGATGGCGCTGGCGCAGAGGGTTGCCGGCAACGAGCGTCTGCGTGCGGCGCTCGGGCTGATCGGCATCGGCGGCGCGTGCCTGTTCTTCGGCGACGGGGTGATCACGCCGGCGATCTCCGTGCTGTCCGCGGTGGAGGGGTCGGAGATCGCGATCCCCGGCGCGGCGGGGCTGGTGCTGCCGATCTCGATCGCGGTGATCCTGGTGCTGTTCGCGCTGCAGTCGCGCGGCACCAACACCATCGGGCGGGTGTTCGGGCCGGTGATGCTGCTGTGGTTCCTGGTGCTGGGCGCACTCGGCGGGGCGGAGGTGGCGCGCCACCCGTTCGTGCTGCACGCGCTGCTGCCCAGCCACGCCTTCCTGTTCGTCTGGGCGCACGGCTGGCTCGCCTTCGTGGCGCTGGGCGCGATCGTGCTGTCGGTCACGGGGGCGGAGGCGCTGTACGCGGACATGGGGCACTTCGGGGCGTCGCCGATCCGCTTCGACTGGCTGGTGCTGGTGCTGCCGTGCCTGGTGCTGAACTACTTCGGGCAGGGGGCGCTGGTGATCGCGGACCCGGCGGCGATCGCCAACCCGTTCTTCCTGCTGGGGCCGGACTGGCTGCGGCTGCCGCTGGTGATCCTGGCGACGGTGGCCACCGTGATCGCCAGCCAGGCGCTGATCTCGGGCGCGTTCTCCATCGCGCGGCAGTGCATGCAGCTCGGCTTCCTGCCGCGGCTGACGGTGACGCACACCTCGACCACCGAGGAGGGGCAGATCTTCCTGCCGCAGGTCAACACGGCGCTGCTGGTCGGCGTGCTGTTCCTGGTGGTCTCGTTCCGCTCGTCGGACGCGCTGGCGTCGGCGTACGGGATCGCGGTGACGGGGACGTTCCTGTGCACCTGCGTGCTGGCGGCCGTCGTGTTCCGCCGGCAGTTCGGCTGGTCGCGCGTGGCCGCGCTCGGCGTGTGGGGCGGCTTCTTCCTGATCGACGGCGTGTTCTTCCTCGCCAACGTGCTCAAGGTGCTGCAGGGCGGCTGGGTGCCGCTGGCGCTCGGGCTCGGACTGATGGCGGCGATGACGTCGTGGAAGCAGGGCCGGGGGCTGATCCTCGCGCGCTGGAAGCAGGACAGCCTGCCGCTGGCCTCGTTCCTGGCGCGGCTGCCGCAGTCGCGCACCATCCGGGTGCCGGGGCTGGCCGTGTTCCTGACCGGCAACCCGGACTACGTGCCGGGCGCGCTGCTGCACAACCTCAAGCACAACAAGGTGCTGCACGAGCGGGTGCTGTTCGTCACCGTGCAGACGCTCGACGTGCCGGAGGCTGAGGCGGAGCACCGGGCGGCGGTGAGCGAGCTGGCGCCGGGCATCCACCGGATCGTGCTGCGCTACGGCTTCATGGAGAGCCCGAACATCCCCAGGGCGCTCGACGAGCTGCGCGGCAGCGGCATCGGCTACGACCCGATGCAGGTCAGCTACTTCCTGTCGCGCGAGGTGCTGGTGCGCGCGATGGTACCGAAGCTGCCGATCTGGCGCCTGTACCTGTTCCTGGTGATGGCGCGCAATGCGGTGCCGGCGACCGAGTTCTTCCGCATCCCCAGCGACCGCGTCGTCGAGCTCGGCGTGCGCGTCGCGATCTAGGGATTGTCATGGCGCTGGCGATCCTGCCTCGGGTGCCTGGACGGGAAGGAAGCAAGTTCTTTCTTGAAAGAAAGAACCAAAGAACCTTGTCCTTTTGGGTCCGGAACGGACGCCGGGTCCGGGCCCCAACGGGCAAGGTCATTTTGCTTCTTTTTCCTCTGAAAAAGAAGGCGCTTGCCTGGCTTGTCGGGAGCCGGGACGATTGTCTGTGTTGCAGGTCCGTGACCCGCTCTGGACGTGTGCGGGGCGGATGGTGCAACCATCGGGTGAAGGAGTGGCGTTCTGATGGCCAACGTGGCGATGGTGCTGGCCCAGGGCCCGGGGCGGCCCGACGGCGACGTCGAGGACCGGCTCGCGATGCAGGTGCAGCTCAACGCGGTCGGCCAGCTGGACCGCGCGGCGTGGACCGCCGCGCCGCTGGGCTGGACCGTGGTGCGCACGCGGCCGGACCGTCCGGACCAGGCCGGGGAGATGGCGCTGATCGACGGGGAGGCCGACGGCTTCTGGGCAGTGCGGCGCAGCCACGGCGAGGACGAGCCGCTGTGGGTCGTGGACAGCGACGTGGTGCGGCCGGGAGAGATCGTCGGCGTGCGCAGCCCGGACGGGTCGCGGCTGCTGTTCCGCGTCGTGGCGGTCGAGCGGCAGGACGGCTGAGGACGCCGGCCCTTTGCTGCGATCATGCTGATGGCCGTCGGGCGTGACGGGGCGGGGAAGCAAGGTTGAGGCTCTGCCTCAAACTCCGCCAAAGGCCGAGCCTTTGGAATCCGATTCTTGAGTGAAGGGTTTCCAAAGGGCTCGGCCCTTTGGCGGGTCCGGGCAGCGCCCGGCCTTGCTTGCTGACGGGTTGATGTCGGCCGCCGCTCTCGGTCGCTGGCGAAGAGATTTCGCGGCCGATCCTGCCTGCGTGGCGCCTAGCGGCGCGGGCGGCCCTGGTAGGCGGGGAGCTGGCTGGAGAACTGCGGGCCGACGGCGGTGCCGTTGACGGCCGAGCCGCTGTACAGGCTGCCGGCGCCGAGCGGGATCGGGGTCTGGTTGCCGGGGCCGCCGCCGAACGGCGCCACGAGGGCGGATTCGCCGGCCCTGAACTCGCCGTCGCCATACGTCCCGCCGCGGGTGTCGCCGCTCCCGTCGTCGTAGCCGCCTGCGCTGCCGTAGCCGTCGCGGCCGGCGTAGCCGGAGCGCCGGTCCCCGTCGTCGGGGCCCCCGTAGCCGTTCTCGCCGTAGCCGTTCCCGCCGTAGGCGCCGTAGGGCACCTGGAAGCCGCCCTGCCGCTGCGGCAGGGTGGCTGGCAGGTCGGGCGATGCCGTGCCGATGCCGGGGCGGTCGCTGAACTGCCTGCGGCCTTGCGGTGGCACGGCGGAGTCGCGGCCGGCGGGCGTGCCGTACTGCCGCGTGCCAGGCAGGTCGAGCGCGTCCTGCGAGCCCGCCTCGATCGGCTGCGCCGCCGCGGGCGCCGCGCCGGCGGCGAGGAGGAGGGCGAGGACGAGGCGGCGCAGGCGCGGCGGGAGGCTGGTCATCATGGGTGCACCTGCGCCGATATCTGGTTCCGGGCGTCCCAGCATGTACCGCGAACCCTAACGGCGCGTGAAGGCCGCGACGGCGGGCGGTGCGGTCAGGCTGCCCGGGCGGTGCGCAGCATCGTCGCGTAGGCGTCGGCGAAGCGGGCTGCCTCGCCGCCGTCCGCGTTCCACGGTACGGACACGCGAATTGCCTGGCCGGCCAGCGCGCCGAGGCCCATCGCGTCGAGCACGTGGCTGCGCGCCACCTTGCCCGACGAGCACGCGGCGCCGGCGGAGACCTGCACGCCCGACAGGTCCAGCGCGATGACCTGCATCTCCGCGCGCAGGCCGGGCCAGGCCAGGCAGGTGGTGTTGTCCAGGCGCGGCGCCCGGTCCGCGCAGACGACGGCGCCGAGGCCTGCGGCGATGCGCTCGATCGCGTCGCGCGTGGCGGCGATGGCGGCACGGGGCAGGTTGCCGCCCTCCGCGGGGAGGGTCGCGGCGGCGCAGGCGGCC
>CAXSFE010000097.1:0-14172 GCA_964236585.1 uncultured Acetobacteraceae bacterium
CGTCCCGGGCGGGAGCGTCGTCGTCCGCGGCCGCGCCGGCGGCGGGGGCGCGGGCCGGCAGCGCGGCGGTCAGGCTTGTTCCGGCCAGAACACGCCCTCCGGGATCGAGCGCAGGCCGGTCGCTTCGCCGCCCTGCTGCAGGATGGCCAGGACCCGGGTCGCGGTGCTGCGCTGGGCGGCGGCGTCGGGGTGGACGATGCCGGCGACGAAGCGGCGGCGCAGGGCGTCGAACACGGTCTCGCCGGCCTCCCCCGGCGGGAGCTGCATCAGCGGGCGCAGGGCGGTCCACAGGGCGGGGTCGGCGGCGAGGCGGTCCTGGGCCTCGGCGGCGGCGCGCAGGAAGCCGTCGATCGCGGGGCGGTGGGCGGCGGCCCAGTCGGCGCGGAACACGAAGCCGAGCAGGTCGAGGTCGGGGGGCAGGCCGAGGGCGCGGGTGCAGTCGGCGACGCTGAACGCCTCGCGGAAGCCCTGTGACTCCAGGCGGGCCTCGAAGGTCCAGAAGGTCAGGAGCGCGTCGAGCTCGCCCTGCTCGAGCTTGGCGCCGAGCAGGGGGGGCGCGCCGTAGTTCAGGGGCGTGTCGCGGGCGAGGTCGAGTCCCTGCAGGCGGGCGGCGGCCTGGACCAGCAGCCAGGAGCGGTCGTTGGCGCCGCCGGCGACGCCCAGGCGGTGGCCGTGCAGGTCGGCGAGGGTGTGGATGGGGGAGCTTTGCGGGACCATCACGCCGCCGGCGGAGGCGGAGAACGGGGCAAAGCTGAGCGCGGTGCCGTCCTGGCGCTGGCGTGCTGCGAACAGCCAGTCGGTCACCGCGATGTCGGCGGAGCCGGCCATGAGGGCGACGCGGGCGGCGTCGTTGTTGGCGAGGAGGACGGTCTCGAACGCGAAGCCGTGGGCCGCGTCGAGGCCGAGGGCGCGGATCGTGACGGCGAGCCACTGCACCGTGCCGAACTGCAGGATGCCGAGGCGCAGGGTCGGCGTGGCCTGGGCGCGGCCGCGGGTCGGCAGCGCGAGCGCCGCGGGGGCCGCGAGCGCCACGCGCAGCAGGACGCGCCGCGTGAGGTCCGGCAGGACGCGCCGCGTCGGGCCCGGCGGGACGCTGTGCGTCGGGCCGTGTCGCTCGCTCATGGTGACCTCCCCCGCCGCGGCGTTGCCCCGGCGGGCGCCATCAGGGCCGAGGCCCGCGCGCGACGCAAGGCCCGGCCGTGTGACGCGGCTGCCCTGGCCCGGAGGCGCGACAGCGGAGCGCGTGCGGCGGTATGCTGCGGGCAAGGACGGGCCGGCCATCGGGGCGGTCCGCGTGCACGGGGATGAGGCGATGAGGATCAAGGCTTGTGCGGCCGTCCTGCTGTCCGCGTCGGTCGCGATCGCGGCGGCGGCGCTGCCGGCTGTCGCGGTTGCGCAGGGCATGGGGGGCGGCGGGGGCACGCCGGGCGAGGCGGTTCCGACCCCGCTGCTGCCGGAGGCGGGGGCGACGGTGCTGGCGCCGGCCGGGGCGGAGGATGCGTCCGGCTACCCGGCGTCGGCGCGCAAGGACTACATCCTGGCCTGCGTCAACGTGAACGGCGGCACCGAGGACGCGCGCAAGTCGTGCGGGTGCTCGATGGACGTGATCGCCTCGATCCTGCCGTACGACCGCTACGACCAGGCGGACACCATCCTGCGGATGCGGCGCATGGCAGGCGGCTACCTCGCGGGGGAGTTCAGGGTGCAGTCGACGAACCAGACGCTCGACGAACTGCGAGAGGCGCAGGCGGAGGGAGAGGTGCGCTGCTTCTGAGGCCCGGCGTGGGCGGAGCAGGCAAGGTTGAGGCTCTGCCTCAAACTCCGCCAAAGGCTAGCCTTTGGAAACCACTTGTCGTGTACGGGGTCGCTGCCGCAGGCACCTTTCGTGTGCTGGCCCAGGGGCGCTGACCCTGGCGGGACTCCGCTTTCGAGCATGGAAGCGGGGTCTGGCCTTGCTGCCGGTCCCGGCAGCGTGACGTTGCCTTGCCGCCGCTCCCCTCGACGCCGTCCCTGGACGTCGCTATATTGGAGTCAGCGTGATGCCCGCCTTGGGATAATTCGCGCGTAAACAAGGGAGATAGTCTTATGGCCTGGACCGTTCCGACGATTCGCGAAGTCTGCGTGGCGCTCGAGATCAACGGCTACATGCCCAGCGAGTTCTGAGCAGAGTTTCTCCCCGCACGCCTGGGTTGCCTTGGTTGACGGTGGCCTGACTGCCCTGGTGCTGGGGTCGGCAGCCGGCGGAGGGTTCCCGCAGTGGAACTGTGCCTGCCGGCTGTGCGAGCTTTCGCGTTCGGGTGACTTGCGTGCGCGACCGCGAACGCAGGCGAGCGTTGCGTTTTCCGCGGACAGGGAACACTGGCTGGTTGTTGGTGCCTCTCCGGACATGCGCCAGCAGATCCTGCAGACGCCGGCGCTGCAGCCGGCCGGCTCTCGGCACTCGCCGATTGCTGCAGTGGTGCTGGTCAGTGCAGACGTCGATGGAATCGCGGGATTGCTCAATCTGCGTGAGCGGCAGGCTTTCCGGCTTTATGCCCCGCAGGCGATTCTCGATATTCTGGCTGCGAACCGGGTTTTCGACGTGATGTCGTCCGTGGTCACGCGTGTCGCGGTAGAGCCGGAGCAGCCGGTCGCGGTCGGGCACGGCCTGACGCTGACGCTGCTGCGGATGCCGGGGAAGACGCCGCTGTACCATGAGGCGCAGGGGGCGACGCAGCCGGAGGCGGCGGATACCTATGCGGCGCTGGTCGAGGCCGGCGGGCGGCGGGCGATCCTGGCGCCGGCCTGCGCGGAGGTCACCGCGGCGGTGCGCGGGCGGCTGGCGGAGGCGGAGCTGGTGTTCTTCGACGGCACGCTGTTCCGCGACGACGAGATGATCGTGGCCGGCGTGGGCGCCAAGACCGCGCGGCGGATGGGGCACGTGCCGATCGACGGTCCCGATGGTTCCATGGCGGCGCTGGCCGACCTGCCGGGCCGGCGGGTCTACCTGCACATCAACAACACCAACCCGATCCTGCTGGAAGGCTCGGAGGAGCATCGCGCGGTGGTCGCGGCGGGCTTCTCCGTGGCCCATGACGGGATGGAGATCCGGCTGTGACCCATGCGCGTCCCTGCGGTTTCGTTCCGAGTGCGCCGGAGGGGATGGGCGGGGCGCCCGGCCTCGATCCGGCAAGGGACGGAGTGATGTCGCCGGATGCGCTGGAGGCGGCGCTGCGCGACATCGGGGCGCGGCGCTACCACAACCTGCACCCGTTCCACCGGCTGCTGCACTCGGGGCAATGCACACGCGCGCAGGTGCAGGCCTGGGCGCTGAACCGCTACCTGTACCAGGCGGCGATCCCGCTGAAGGATGCGTCGCTGATCGGGCGGTGCGACGACCCGGCGATCCGGCGCGAGTGGCGGCGCAGGCTGGAGGACCACGACGGCTTCGACGGCACGGACAGCGTGGACGGCGGCGTGGCGCGCTGGCTGGCGCTGACGGACGGGCTGGGGATCGACCGGGAGACGGTGGTGTCGGGGCAAGAGGCGCTGGCCTCGACGCGGTTCGCGGTGGAGGCCTACATCCGCTTCGTGCGCGAGAGGCCGCTGCTGGAGGCGATCGCGTCGTCGCTGACCGAGCTGTTCTCGCCGCAGATCATCGGCGAGCGGGTGTCGGGGATGCTCGCGCACTACGACTACGTGACGCCGGCGATCCTTGCGTATTTCTCCAAGCGGCCGCCTCAGGCGGCACGGGACTCGGATTTCGCGCTCGCCTATGTGCGCGAGCATGCGGTGACGGCGGAGGAGCAGCGTGCGTGCCTCGCGGCGCTGTCGTTCAAGTGCGACGTGCTGTGGTCGATGCTGGACGCGCTGTATTTCGCCTATGTCGCGCCGGGATTCGTGCCGCCTGGCGCGTATCGGCCGGCGGGCGTCGGCGACGCAGGTCCTGCCGACGCCGGCGCAGCGGAGGCGGGTGGCGCGGCGGCGGCGCGTGCGACGGTTCCGGATGACCTGCCGCCGTCGCTGACGGGCCCGGCGGACGCTGGCGAAGTGCCCGCCGTGGCTTCGGCGGCTGTAGCGCCGCGCGCGGGGGCGTCGATCGACCCGGAGGCGCGCCCGCGGCTGGCGCCGGGGGTGAGGCTGCACAACGACCCGAAGCGGGGCTGGGTGCTGCTGTGCCCCGAGCGGGTGATCGAGACGCAGGGGCCGACCAGCGAGATCCTGCGCCGGTGCGACGGGCAGCGGACGCTGGCGCGGATCGTCGACGAGCTGGCGGAGGTGTTCGCCGCGGATCGCGCGATGATCGCGGGCGACGTCGCGGCACTGCTGCAGGAACTCGCGACCAAGAAGCTGGTGATGCTGTGAGCGACGTGTTCGCGATCCCCGAGGCGGACGGGATGCCGGAGGCGGGCGGGGTGCCGCAGGGTGGCCTGCCGCATGCTGCGGGGCTTGTGGAGCCGGCGAGGGACAGGGTGCGCGACCATGCGCTGCTGGTGCCGATCGGGCTGCTGGCGGAGGTGACGCACCGCTGCCCGCTGGCGTGCCCGTACTGCTCCAACCCGGTGGAGCTGGAGGGCAGGGCCGGGGAGCTGGAGACGGCGGACTGGGCGAGGGTGTTCGCGCAGGCGGCGGAGCTGGGCATCCTGCAGCTGCACCTGTCGGGGGGCGAGCCGATGTCGCGGCGCGACATCGTCGAGATCGTGGCCGCGGCGCGCGACGCAGGGCTGTACTCGAACCTGATCACCTCGGGGATCGGGCTGGACGCGGGGCGGCTGGAGAAGCTGCAGACGGCGGGGCTGGACCACGTGCAGGTGTCGATCCAGGACACGCTGCGCGACAGCGCCGACCACATCGGCGGGTATCGCGGGGGCTTCGACCGCAAGATCGTGCTGGCGCGCGACGTGGTGGCGCGCGGCATGGCGCTGACCATCAACGCGGTGATCCACCGGGCCAACATCGGGCGCGTCGAGGACATGGTGGCGCTGGCCGTGGAGATGGGCGCGGGGCGGATCGAGGTGGCGCACGCGCAGTACTACGGCTGGGCGCTGAGGAACCGTGCCGCGCTGATGCCGACACGCGAGCAGGCGGTCGATGCGGTGGCGTCGCTGGAGCGGCTGCGGGCGCAGTACGAGGGGCGCATCGTGATCGACGCGGTGCTGCCGGACTACTACGCGCGCCGGCCGAAGCCGTGCGTCGGTGGGTGGGGGCGACGCTCGCTCAACGTCACGCCGTCCGGGCGGGTGCTGCCATGCCATGCGGCGGAGACCATCCCGGGCCTGGAGTTCTGGAACGTGCGCGACCACGCGCTGTCGGAGATCTGGGCGGATTCGCCGGCGTTCAACGCGTTCCGGGGGGAGTCCTGGATGCAGGAGCCCTGCCGGTCCTGCGCGCGGCGCGAGATCGACTTCGGCGGCTGCCGCTGCCAGGCGATGGCGGTGCTGGGCGATGCGGCGGCGACCGATCCGGCGTGCGAGCTGTCGCCGCACCACGCCGCCCTGGTGGAGACGGCGGAGCAGGCCGGGGTGGGCGCGATCGAGTATGCGTATCGCGGGCGGGTGCCGGTTCCGACAGCCTGACAGAGCAACGATTCCCTGGCTGATGCGGGGTTGGTGCGGTGGATCCGCATTCGGTGGGCCGCATGCCTCGGCCCGGTTTATGTTGCAGCGCACAACTGATTTGCTGCGGTGCACTATAGAATAGGCGAGGCGGGGCGAGGCGCGCGCGCGTGAAGCGGAAAGGCGCGATTTGCCAGCAAACAGGTGCCTGGCGTTGCCGGCGGGCGGGTAAAAGGCGGTATCCCGTGCTTGGCAGGAAGAAGCTCTCTGTTTTAGGGGGAAAACTTCCCGACGAAGGCTATTGCACGGTCAGTGGCTGCGTGACTAGGTTCCTCCACACTCCCGATTTCAGGGTGTTCCGCAGGGGAGGGCGGGGCACCTCGCAGACGGCTTCTGGTTCGCGTGGCGCAAGCGCCCCGCCGGATCTCTGGCCGCCGTGACACGCCGTTGCTCGGCACGAAGCTCCAGACGGCGCAAATCCGCGGGGCGACGGCCGGGCAGCCAGGGCTGGTCGGGAGTCCGCGTCAGGGACCAATTAGGGAGAACGTCTATGCGTTCCGTTTCGAGGATGGGTTTCTCGGCAGCGCTTCTGCTGTCGACGGCGATGGGAGCGAGCGTCGCGTCCGCTGCCCAGACCGCCGACCAGAGCCTGGTCAAGATGCAGCAGAACCCGGCCGACTGGGTGATGCCGACCGGTGACTACGGCAACCAGCGCTACTCGCAGCTCAAGCAGATCACCAATGAGAACGTCGGCAAGATGCAGGCGTCCTGGTCGTTCTCGACCGGCGTCCTGCGCGGCCACGAGGGTGCGCCGCTGGTCATCGGCGACGTGATGTACCTGAACGCGCCCTTCCCCAATACGGTGTACGCGCTCGACCTGAACCACGACGGCAAGATCCTGTGGAAGTACGAGCCGACGCAGGACCCGAACGTCATTCCCGTGATGTGCTGCGACACGGTGAACCGTGGCGTCGCCTACGGTGACGGCAAGATCATCCTGCACCAGGCCGACACCTCGCTGGTCGCGATCGACGCCAAGACGGGCAAGGTCGCCTGGACGACGAAGACCGGCGACCCCACGAAGGGCGAGACCGGCACCGACGCGCCGATGGTCGTCAAGGACAAGGTGTTCGTCGGCATCTCCGGCGGCGAGTTCGGCGTGCGCGGCTGGATCGCTGCCTACAACTTGGCCGACGGCAAGCTCGCCTGGAAGGGCTACTCGACCGGCCCGGACGCCGAGATGCTCGTCGACCCGGCGAAGACCATGGCGCTCGGCAAGCCGATCGGCGCGGACTCCTCGCTCAAGAGCTGGTCGGGCGACCAGTGGAAGATTGGTGGCGGCTCGACCTGGGGCTGGTACTCGTATGATCCGAAGCTGAACCTCGTCTACTACGGGACTGGTAACCCCTCGACCTGGAACCCGGGCCAGCGCCCTGGCGACAACAAGTACTCGATGACCATCTTCGCGCGCGACGCCGACACCGGCCAGGCGAAGTGGGTCTACCAGATGACCCCGCACGACCAGTGGGACTATGACGGCATCAACGAGATGGTGCTGACGGACATGAAGCTGGATGGCAAGGATCGCCACCTGCTGCAGCATTTCGACCGCAACGGCTTCGCCTACCAGCTTGACCGCGAGACGGGCGAGCTGATCTCCGCCGAGAAGTACGATCCGGCGGTGAACTGGGCGTCCAAGGTCGAGATGGACAAGTCCAGCCCGAACTACGGCCGCCCGATCGTCATCGACCAGTACGCTCCCGAGGTGACCGGGATGGACAACAACACGAAGGACGTCTGCCCGGCCGCCCTTGGCTCCAAGGACGAGCAGCCGTCGGCCTACTCGCCGGCGACCGAGATGTTCTACGTGCCGACGAACCACGTCTGCATGGACTATGAGCCGTTCCGCGTGGCCTACACGGCGGGGCAGCCCTACGTGGGCGCCACCCTGTCGATGTACCCGCCGAAGGGTCAGAGCAACATGGGCAACTTCATCGCGTGGGACCCCAAGGCCCACAAGATCGCCTGGTCTGATCCGGAGCAGTTCTCGGTGTGGTCGGGCGCGCTTGCGACCGCCGGCAACGTCGTGTTCTACGGCACGCTTGAGGGCTACCTGAAGGCCGTCGACGCGAAGACGGGCAAGGAGCTCTACAAGTTCAAGACCCCGTCGGGCATCATCGGCAACGTGATGACCTACGAGCACGCTGGCCAGCAGTATGTCGCCGTCGAGTCCGGCGTCGGCGGCTGGGCCGGGATCGGCCTCGCAGCCGGCCTGACCGACCCGAACGCCGGCCTCGGCGCCGTGGGCGGGTATGCCTCGCTGAACAGCTACACCGCGCTCGGTGGGCAGCTGACCGTGTTCGCCATTCCCAAGAGCTGAACACTTTCTAACTGACGGGGCCGGTGTCCGGGAAACCGGGTGCCGGCCCTTCTCTTTATGTGCGTCTCCATCTCTCACGGCTAAGGAACGATCGACGTGACACTCATCTCCCGCGTGGCACTGCTGGCAGGTCTGGCCGTGACGTTCGGCAGCGGGATCGCCCGCGCCGATCCGCCCAGCGACCCCGCCGCCGTGAAGCAGCAGGACGGGATGTGGGTCGACAAGGATGGCAACCCGACGTACAAGATCGACGGCAAGAAGGTCGATTACTACACGTTTGCCGGCTATATTCGCTATTCGGCCAACTGCCTGCAATGTCATGGTCCGGATGCACTTGGTTCGACCTACGCGCCCAACCTGACCGACGCGCTCAAGACGATCGACTTCAACGAGTTCTACGGGATCGTGTCCGGCGGCAAGCAGAACGTGTCGTCGTCGCAGAACCTGGTCATGCCGGCGCTCGGCGCCAACAAGAACGTCATGTGCTACATCAACGCGATCTACGTGTATCTGCGCGCACGCTCGACCGACGCGGTCGGTCGCGGTCGCCCCGAGGACGCCGACAAGAAGCCGGCGGAGTTCACGACCGCCGAGAACTCGTGCATGGGCTGAGGCCGTGACGTCGCGACTTCTGGCGCTGGCGGTGCCGGCGCTCGGCCTGCTGGGCTGCGTGGTGCCGCCGGTTGCGTCGGCGCAGCAGGCGGGGCTCGGCGCGTCGGTGGAGCTGGTCGATCCGAAGACGCTGCGGGTGTGCGCCGATCCGCGGAACCTGCCGTTCTCCGACGAGAAGGGGGACGGGTTCGAGAACAAGATCGCCACCCTGATCGCGGCGAAGCTCGACCGGCCGGTCGCCTACACCTACTACCCGCAGGTGATCGGGTTCGTGCGCAACACGCTGAACGCGTTCAAGTGCGACGTGATGATCGGTGACGCGCAGGGCGACGACCTGGTGCAGACCACGAACGCCTACTACCGGACGAGCTATGCGCTCGTATACCGCAAGGGGCACGATCTCGATGGCATCGAGTCCCTGGAGGATCCTCGGCTTCAGGGCAAGCACGTCGGTGTGGTCGCGGGGACGCCGCCGGCGAACCTGCTGGTGCGCAACAACCTGATGGCGCTGGCCAAGCCGTATCCGCTGACGGTGGACACGCGCTACGACTCGCCGTCGAAGACCATGATCGACGATCTGGCGGCAGGGACGATCGACGCGGCGCTCGTGTGGGGGCCGATCGGGGGGTACTACGCCAAGAAGGCGGGGCCGGACCTCGTTGTGGTGCCGCTGACGCACGAGCAGGGTGTCAGGCTCGACTTCCGCATCGCCATGGGGGTGCGGCACAGCGACCAGGACTGGAAGCGTACGCTGAACAAGCTGATCAGCGAGAACCAGGACGAGATCAACCACATCCTGGAAGACTACGGCGTGCCGATCGTGGACGAGCAGGGGAAGCCGATCACGCCGTAAGGGGCGTTGTCGAACGGCCGGCAAGCAAGGCTGGGCTCTGCCCAGACCCGCCAGGGGCGAGCCGCCCCTGGACCGGCACCACTTAAGTAAAGCCAGTCCAGGGGGGCTCCCCCTGGCGGAGTTTGAGGCAGAGCCTCAACCTTGCTCTCTTCTATTGCGGCAGTGCCGCCTGGATCGTCTGCGACAGCGCGAACAGGCGCTGCTCGATGATGTTGGGCACGTCGCACGCGTAATGCAGCGAGGTGCGCCGGTCCTCGAAGACGCGCGTGTCCCAGCCGATCTCGTTGCCCAGGGTCGCCAGCTTCTGCTCGTCCGGGGTGGCGGCGGCCTGTTCGGCGTGGAGGGAGTCGGCCTCGCCGCGGACCTTGTCGGCGAGGGTCTTCTGGCGGCTGCCGTAGCGGTCGAGGCCGTTGACGACGGCGCTGCGCTCCTCGTCGAGGGTGGCGAACAGGCCGGCGAACAGGCCGACCAGGCGATCCTGTTTCCGCGCGCCGTCCTGGTCGGCGAAGGTGGCGATGTCGGTCTTCGCCTGGTCGAGGGAGACCCGGCGCTGGGCGAGGCGGGCGACGAGGGCGGCGGTGTCGGGGTCGTCGCGCCAGTGGGCCTTGGCGTCGTCGAGCGGCGGGCCTGCCCAGAGGGCAGCGGGGGAGAGCTGCGGCACCTTGATCTGCTGGCAGGGCCAGTCGGGGTCGCGGGGACCGGGGGGCGCCGCGCGGGCGCTCGCGGATGCGCCGAGAAGGGCGAGGGCGAGGAGGCTGGGGGCGAGCAGGCTGGCGCGGGCGCGGGTCATGCCGGGCCTCCCTTGCGAGTGAGCAGGCCGCGCGACGGGTCGTAGGCGACGATCGCGCCGGCGGTGAAGATCACGGTCATGGCGGTCACCACGGCGAGGGCGAGCCAGTTGACCTGGCCGTAGAGCATGAAGCGGATCAGCTCGACGCCGTAGGTGAACGGGTTGAGGCGGCAGATCGTGTAGACGACCGGGCTCGACTGCTGGACCAGCCAGAGCGGGTAGAGGGCGGCGGAGGCAAAGAACATCGGGAAGATCACGAAGTTCATCACGCCGGCGAAGTTCTCGAGCTGCTTGATGACCGAGGACAGCAGCATGCCCAGCGAGCCGAGCATCAGGCCGTTGAGCACGAGGGCGGGCAGGACGAGGACGGCGCCCCAGGGCGGGATGGTGACGCCCCAGAGCCAGGCGATGACCATGTAGGCGTAGACCTGGAGGATGGAGACGGCGGTGGAGGCGAGCAGCTTGCTGACCAGCAGGTACCAGCGGGGGAACGGGCTGACGAGCAGCATGCGCATGTTGCCCATCTCGCGGTCGTAGACCATCGAGAGCGAGGACTGCATGCCGTTGAAGAGCTGGATCATGGCCATCAGGCCGGGGGTCACGTAGTCCTCGTAGAGGATGTAGGTCTCGTAGGGCGGGATGATCGAGACGCCGAGGATCTGGCGGAAGCCGGCGGCGAAGATGAACAGCCAGACCAGCGGGCGCACCAGCGCGGAGACGAAGCGCTCGCGCTGGTGCAGGAAGCGCAGGGCCTCGCGCCACATGATGCCGCCGAGGCAGATCATGTGCTGGCGCGCGGTGAACCCCGTCGTGGCGGCGAGGGTGGGGGCCAGGGTCGGGAGCGGCAGGGTGTCCATCACTGTTCTCCGCCGGTCATCGCGGTGAAGGCGGCGCGGAGCGTCGGGTGGCCGGAGCGCGCGACGATCTCGGAGACGACGCCGGACTCGATGACGGCGCCCTGGTGAAGGACGACGGCGAGGTCGTCGGGTTCCACCTCGTCCATCAGGTGGGTGGCCCAGAGCACGGCGACGCCGCGCTCTGCGACCAGGCGGCGGACGCTGCGCACGATGGTGGCCTTGGAGGCGATGTCGAGGCCGACGGTGGGCTCGTCGAGCACCAGCATGGAGGGCGCGTGCAGCAGGGCGCGGGCGATCTCGACGCGGCGCATCTGGCCGCCGGACAGGCCGCGCGCCTTGTCCTTCGCGCGGTCGGCAAGGTCGACCTCGGCGAGCACGCCCGCGGCCAGCTCGCGGGCGCGGCGGCCGCCGATGCCGTGCAGGGCGGCGTGGTAGAGCAGGTTGTCCATCACCGAGAGGTCGAGGTCGAGCGTGCGCGCCTGGAACACCACGCCGAGGCGGCGCAGGGCCTCGCCGGGCGTGCGGTCCATGCGCTGGCCGAGGACGCTGACGTGGCCGGCACGGGTGTCGTAGAGGCGGGTGATCAGGGAGAACAGCGTGGTCTTGCCGGCGCCGTTCAGGCCGAGGAGCGCGGTGAAGCGGCCCTGCGGGACGGTGAGGGAGACGTCGCGGAGTGCCACGCGGGGGCCGTAGCTGTGGCTCACGTGGTCGACGTGGAGGGCGGGGGTCGGGTTCATCTAGGAAGGCCAGGGGCTCTGCCCCTGGACCCCGCCAGGGCGAGCCGCCCTGGACCGGCCTTACTTGGGGATGCCGGTCCAGGGGGGGCTCCCCCCTGGCGGGTCTGGGCAGAGCCCAGGCTTTCTTGCTGCCTCACTGCGGCGCCGCGACCACGCCCCATGGGAGGCGGCCGACCTGGATCGACTTGACGACGGTCGGCCCGGAGACGTCGATCACCGAGACGTCGTTGGAGAGGCCGTTGGTCGCGAGGAGGTACTTCGAGTCCGCGGTGAAGCCCATCTGCCAGACGCGCTGGCCAACCAGGAGGTACTTCTTCACCTCGTAGGTGGCGGTGTCGATGACGGCGATGCGGTTGGCCGGGCCGAGCGCCACGAAGGCGGTCTTGTCGTCGGGGGTGAAGCGGACGCCGACGGCCTGGATGACCTCCGCGCGCAGGCCCTGGACCGCGAAGCTGATCTTGTGGGTGATCGTGTGGTCCTTGGGGTCGATCACGCTGACGGTGCCGCCCAGCTCGGAGCTGACCCAGACCTCGGCGCCGTCGTGCCTGAACTGGGCGATGCGGGGGCGGGGGTCGACGAGGACGTTGGCCGTGGGCTTCATCGTCTTGTAGTCGATGAAGTGGGCCATGTTGGTGGTCTCGGACGTGTTGACGATGGTCTGGCCGTCGGGGCTGACGGCCATGCCCTCAGGCTCCACGCCGGTCGGGATGTGAGCGATCGCCTTGCCGGTCGCGACGTCGATCGCGGTGACCATGTTGTCGTTCTCATTGGACACGAACAGCGGGTCGCCGGACGCCGCGAGCGCGAAGGTCTCGGGGTCGGGGCCGGAGGGCAGGTCGCCGGTGACCTTCTGGGTGGCGACGTCGATGACCTGGATGGTGTCGTCGTCGCTGGCGCAGACGAGGACGCTCTTGCCGTCCTTGGTCATGGTGATGCCGCGCGGGCGCTGGCCGACCGGGATCGTGGCCACCGTCTTCATCTGGTCCATGTCGATGACGCTGACGGTGTTGTCGCGCTCGTTGGTGACGTAGGCGAGGTTGGCTGCGTGGGCGGCGGGGGCGGCAGCCAGGACAGCGAACAAGGCAAGGCAAGGGGCTCTGCCCCTGGACCCCGCCAGGGCGAGCCGCCCTGGACCGGCGGTTTTAAGGAATATGTGCGCCGGTCCAGGGGCGCTGCCCCTGGCGGGGTCCAGGGGCAGCGCCCCTGGCCTTGCTGTCCTGTTCACTTGAGCTTGCATGTCGTCTCCGGGCGGTCGTAGCCGAGCGTGTCGAGCTCGGTCACCTGGTGGAGGAAGCCCGGCTGCGGCGAGATCGAGACGATCGTGCGGCCGTCGGCGAGCAGGAGGGGCTGGCGGAGCTGGAGGTCCCAGTCGCGCAGGGTGAGCTTCTGGCCCTTGTAGGCGGCGACGCCGAACTCGGGGGTCTTCATGAAGGCGAGGACGGCGGAGGGGTCGCCGGAGGTGACGTGGCTGACCGCCTCGCCGACCATGCGTACCGCGGTCCAGGCCTGCAGGTCGGAGGCGCGCATGCCGCGGTGGAAGATGCGGCCGAAGCGGTTCTGCAGCTGGGTGCCGCCGAAGCTCTCGCTGGACGGGTCCCAGCTCTCGGGGACCATGCCCGCGGAGCCGGCGACGGGGCGGGCGTCCCAGGTGCGATAGGGGAGGTACTCGGCGAAGACAGAGTTCTCGTCGGCGGCGACGGCGACGTCGTAGGCAGCGACGCCCTGGGTGAAGACGGGCATCTGCTGCTGGGTCTGGACGACGCCGGAGTCGGTCTCGCGCGAGCCGTCGGTGTCCTTGTAGGTGCGCTCGTCGACGATCTTTGCCCCGTAGCGCTTGGCGGTGCGGCGGTAGGCGGCGGCGAGGGCCTCGTCCTCGGGGTGGGAGCCGGTCAGCAGCAGCCAGCGGGTCCACTTCTTCCAGACGAGGTACTGGCCGACGGCGTCGGCGAGCATGGCGCGGCTGGGGGCGACGTGGATCAGGTTGGCCTGGCAGTTCGCGCCGCGCAGGTCGTCGTCGGGGGCTGCGACGTTGAAGATCGTCGTGCCGGAGGACTTCGCGGCCAGCGCGAGCTTCAGGACGAGGGGGCCTGGGGCGTCGGTCAGGACCAGCTTCACGCCGTCGGCGGTGAGCTTGGCGAGTTCGGCGACGATGTCGGAGGACGCGCGCACCGGCACGTCGGCGAGGGCGAAGGACTGGTTCATGAACCGGCCGGTGGTGTTGTTGTCGTCCAGGCCGAGCTTTGCCCCGGCGAGGCCGTCGTCGGGGGGCGGCTGGTCGAGCAGGGAGATGACCGGGCGGCGCTCGACCCAGCGCAGGTAGCCGATGCGGACGTCGAGGGTGGCGGGGGCGGCGGGCGCCGGGCCGGGCGGGGCTGCGAGGGCCGGAACGGCGGACAGGTTGGTGAACAG
>CAXSFE010000098.1:0-14060 GCA_964236585.1 uncultured Acetobacteraceae bacterium
CAGCCCAGCCCGGCCCCCCCCGCCCCCGCCGGCCCCGCGATCGCCTCCGCCAGCCTCTGCATCCCCCCCTCGACCAGCCACACCCCCTCGCTCTCCACGTGCGCCACCAGCATCAGCGTCGCCGGCGCCTCGAACGGCGAGGACCCGCAGTACGTCGCATACCGCCCGAACAGCTGCCGCAGCCTCGGATCCCGGAAATGCTGCCCCAGCGCCCGCGCCAGCGTCGTGAACGGGCTGATCCCCACCAGCTCGCGCACCCCCGCCCGCGCCACTAGCCCCGCCACGCTCGGCCGCTCCGCGCACACGAAGCTCGGCCGCAGCGTCGCCCAGATCCGCGCCGCCCGCTCCGAGAACTCCAGAAACCCCCGCGCCTCCTCCGCCCCCGCGAACTCCCTGATCGCCTCCGCCGACCGCGCCCTGTCCGCGAACAGGTCCAGCCGCGCCCCGCCCCCCCACACGTGCCGCGCCAGCACCCCCGCCCGCACCAGCCCCACCCGCTCGCGCAGCCGCGCGCCCCCCGCCGCGAACAGCGCCTCGAACACCCAATCCATTGTCAGCACCGTCGGCCCCGCGTCGATCGCAGCCCCCCCGGCCACCACCTCGCGCATCTTCCCCCCCGCCGCCGCCTGCGCCTCCAGCACCGTGACCGCGTGCCCCCGCGCCGCCAGCCGCACCGCCGCCGCCAGCCCCCCGATCCCCGCGCCGATCACCACGATCCGTGCCACCGCCGACCCCTCGAAGAAAGCAAGGTTGAGGCTCTGCCTCAAACTCCGCCAAGGGCAGGGCCCTTGGATCGCCAACTCTTAAGTGAAGCCGGTCCAGGGGCGGCTCGCCCCTGGCGGGTCCGGGCAGAGCCCGGCCTTGCTTCCTGCGCCTTATCGCCCCCGGACCGTCCCAGATGTTTCGTTCTTGACCCCGCTGTCAATAAAGCCTGACACTCCAACCGACAATCCTGCGTGACACTCCAGGGAGATCGGGCATGGGCATACTCGTCAGGATCGAGCGCGCGCTGGAGTCCGCGCTCGACGACATCGCCCCCGGCGCCCCCCCGGGCCTGGTCGCCGCCCTGCGCCACGCTGTGTTCCCCGGCGGCATGCGCGTCCGCCCGCGCCTCTGCCTCGCCGTCGCCGAGGCCTGCGGCGGCCCCGACCCCGTCCTCGCCGACGGCGCCGCAGCCGCCATCGAGCTTCTGCACTGCGCCTCCCTCGCGCACGACGACCTGCCCTGCTTCGACGACGCCGCCACCCGCCGCGGCCTGCCCTCCGTCCACCAGGCGTTCGGCCAGCCCCTCGCCGTCCTCGCCGGCGACGGCCTCATCGTCCTCGGCTTCGAGACCCTCGCCCGCGCCGGCGCCCACTCCCCGAGCCTCGCCCCCCTCCTGCTCATGCTCGCCCGCGCCTCCGGCTCCCCCCACGGCCTGGTCGCCGGCCAGGCCTGGGAGTGCGAGCCCGCCGCCTCGCTCGCCACCTACCACCGCGCGAAGACCGCCTCGCTGTTCTCCCTCGCCACCATGGCCGGCGCCGTCGCGTCCGGCGCCCCCGCCGAACCCTGGCGCGCCCTGGGCGAGCGCCTCGGCGAGGCCTACCAGATCGCCGACGACATCCGCGACGCCGCCCTGGGCGCCGCCGAGCTCGGCAAGCCCGCCGGTCGCGACCTCGCCCTCGGCCGTCCCAGCGCCGCCACCCACCACGGCCTGCGCGGCGCCCTCGCCCAGGTCGAGTCCCTCGTCGCCGGCGCCATCGGCGCGATCCCCCCCTGCCGCGACCCCGTCGCCCTCCGCGAGTTGATCCTTGCTGAACTGCGCCGCCTCCTCCCCGCCGAGCTGGTCCTGCGCGCCGCGGCATAAGGCCAGGGGCGCTGCCCCTGGACCCCGCCAGGGCGAGCCGCCCCTGGACCGGCCTTACTGAAGGGAAGCCATCCAAGGGGCTTCCCTTGGCGGAGTTTGAGGCAGAGCCTCAACCTTCCTTCGCTTCCTCGGAACCTCACCCCCATGACCTGGGCCGCCCGCCTCGCGCACGCCGCCATGCGCCTCCAGGCCCGCCCCACCTTCCGCCGTGCCGCCGCGGCTTTCCCCCCGACCCGCCCCGTCGCCCGTGCCCGCGCCCGCGCCCTGTTCGACCTGTGCGCCGGCTTCGTCTACTCGCAGGTCCTGCTCGCCACCGTCCGCCTCGACCTCCCCCGCCGCCTGCTCGACGGCCCGCGCACCGCCGCCTCCCTCGCCCCCGAGCTGTCCCTCGACGAGCCCGCCGCCGAGCGCCTGCTCGCCGCCGCCGCCTCCCTGCGCCTGCTCGCCGTGCGCGGCACGGAGCAGGGCAGGGCGCTCTACGGCCCCGGCCCCCTCGGCGCCGCCCTGGTCGACAACCCCGGCGTGCTGGCGATGATCGAGCACCACGGCCTGCTCTACGACGACCTGCGCGACCCGCTCGCCCTGCTGCGCGGCACCCACGCTCCCACCGCCCTCGCCACATACTGGCCCTACGCCGCCGCAGCCCCCGCCGGCCCGGCACCGCCCGGCGACCCCGTGCTCTCCGCGGACAGCATCACCCCCTACTCCGAGCTGATGGCCGCCTCCCAGCGCATCGTCGCCGACGAGGTCCTCGCCGCCTACCGCGTGCGCCACCACCGCCACCTGCTCGACATCGGCGGCGGCAGCGGCGCCTTCCTCCTCGCCGCCGCCGAGCGCGCCCCGCACCTGCGCCTGACCCTGTTCGACCTCCCCGCCGTCGCCGAGCTCGCCCGCGCCCGCTTCCCCCGCGCCGACGTCCCCCGCTTCGACGCCGTCGGCGGCGACTTCACCCGCGACCCCCTCCCGCAAGGCGCCGACCTCGTCAGCCTCATCCGCGTGCTGCACGACCACGACGACGCCCCCGCCCTCGCCCTGCTGCGCGCCGCCCGCCAGGCCCTTCCCCCCGGCGGCACGCTCCTGATCGGCGAGCCCATGTCCGCCACTCCCGGCGCAGAGCCCGCCGGCGACGCCTACTTCGGCTTCTACCTGCTCGCCATGGGCAGCGGCCGCCCGCGCACCCCCGCCCGCATCCGCGCCATGCTCGCCGAGGCCGGATTCGCCCGCTCCCGCCTGCTGCGCACCCGCACGCCGCTCGTGGCCCGCGTCATCGTCGCCACCACGCCGCGCTAGGAAGCAAGCCTGGGCTCTGCCCAGACCCGCCAGGGGCGAGCCGCCCCTGGACCGGCCTCCGAAAGGCTGCGGAGCGCGCACGCTCTTCCTTCGTGAATGTTTCCAAAGGCGAGCCTTTGGCGGGGTCCAGGGGCAGAGCCCCTGGCCTTTCTTGCCGCCTCCGCCAAATCCCGCGCAAACCCGTTGTGTCCAGTCTCCTTGTCTGCCTAGAGTGTCTCGTCAGCCTGACACTCCCCGCTGACACCCCAGGCCGCCACGTCCCGGCCGCCCATCGTTCGAGGTCCCTTCATGCAGGCCATGGCTGTGGTGATGCAGGCTCCCGGGAAGGCGGTGCTCTCGGCGCTCGACCTGTCCGCGCCTGGCCCGGCCGACGTGGTGGTCGACATCGACTGGAGCGGCATCAGCGCCGGCACCGAGCGCCTGCTCTGGTCCGGCCGCATGCCCGACTTCCCCGGCATGGGCTACCCGCTGGTCCCCGGCTACGAGTCGGTCGGCCGCGTCACCCAGGCCGGCGCCGACTCCGGCCGCACCGAGGGCGAGTCCGTCTTCGTTCCCGGCGCGAAATGCTTCGGCGACGTCCGCGGCCTGTTCGGCGGCGCCGCCTCGCGCGTCGTCCTCCCCGGCAGCCGCGCCCTGCTCATCGACGCCTCCCTCGGCGAGCGCGGCACCCTCCTGGCCCTGGCCGCCACCGCGTACCACGCCATCGCCGGAGGCCGCGCCCCCAGCCTGATCGTCGGCCACGGCGTCCTCGGCCGCCTGCTCGCGCGCATCACCCTCGCCCGCGGCGACGCACCCCCCACCGTCTGGGAGTCCGAGCCCCGCCGCTGCGACGGCGCCGAGGGCTACGCCGTGCTTTCCCCCGACGAAGACCCGAAGCGCGATCACGCCTGCATCCTCGACGCGAGCGGCGACGCCACCCTCCTCGACACCCTCGTCTCCCGCCTCGCCCGCGGCGGCGAGATCGTCCTTGCCGGCTTTTATCCCGGCACCGTCGGCTTCGCCTTCGCCCCCGCCTTCATGCGCGAGGCCCGCCTGCGCATCGCCGCCGAGTTCCGCCCCGACGACCTCGAGGCCGTCCGCCGCCTCATCGCCGACGGCGCGCTCTCCCTCGACGGCCTGATCACCCACCGCAGCCCCGCGGCCGACGCCCACGCGGCGTATGGCACCGCGTTCGGCGACCCCGGCTGCCTGAAGATGATCCTCGACTGGAGGTCCGCCGCATGAGCGAAGTCCTGACCGCCCCCGCAACGGAAGCGCCCGCCAAGGTCGAGACCCAGATCATCGCCATCTACGGCAAGGGCGGCATCGGCAAGAGCTTCACCCTCGCCAACCTCTCCTACACCATGGCGCAGCACGGCAAGCGCGTCCTCCTGATCGGCTGCGACCCCAAGAGCGACACCACCTCGCTCCTGTTCGGCGGCCGCTCCTGCCCGACCATCATCGAGACCTCGTCGCGCAAGAAGGCCGCGGGCGAAAAAGTCCAGATCGGCGACGTCTGCTTCAAGCGCGACGGCGTCTACGCCATGGAGCTCGGCGGCCCGGAGGTCGGCCGCGGCTGCGGCGGCCGCGGCATCATCCACGGCTTCGAGCTTTTGGAAAAACTCGGCTTCCACGAGTGGGGCTTCGACTACGTCCTCCTCGACTTCCTCGGCGACGTGGTGTGCGGCGGCTTCGGCCTGCCGATCGCGCGCGACATGTGCCAGAAGGTGATCGTCGTCGGCTCCAACGATCTGCAGTCGCTCTACGTCGCCAACAACGTCTGCTCCGCCGTCGACTACTTCAGGCGCCTCGGCGGCAACGTCGGCGTCGCCGGCCTGGTCATCAACAAGGACGACGGCACCGGCGAGGCCCAGGCCTTCGCGGACGCCGTCGGCATCCCCGTCCTCGCCGCCATCCCCGCCGACGACGACATCCGCCGCAAGAGCGCCAACTACGAGATCGTCGGCGCCCCCGGCTCGCGCTGGGAGCCCCTGTTCGCCAACCTCGCCGCCGAGATCGCCGCCGCCCCCCCGCTGCGCCCCACCCCCCTGACCCAGGACGGCCTGCTCGGCCTGTTCAAGGGCGAGGCCGTCGGCCGCAACGTGGTGCTCGACCCCGCGACCATGGACGACATGTGCGCCGCCACCAGCCTCGCCGCGCGCCCCTCCCTCGAAGTGATGTACGAGGGCGCATAGGCATGGACGGCCCCCCTCTGGAGAGCATGGCCACCGTCGCCCCGCACGAGCCCCCCGGCACGAACGCCGGCGGCTGCCATGCCGGCCGCGAGACCATGCTCGACGCCGCCCGCTCCGCCGGCAAGGGCGAGGTCCTGGCCAAGCTGATCGCCGACTACCCGCGCGGCCCGCACGAGCAGCCGCAGTCCATGTGCCCCGCCTTCGGCTCGCTCCGCGTCGGCCTGCGCATGCGCCGCGTCGCCACCATCCTGTGCGGCTCGGCGTGCTGCGTGTACGGCCTGAGCTTCACCGCCCGCTTCTACGGCGCGCGCCGCAGCGTCGGCTACGTCCCCTTCAACTCCGAGACCCTCGTCCGCGGCCAGCTCTACGAGGACATCCGCGACGCCGTCCACGAGACCGCGAAGCCGGAGAACTACGACGCCGTCGTCGTCATCAACCTGTGCGTCCCCACCGCCTCCGGCGTCCCCCTCGATCTGCTCCCGAAACAGATCGACGGCGTGCGCGTGATCGGCATCGACGTCCCCGGGTTCGGCGTCCCCACCCACGCGGAGGCCAAGGACGTGCTCGCCGCCGCCATGCTCCGCGCCGCCCGCGCCGAGGCCGAGGCCGGCCCGGTCCTGCGCCCCCGCGGCCCCCGCGCCGAGCTGCCCACCGTCGCCCTGATCGGCGAGCTGTTCCCCGCCGACCCCGTGGGCATCGCCGGCCTGCTCGCCCCCATGGGCCTGGCCGTCGCCCCGTCCACCCCGGCCCGCGAGTGGCGCGACCTCTACGGCGCGCTCGACTGCGACGTCGCCGCCGCCGTCCACCCGTTCTACACGGCCAGCATCCGCGAGTTCGAGGCCGCCGGCCGCCCCGTCGTCGGCTCCGGCCCCGTCGGCGTGGAGGCTACCGACGCCTGGCTCGCCTCCGTCGGCCGCGCCGCCGGCCTGGGTGCGACGGCCATCGACGCAGCCCGCAACGCCTGCCTCCCCGCGCTGCGCGCCACCCTCGCCGCCAACCCGATCAGCGCCCGCATCACCGTCTCCGGCTACGAGGGCTCCGAGCTGCTGGTCGCCCGCCTCCTGGTCGAGGCCGGGGCAGAAGTACCCTACGTCGGCACCGCCTGCCCCCCCACCGCCTGGAACGAGGACGACCGCGCCTGGCTCGCCGCCCGCGGCGCCCACGTCCAGTTCCGCGCCTCCCTGGAGCAGGACCTCGCCGCCTTCCGCGAAGTGAAGCCCGACCTTGCGATCGGCACGACTCCCGTGGTGCAGCGCGCCAAGGAGGCCGGCATCCCCGCGATCTACTTCACCAACATCGTCTCCTCCCGCCCCCTGTTCGGCATTCCTGGTGCCGCCTCCCTGGCGAGCACCGTCGCCGCCCAGACCCGCGGCCGCGAGCGCTTCTCCCGCATGGTCGCCTTCTTCGGCGACGCCGGCGCCGCCCTGGCGAAACCCGCCCCCCTGCCGCCGTTCGCCGACGCGCCCGCCGCGCCCGCGCAGCAGATCCCCGTGCAGGCCGGCCCCGTCCACCTGCCCGCGGCCCCCGCGCTCGCCGCCTACACCGGGGGCATGTGACGCCATGCTGGTGATCGACCACGACCGCGCCGGCGGCTACTGGGGCGCCGTCTACGCCTTTTCCTCGCTGCGCGGCCTGCGCGTGATCATCGACGGCCCCGTCGGCTGCGAGAACCTGCCGGTGACCGCCGTCCTGCACTACACCGACGCGCTCCCGCCCCACGAGCTGCCGATCGCCGTCACCGGCCTGTCCGAGGACGACCTGTCGCAGAACGGCACCGAGGGCGCGCTCCGCCAGGCCAACCGAGCCGGCTCCGCCGAGCACCCCGGCATGCCCGGCGTCGTCGTCACCGGCTCCATCGCCGAGATGATCGGCGGCGGCGTGACGCCGGAGGGCTCCGGCCTGTTGCGCTTCATCCCGCGCACCATCGACGAGGACCAGTGGCAGTGCGCCGACCGCGCCCTCTTCTGGCTCCACACGCAGTTCGGCACCCGCAAGGCCCGCGGCACCACCATCCGCCGCACCGGCGCCACCCCCGCCGCCGAGCCCACCCCGCCGGCAAAACCGCTCGTCAACATCATCGGCGCCATGCACGGCGCCTTCAACATGCCGTCCGACCTCGCCGAGATCCGCCGCCTGGTCGAGGGCATCGGCTGCGCGGTCAACCTGGTCTACCCGATGGGCGCGCACCTCGACGACACGCCCCGCCTCGCCGACGCCGTCGCCAACGTCTGCCTCTACCGCGAATTCGGCCGCCTGCTCTGCGAGGAGCTGGGAAAACCCTACCTGCAGGCCCCCATCGGCCTGTTCGCCACCACGAGCTTCCTGCGCAGCCTCGGCGAGATCTGCGGCGTCGACCCCGAGCCCTTCATCGCCGCGGAGAAGCTGTCCACCGTCAAGCCGATCTGGGACCTGTGGCGCTCCGTCACCCAGGACTTCTTCGCCACCGCCAGCTTCGCCGTGGTGGCGACCGCGACCTACGAGCACGGCCTGCGCCACTTCCTCGGCGAGGAGCTCGGCATCCCCTGCGCCTTCGCCCACGCCCGCCGCCCGGGGATCAAGCCGGACAACCAGTCGGTGCGCGAGCAGCTGCGCACCACCCGCCCGATGGTGCTGTTCGCGTCCAACAACGAGCGCATCTACGCCGCCGAGCTGGGCCTCAAGCCCGTCTACATCCCGGCCTCGTTTCCCGGCGCGATCATCCGGCGCTCCACCGGCACCCCGTTCATGGGCTACGCGGGGGCGACCTACCTCGTGCAGGAATACTGCAACGCCCTGTTCGACGCGCTGTTCAACATGCTCCCGCTGGGCACCGAGCTTGACCGCATCGAGGCCACGCCCGCCCGCCCGGGCGAGGCCGCCGCACAGGCGCGCTGGAGCCCCGGCGCCGCCGCGGCCCTGGACCGAGAGGTCGAGCGCGAGCCCTTCCTTGTCAGAATCTCCGCGGCCAGACGGCTGCGCGAGCGGATCGAGCGCGACGCTGAACGCAGCGGCGAGCGCGAGATCACGGCCGAGCGTGTCGAGGCCTGCCTCTCGGCGATGGCGCTGCCGTGAACGACCAGCTTCCAACAACCAGGAGTCGATGACATGGCCAACGAGGTCGCCAGGCGCTCAACCCTCTCGGGTCTGAGCGAGCCCGAGGCCCGCGAGTTCAACCGCATCTTCGTGCTGAGCTTCCTGCTCTTCACCGGGGTCGCCGTGGTGGCCCACATCCTGGCCTGGCTGTGGCGCCCCTGGGGCGGCACCTACGCCGCCCACCCGGCCGGCAGCGCGATGCTGGAGCACGGCACCCTGCTCGGCCACGAGGCCGTGGTGCACGTCGCCACCCTGGGCCACGCCCTCCTGCAAACCCTGGCCTGAGGGAGTTTCGCGATGTTTCGCATCTGGATGCTGTTCGACCCGCGCAGGGCGCTGATCACCCTGTTCGTGTTCCTGCTCACGCTCGCGCTGGTGATCCACTTCATCCTGCTCAGCACCGACCGCTTCAACTGGCTCGACGGCGCGAACCGCGACCGCCTGCCCGGCTCGCAGGTGGGGCAGATGACGCCCCTGCCGTCGGCGCCCAAGCCGCCCTGAGGACCCGGCCCCACCAGGGGGGGCCAGACGGAGGGGGCCGGCGCTCGCCGGCCCCCCGACGCAGGGAGAGTGCCGGCCATGGCGATGATGAACTTCGAGTACAAGTACCGCGTGCGCGGCGGCACCCTGGTCGGCGGCGACCTGTTCGACTTCTGGGTGGGGCCGTTCTACGTCGGCTTCTTCGGCGTCACCACGGCCTTCTTCGCCGTGGTCGGCACGCTCCTGATCCTCTACGGCGCCGCCATCGGCCCGACCTGGAACGTGTGGCGCATCAACATCCCGCCGCCCGACCTCAGCTACGGCCTCGGCTTCGCGCCGCTGCGCGAGGGCGGCCTGTGGCAGTGGATCACCTTCTGCGCGATCGGCGCCTTCGTCTCGTGGGACCTGCGAATGGTCGAGATCGCGCGCAAGCTCGGCATGGGCCTGCACGTGCCGATCGCCTTCGCCTGCGCGATCCTGGCCTACGTCACGCTGGAGGTGATCCGCCCGGTGCTGCTCGGGGCCTGGGGCCACGGCTTCCCCTACGGCATCATCAGCCACCTCGACTGGGTCAGCAACGTCGGCTACCAGCACATCGAGTTCCACTACAACCCGGCCCACATGATCGCCATCACGTTCTTCTTCACCACCACCTTCATCCTCGCGATGCACGGCGGCGTGATCCTCTCCGCACTCAACCCCGGCGAGGGCGAGGTCGTCTCCCCCACCGGCTTCGAGGACAGCTTCTTCCGCGACCTGATCGTCTACTCCATCGGACCGCTCGGCATCCACCGCCTGGGCTGGTTCTGCGCCATCAACGCCGGCGTCTGGAGCGCCATCTGCATCGTGATCAGCGGCCCGCTGTGGACGAGGGGATGGCCCGAGTGGTGGTCCTGGTGGCTCAACCTGCCGTTCTGGAACTGACACGATCATGTTCGATTACCGCACCAACTTCGGCATCGAGTACCAGAACATCTTCAACCGCGTGCAGATACGCGGGCCGCTCGACGAGGGCGCACCCCTCAAATGGGGCACGGACAACCGCGTCGGCACGCCGACCACCTCCTACCTGCTCGGCCTGGTCGGCGCCGCCCAGGTCGGCCCGTTCTACCTCGGCTTCCTGGGCCTGGCCTCGATCATCTGCGGCTTCATCGCCTTCGAGATCATCGGCCTGAACATGCTCGCCTCGGTGAACTGGAACCCCGTCCAGTTCATCCGCCAGCTCCCCTGGCTCGGCCTGGAGCCGCCCGCCCCCGCCTACGGTCTGCACATCCCCCCGCTCAACAAGGGCGGCTGGTGGCTGATGGCCGGCGCCTTCCTCACCGCCTCCATCCTGCTGTGGTGGGCGCGCGTCTACCGCCGCGCCCGCGCGCTCGGCATGGGCACCCACGTCGCCTGGGCCTTCGCCTCGGCGATCTGGCTCTACCTGGTGTGCGGCTTCTTCCGCCCGCTGCTGATGGGCTCGTGGGGCGAGGCGGTGCCGTTCGGCATCTTCCCCCACCTCGACTGGACCGCGTCGCTGTCCATCCGCTACGGCAACCTGTTCTACTGCCCGTTCCACATGCTCTCGATCGTCTTCCTCTACGGCTCGACCCTGCTGTTCGCCATGCACGGCGGCACCATCCTCGCCCTCGGCCGCTACTGGGGCGAGCGCGAGGTCGAGCTCGCCACCGACCGCGGCACCGCGGCCGAGCGCGGCGGCCTGTTCTGGCGCTGGGTCATGGGCTTCAACGCCAGCTTCGAGAGCATCCACCGCTGGGCGGTCTGGTTCGCCGTGCTGACCACGCTGACCGGCGGCATCGGCATCCTGCTGACCGGCACCGCCGTGGACAACTGGTACCTGTGGGGGGTCAAGCACGGCATCGCGCCGAGCTACCCGGTGATGTACCCGGGCGTGACCGACCCGGGCCTGCTGCGCGGGGTGGCGAAATGATGGACGTCCTGACTGCGCCGTTCCGCCTGGTGGCAGGCGCGCTCACCGGCCTCGCGTCCCTGGTGGGCCGCCGCCCCGGCAGCTGCCTGCTGGGCGCCGTCGCCTGCGTGGCGCTGCTCGCGGGCGTCGGCCTCGCCTTCACCTTCGAGGGCCTGCCGGTCACCAGCATCCAGCTCGGCTGGCGCGGCGTCGGCCAGATCGTGCAGTACAACGCCCGCACCCAGAGGCGCGAGGTCGCGCTCAACACGCTCGACGAGCCGCAGCCCGAGATCGAGGCCTCCGGCGACCCGTCGTCCAAGGCCTACGAGAACGTCAAGGTCCTCGGCGACGTCGACAGCAACGAGTTCCTGCGCCTGATGGCCGCCTACGCCACCTGGATCGCCCCCACCGAGGGCTGCGCCTACTGCCACTCCGCGGTCAACATGGCCGAGGACTCGATCTACACCAAGGTCGTGGCCCGCCGCATGACCCAGATGGTGCGCTACATCAACGCCAACTGGGGCGCCCACGTCGGCAAGACCGGCGTGACCTGCAACACCTGCCACCGCGGGCACGGCGTGCCGGTCAACAACTGGTTCGTCCGCCCGCCCGGCGCCAACAGCCACGGCATGGCCGAGACCAACAGCGGCATGGACCTCGCCGCCGCCAGCGCGGGCGACTCCTCGCTGCCGTCGGACGCCTACACGCCGTTCCTGCTCAACGCCGCCCAGATCCGGGTGCAGAACACCGCCGCGCTGCCCGGCGGCGACCGCCAGTCGATCCCGCAGGCCGAGTGGACCTACTCGCTGATGGTTCACTTCGGCGATTCCCTCGGCGTCAGCTGCAACTTCTGCCACAACACGCGCGCTTTCGGCGACTGGAGCCAGAGCACGCCGAACCGCGTCACCGCCTGGCATGGGATACGGATGGTGCGTGACCTCAACAACAACTACATGGTGCCCCTGACCGGCACCTTCCCCGCGGGCCGCCTCGGGCCGTCCGGCGACGTGGCCAAGATCAACTGCGCCACCTGTCACCAGGGCGCCTACAAGCCCTTCTACGGCGCCAGCGAGGTCCAGTCCTACCCCGAGCTGAAGGGCCCGGCCCCCGAGCGCAACGCCTCGCTCGGCCCGGCATCGCAGGGCGCGCCCCCGTTCGACGAGGCCTCGCTCGATCCCGCCTCGTTCGGCCCCGCCTCGCTCGGCCAGGAGCCCGACGCCGCCGACGCGACGGCCGGCACGGCGGCGCCCGGCCTGGACGACGGCGCGCGCCGCAACATCGCGGCCCAGATCGCCGCCGCCTCCGGCCCGCGCATGTCGCTCGAGCCCCAGCCCGCGGCAAACACCCAGCAAGCCTTCGCCGGCGGCGTCGCCGCGCGGCCGGAGGCGGAGGCCAGACCATGAAGCGCAGGCTGCTCGGCACCGTCGCGGGTCTCGCGACCCTCGGCATGGTCATCCTCGGCGTCGCCCCCGGACGCGCCGACCTCACGGTGCCCGAGCAGACCGCGGGCAAGCGCCCCGACACCCCGCAGGCCTCCGCCGAGCTGATCGCGCGCGGCGAGCACCTCACCACCATGGGCGACTGCATCGGCTGCCACAGCGCCAACGGCGGCAAGCACTTCGCCGGCGGCCAGTACATGGGCATGCCGTTCGGCGACATCTCCACGCCCAACATCACGCCCGACACCGAGACCGGCATCGGCCGCTACACCGACGCCGACTTCCTCAAGCTCATGCACCACGGCGTGAACCCCGAGGGCATGCACATCTACCCGGCGATGCCCTACCCCTGGTACGCCACCGTCAAGGACGACGACGTCCTGGCCATCAAGGCCTACCTGTTCTCGCTGGATCCCGTGCACGCGCCGCGTCGCCCCAACAAGATCTGGTTCCCGTTCAACCTGCGGCCCGCCATCGCCCTGTGGGACGCAGCCTTCGTCCCCGGCGAGGTGTTCAAGCCCGACCCCAAGCTCACCGACGAGCAGAACCACGGCGCCTACATCGTCAACGGCCTCGAGCACTGCGGCGAGTGCCACAACAACCGCAACTTCCTCGGCAACACCAAGGCCGCCATCGAGCTGAAGGGCGGCCCGATCACCCGCTGGTACGCCCCCAACCTGCACTTCGACAAGACCAGCGGCCTCGGCCCCTACAGCGACGACGAGGTCGTCCGCTGGCTGCACGACGGCCACTCCGAGAAGATGGGCCCGGTCGCCGGCCCGATGCAGGAGGTGATCGACTACAGCACCAAGAAGCTCGACGAGGGCGAGTTGAAGGCGATCGTCGCCTACCTGCACGTCCTGCCGCCCGAGCCGAGCTACGAGGCCCGCCAGGCCCGCCCGGACTCGCGGCAGATGATCGCCGGCCGCACCGCCTACCTCAACAACTGCGCCTCCTGCCACCAGGTCGACGGCAAGGGCATCAGCAACAAGATCCCCTCGCTCGACGGCAACGGCATGGTCCGCGCCTTCGGGCCGCAGGACGTCGTCCGCGTGATCCTCGGCGGCATGGAGGCGCGCGGCCCGTTCGCGGTCATGCCCGGCGTCGGCGCCGGCATGAGCAACCAGGACGTCTCCGACGCCGCCAACTACGTCCGCCAGGCCTGGAGCAACCAGGCGCCCGCCAACGCCACGCCGTTCCTCGCCAAGTTCCTGCGCGCGGACACCAGCACGCTGGAGAACGGCGCCCGCCCCGACGGCTGCCCGGTGCTCGACCAGGGCGACCTCAAGCGCATCATCGACGACAAGAGCACCGGCGTGGACGAGCTCCTGCAGCAGATGACGCTGCCCACGATGCTGCAGACCACCAACCAGATCATCGAGCGGGTGAAGAAGGCCGCGCCGAACCTGGAGCAGGCCGACATCGTCAACGGCCTGACCATCGCCTACTGCCCGATCGCCAACGCCGACACCACGCTCGACGAGGGCAGCCGGCACTGGGCGATGACCAACTTCGCCGAGCGCGTCTACGTGCAGCTCACCACCAAGGGGGCCTACTGAGCGATGTACCTGTGGCTGTTCGTCGTCGTGTTCGTGCTGTGGGGCTGGCTGACCGGCGGCTCGTTCGTGGCCTGGCGCCGCAACCGGCTGCACTGGCTGCTGGCGCTCGGCTCGGTGGGCGTGTGGACCACCGTGGCCGCGCTCGCCATCCTGTTCGTCGGCCCCTACTGGCAGGTCGTCTACAGCGTGTTCATGCAGCCCGGCTGAGGAAGGCCAGGGGCTCTGCCCCTGGACCCCGCCAGGGCGAGCCGCCCTGGACCGGCCTCACTTAAGGGACGCGTTCCAAGG
>CAXSFE010000099.1:0-14045 GCA_964236585.1 uncultured Acetobacteraceae bacterium
GTCCAGGGGCGGCTCGCCCCTGGCGGGTCTGGGCAGAGCCCAGGCTTGCTTTCTTTCGGGGTGGTTGCCGTGAGCTATGAGGTCGTGGGTGCCACGGGTGCGTGGGAGATCGTGGTCGGGCTGGAGGTGCACGCGCAGGTCACCAGCAAGGCGAAGCTGTTCTCCGGGGCGTCGGCAGAGTACGGGGCGGCGGCGAACACGCAGGTCAGTTTCGTGGACGCGGGGTTCCCGGGGATGCTGCCGGTGATCAACGCGGAGTGCGTGGCGCAGGCGGTGCGGACGGGGCTGGGGCTGGAGGCGCAGGTCAACCTGGTGAGCCGGTTCGACCGGAAGAACTACTTCTATGCGGACCTGCCGGCGGGGTACCAGATCAGCCAGTTCGCCCACCCGATCGTGGGGGCGGGGGTGGTCGAGGTCGAGCTGGAGGGGGGTGCTCGCAAGTCGATCGGGGTGACGCGGCTGCACCTGGAGCAGGACGCGGGCAAGTCGCTGCACGACCAGGATCCGAAGCGCTCGTTCATCGACCTGAACCGGGCGGGAGTCGCGTTGATGGAGATCGTCAGCGAGCCGGATATTCGTTCGCCCGAGGAGGCGGGGGCGTATCTGCGCAAGCTGCGCTCGATCCTGCGGTATCTCGGGACGTGCGACGGGAACATGGACGAGGGGTCGATGCGGGCCGACGTCAACGTGTCGGTGCGGAAGGCGGGGGAGCCGTTCCGGACGCGCTGCGAGGTGAAGAACGTCAACTCGATCCGGTTCGTGATGCTGGCGATCGAGGCGGAGGCGAAGCGGCAGGTGGGCGTGTGGGAGTCGGGCGGGGAGGTCGCGCAGGAGACGCGGCTGTTCGACGTGGCGCGGGGGGAGACGCGGTCGATGCGGTCCAAGGAGGACGCGCACGACTACCGGTACTTCCCGGACCCGGACCTGCTGCCGCTGGTGCTGGAGCAGGCGTGGGTGGACGGGCTGCGGGCGGAACTTCCGGAGCTGCCGGATGCCATGCAGGCGCGGTTCGTCGGCGAGTACGGGCTGCCGCGCTACGATGCGGGGGTGCTGGTGCTGGAGAAGGCGTCGGCGGAGTTCTTCGAGGCGGTGGCGCGGGGGCGCGATGCGCGGCTGGCGGCGAACTGGGTGATCGGGGAGCTGTTCGCGGCGCTGAACCGGACGGGGCGGGGGGTTGCGGACTCGCCGGTGAGTGCGGAGTCGCTGGGGGCGCTGCTGGATTTGATGGCGGACGGGACGATCAACGGGAGGATCGCCAAGGAGGTGTTCGAGGCGATGGTCGAGACCGGGAAGGCGCCGGGGGCGATCGTCGAGGCGAAGGGGCTGCGGCAGGTCGTCGACACGGGGGCGATCGACGCGGCGGTGGAGGGGGTGCTGGCGGGCAACCCGGACAAGCTGCGGGAGTACCTGGGGGGGAAGGACAAGCTGTTCGGGTTCTTCGTCGGGCAGGTGATGAAGGCGATGGCGGGGAAGGGGAACCCGGCGCTGGTGAACGAGGCGCTGAAGCGCAGGCTGGCGCAGTAAGGCCAGGGGCTCTGCCCCTGGACCCCGCCAAGGGAAGCCCCTTGGATGGCTTCCCTTAAGTCATGGGATCAAAGGGTCCTCGGACCCTTTGCGGGTCTGGGCGGAGCCCAGGCTTTCTTCCTGGAATCTTGGCCGCCCGTCGACGAGCTCGCCCCACATCGCGAGCGGGCGGACCCAGTGGTCGCCGGTCTGCTCCGAGGTGTAGGCCACGAGCCATTCCTCGGTCTCGCTGTGCCGGGCGACGCAAAGCAGGGTGTAGAGGCCGCCGCCGTGGTGGCGGTAGCGGCCGGGCGCGGGGTGTGCCGGGATCGACAGGCGGAGCCGGGCGGCGGGGCAGCGGAAGGAGCGGCCGTCGGCTTCCACGGTGGCGGTGGCGCCGTCCAGTGCCAGGAGGCGGCAGGGCTGGCCCTTGGTGAGGGGTGCGAAGTCGGCGGTGCAGCGCAGGGTGTCGCCGGGCTGCCAGGCGGGGTCGGGCGGTATCCCGTGGTTCTCGTTCATCGGGTGTCAACGTGCGGGCGGGCAGAGTGGTGCCGCGACCCCGCGGGCGGGCCATGTGGGCTGTGGCATAGGGGCGCGGATGGGGAATAGGATGGGTGGCTGCGGCCCAGCCGGCAGCCGGGAAGCCTCGATTCGGGGCGGCCTGCGCGGCGTTCGCGCCCGTCGCATGTCCGCTCCAAGACGTGCCTGATGCCCGGGTCCGCCCGGGGCTGTGCCGATCGAGCAACGCGTTTTCCTGGAAGCCGTCGATGTCGTCCCTGCCTGACCGGCTCAGCCTGCTGCGTTTCGCGCCCAAGGTGGAGGAGCTCGCCCCGTCCCGGCTGGTCGACCTGCCGACCGTGTGCGTCCACACCAATGCCGGCGAGATCGACGACGGCGGCGTGACCCGCGTGCGGCTGCAGGGGCTGTACCACGCGCGCCAGGCGCAGCTCGACCCGATCGGGCTGGTGGCGCTCTCGCCGGGCACCACGGTGATCGGCAACCACTCCTATCTCGTGCTGACCGACAACGTGCTGATCGAGGACCAGATCTGGCCGGGGATGCACGACAGCCCCGAGGTGCTGGGCAAGCTGCTGGCGGCGCCGCTGGGGCTGGTGCAGATCGACGACCCGGTGCTGCTGATCGCGCGCTGGGGGGCGGTGTCGGTGTGGGGGCACTGGCTCGGCGAGCTGCTGCCCAAGGTGGTGATGGCCGAGCAGGCGCACCCCGGGCGGTTCCGCTACGCGATCCCGGTGGACATCATCCGCCGGACGGATGAGCGCTCCTTCTCGACGGCGGTGCTGGAGTCTCTGGCGGCGTACGGGATCGGGGGCGACCGCATCCTGCCGCTCGACCACCGCTTCAACCACCGGTTCTCCCAGCTGTTCGCGATGACGCCGGTGTGGTCGCACGTGGCGATGCACCCGGCGGCGCTGGACGCGATGCGCTCGCGGGTGCAGGGCGTGCCGGCGTCGCGCGCGGGCCGGCGGCTCGGGCTGCTGCGGCGCGACGTGCGCACGCGCAACGTGTTCAACGCCGACGAGACAATCGGGATGCTGGAGGAGGCGGGGTTCGGCCTGGTCGAGATGGGGCACGTCTCGTTCGTCGAGCAGGTCGCCGCGTTCCGCGAGGCGGAGGCGGTGTTCGGCGTGCTCGGCTCGGGGCTGACGGGGCTGATCTACTCGCCGGACGGGGTGAGGGCGATGAGTGTCGCGCCGGCGAACTGGCGCGACGTGTTCTTCCACGCGCTGCTGCAGGCGAGGAGCGGGCTGTACTCGGACGTGCTGGGCACGCCGCTGTGGGACGGCGAGGGGGTGGACCGCGACGCGCCGTTCTTCCTGCGCCGGCGCGACATCCTGGGCGGGCTGGAGCGGATCATGCTGCCGGAGGCCGAGATCGCGCCGCGCGGGCTGGTGACGGTGTGCGGCATGGTGCTGCCGCGGCGGCTGACCCACGCCGCGGTGGACTTCGAGTTCCGCATCGGGCCGAACACGGCGACGCGGCGCGAGGACGGCTGGGCAGACCCGGAGCTGGAAGGGACCTGGACGCTGGGGGCGGAAAGCCGGCTGGTGCTGCCGATGCCGGAGCCGACGGGTTCGCTGCTGCTGGAGCTGGTGCTGTCGACGTCGCTGGCGCCGCCGCACCTGGTGTCGCGGCCGCTCCAGGTCAGCGTGGGGGGCGTCGACCTCGCGCCGATCGTGGTGGCAGGGGCGGGGACGTACAACGTGGAGCTGCCGCGCGAGTGCGTGCGCGACGGGCGGCTGGAGTTCCACTTCCGCCACCCGATCACCACCTCGCCGCGCGACCTGGGGGTGAGCCCGGATGAACGGCACCTGGCGATCTCGTTCCATCGGTTAAGGGTGAGGCAGCTTTAGGGATAAGGAAGGCCAGGGGCTCTGCCCCTGGACCCCGCCAAAGGCGGAGCCTTTGGAAACCTCGACCTGGGCCTGCGGCACGGACCGCGGTGGGGTGCCGCCAGGGAGGCCGGTCCAGGGCGGCTCGCCCTGGCGGGGTCCAGGGGCAGGGCCCCTGGCCTTGCCTTACGGCTTGCGGGCCAGCGGCGCCACGAACAGCGGCGCGGTGTCCCACGGGAACAGGATCCAGGTGTCCTGCGGCACCTCGGCGACCCAGGTGTCGGCGAGGGGGCGGCCGGCGGGCTTGACGTAGAGGCAGGCGAAGTGGGCGTGCGGCAGGAGGTCGCGGACCAGGCGGGCGGTGCTGCCGGTGTCGACCAGGTCGTCGACGATCAGGAAGCCCTCGCCGGTGCCGGCGGCGGCGGGGGGCTTGAGGAGGGTGGGGGTGCCGAGGGACTCGTCGTCGTAGCTGAGCACGGCGACGCTCTCGATCAGGCGGCAGTCCAGCTCGCGGGCGATGATGGCGGCGGGGATCAGGCCGCCGCGGGCGATCGCGACGATGCCGCGGAACGGCGGCAGAGTCATCAGCGTGGTGGCCAGGCTGCGCGCGTCGCGGTGCAGCTGGTCCCAGGTCACGGTGGCGTAGGTCTGGGCCATCGGGGCGTCCTTCGGCGGGCGGCGGGGCGGGGCGCCCCGTGGGCGAACAAGCAAATCCCGGGCGGGTTGCCAAGGCCGCGGGGCGATGCGCGGCGGGCGGCGATCGGGTTGCTGCGTGGCCGGCAGCCTTGCAGCCCTGTCCTTGAGGAGCGGTTTCCAAAGGCTTGCCTTTGGCGGAGTTTGAGGCAGAGCCTCAACCTTGCTTCGCTGCGCCCGGGGTGCGCGCGGCGGGCCTGCAGGCCGGCACCGAGGAGAGCAGTCTATGGGCGAGACCAGGACAGCGCACAGGATGCGCGACTTCCACCATCCCGGACGCAGCCCGGTGTATGCGACGCACGGCATGGCGGCGACGTCGATGCCGGCGGCGAGCCTGGCGGCGGTGGACGTGTTGCGCGGCGGGGGCAACGCGGTGGACGCGGCGGTGGCGGCGGCGGCGGTGCTGGCGGTGGTCGAGCCGCAGTCGACGGGGATCGGGGGGGACTGCTTCTGCCTGTACAAGCCGGCGGGGGGCGCGGTGGTGGCGCTCAACGGGTCGGGGCGGGCGCCGGCGGGGGCGAGCCTGGAGGGGCTGCGGGCGGTGGGGTACGCCGTGCCGGAGCTGATGTCGCCGCACACGGTGACGGTGCCGGGGGCGGTGGGGGCGTGGCAGGCGCTGCTGGAGGCGCACGGGACGCGGGGGCTGGGGGAGCTGCTGCGGCCGGCGATCGGGTACGCGGAGGACGGGTTCGCGGTGACGCCGCGGGTGAGTGCGGACTGGGCGGGCGAGGTCGGCAAGCTGCGGGCGCAGGGGACGGGCGCGTTCCTGCCGGGGGGCGCGGCGCCGGCGGCGGGGGACGTGTTCCGGCAGCCGGCGCTGGGGCGGACGCTGCGGCGGATCGCAGAGAAGGGGGCGGCGGGGTTCTACGAGGGGGAGGTGGCGGCGGATCTGGTCGCGACGCTGCGGGCGCGGGGCGGGCTGCACACCGAGGCGGATTTCGCGGAGGGGCTCGGGGCGGCGGTGTTCGTCGAGCCGATCTCGGCGGGATGGCAGGGGCACACGGTGTGGGAGTGCCCGCCGAACGGGTCCGGGCTGGTGGCGCTGATGATCCTGGGCATCCTGGAGGCCGTGGGGGAGGCGCGCGGGCCGGCGCCGGGCGGGCCGCTCGGGGCGGTGCGGCTGCACCGGCACGTCGAGGCGGCGCGGCTGGCGTTCCGGGACCGCGACGCGTTCGTGGCGGACCCGTCGCAGGTGGAGGTGCCGGTGGCGCGGCTGCTGGACCGCGGGTACCTGGCGCAGCTGGCGGGGCTGATCGACGACCGGCGGGCGATGCCGGTGCTGCCGCGGGCGGGGGAGGCGCTGCTGCCGGCGCACCGCGACACGGTGTATCTGAGCGTGGTCGACCGAGACGGGAACGCGTGCAGCTTCATCAACTCGCTGTTCATGAGCTTCGGCAGCGGCATCCTGGCCGAGGAGTCGGGGGTCATGCTGCACAACCGGGGGTTCGGGTTCCGGCTGGAGGAGGGGCATCCGAACTGCATCGCGCCGGGCAAGCGGCCGATGCACACCATCCTGCCGGCCATGCTGACGCAGGGGGGCGAGGCGGTGATGCCGTTCGGGGTGATGGGCGGGCACTTCCAGCCGATGGGGCAGACGCTGCTGCTGAGCAACATGCTGGAGCACGGGCTCGACGTGCAGCAGGCGATCGACCTGCCGCGGGTGTTCCCGTTCGCGGGCAAGGTCGAGGTCGAGCGCGGGGTGCCGGAGGCGGTGGTGGCGCAGCTTGCGGAGATGGGGCACGCGCCGGAGCGGCTGGCGGTGCCGCACGGAGGGGCGCAGGCGATCTGGATCGACCGGGCGCGGGGGGTGCTCGTCGGGGGGTCGGAGCCGAGGAAGGACGGGATGGCGCTGGGGTATTGAGGCAAGGAAGGCCAGGGGCTCTGCCCCTGGACCCCGCCAGGGCGAGCCGCCCTGGACCGGCCTCCCTGGGGGCACCCTGCCGGGGCCGGTGTCGCAGGGCTTGAGTCGAGGTTTCCAAAGGCTCCGCCTTTGGCGGGTCCAGGGCGGAGCCCTGGCCTTTCTTTCTAAGCCCCCGCCGAGACGATGTTCGAGACGCTGCGGCGCAGGCTGGCGATGCCGGTGTCGCGGTGGCGCGACGGGTGGACGCGGTTGGTGAGCAGCGTCCAGGCCAGGCCGCGCGGGCGGTCGATCCACAGGCCGGTGCCGGTGAAGCCGAGGTGGCCGATGGTGCCGGGGGAGCAGAGGGCACCGCCGGACCAGCCGTCGTGGGGGAGCTCCCAGCCGAGGCCGCGGGGCGTGGGCAGGGCGCGCTGCGGGCGGGCCATGAGGTCGAGGGAGGCGGGGGAGAGCCAGGTGCCCTGGAGGATGGCCAGCGCGGCTTCGAGGACGGCGTCGGCGGTGCCGAACAGGCCGGCGTGGCCGGCGAGGCCGCCCAAAGCAGAGGCGTTCTCGTCGTGGACCTCGCCGCGCAGGGTGCGGCCGCGCCAGGGGCAGTGCTCGGTGGCGGCGGCGCGCTCGGGGCCGGGGGAGGCGGCGAAGCCAAAAGGGGGGGCGAAAGCGCCGAGGCGGTCGGCGAGCAGGCCGAGGAGGATGAAGTTGATGTCGGAGTACACCGGGGGGCCGGCGGGCCAGTCGCGCTGGAGGATGAGGGCGCGCAGGGTCGGCGGGGCGGCGGCCCAGGTGTAGAGCGGCTCGTGGGCGGGGAGCGCGGTGCGGTGGGCGAGGCAGTCGCGCAGGGTGGTGGCGCGGACGAAGTGGTCGGGCTGGACCTGGCGCAGGTCGGGGAGGTGGGCTGAGAGGGGGTCGTCGAGGTCGACGAGGCCGCGCTCGGCGAGGCGCAGGATGGCGGGGGTGGTGTGGAGGACCTTGGTCAGGCTGGCGAGGTCGAACAGGGTGTCGGGGCGGACGGGGTCCGGCGAGTCCAGGCTGGCGCGGCCGGCGTGGCGGGTGGCGCGGGTGCCGTCGGCGCGGACGAGGCCGAGGGAGGCGCCGGGGATGCGGGCGGAGTCCAGGGCGGCGAGGACGGGGGCGAAGGCCTGGTCGGCGAGGGGATCGAGGGTCATGGGAAGGAAGGCTGGGCTCTGCCCAGACCCGCAAAGGGTCCGAGGACCCTTTGATCCCTTGACTTAAGTAAGGCCATCCAAGGGGCTTCCCTTGGCGGAGTCCAGAGGCAGAGCCTCTGGCCTTGCTTGTCTTCGTCGCTCACACGTCGAGTTCCTCGACGGTGCGGGCGCGCTCCTGGATGAACTGGAAGCGCAGCTCGGGGCGGCGGCCCATCAGGCTCTCCACGACCTCGTCGGTGCGCAGGCGGTCGTCGGGGATGGCCATGACCTTGAGCAGGGTGCGGCGCTTCGGGTCCATGGTGGTTTCCTTGAGCGCGCTGGGAGGCATCTCGCCCAGGCCCTTGAACCTGCTGGTTTCTACCTTGGCGTTGGGCTTGAAGGCGGACTTCATCTTGTGGGCGCGGTCGGCGTCGTTCATCGCGTAGACGGATTTCGCCCCGTGGGTCAGGCGGAACAGGGGGGGCTGGGCGAGGTAGATGTGGCCGGCGCGGATCAGCTCGGGCAGCTCGCGGTAGAAGAAGGTCATCAGCAGGGAGGCGATGTGGGCGCCGTCGACGTCGGCGTCGGTCATGATGATGACGCGGCCGTAGCGCAGGCGGGTGGCGTCGAAGCGGTCGCCGACGCCGCAGCCGAGGGCCTCGACCAGGTCCTTCAGCTCCTGGTTCTGGCGGAGCTTTTCCGTGGACGCGCTGGCGACGTTGAGGATCTTGCCGCGGAGCGGGAGGACGGCCTGGGTGGCGCGGTCGCGGGCCTGCTTGGCGGAGCCGCCGGCGCTGTCGCCCTCGACGAGGAAGATCTCGGTGTCGGCGGCGTTCTCCTTGGTGCAGTCGGCGAGCTTGCCGGGGAGGCGGAGGCGGCGGGTGGCGGACTTGCGGGGGGTGTCCTTGGCCTCCTTGCGGCGCAGGCGGTCCTCGGCGCGCTCAACCACGAAGGCGAGGAGGGCGTCGGACTGGGCGGGGTGGGCCGCGAGCCAGTGGTCGAAGCGGTCGCGCAGCGCGGTCTCGACCAGGCGGGCGGCCTCGGGGCTGGTCAGCTTCTCCTTGGTCTGGCCCTGGAACTGGGGGTCGCGGACGAAGGCGGAGAGCTTGGCGGCGAGCACGCCGGCGAGGTCGTCGTTGGTGACCTGAAGCGCGCGCTTGTTGTTGCGCTGCTCGCCCCAGGCGCGCAGGCCGCGCAGGAGGGCGGCGCGCAGGCCGGCCTCGTGGGTGCCGCCCTGGGGGGTGGGGACGGTGTTGCAGTAGGAGTGCAGGAAGGCCTCGCCGGACTCCATCCAGGCGAGCGCCCACTCGACGCGGCCGGTGGCGGCGCCCTTCGGGCCCGGGGGGAGCGCGGCCTCGCCGGCCCAGAGGTCGGGGACGGCGCGGGGGGCGTCGGCGATGTCTGCGTCGAGGCTGTCGCGCAGGCCGCCGGGGAAGTGCAGCTCGGCCTCGGCGGGGATGTCGGCGGGGCGGGGCAGCGCGGGGTCGCAGGACCAGCGGATGCGCACGCCGCGGAACAGGTAGGCCTTGGAACGGCACAGGCGGTAGAGGCGGGCGGGGGCGAACTGCAGGGCCGCGAAGATGTCGGGGTCGGGGTGGAAGCGGATCTGGGTGCCGCGGCGATTCTGGACCGGGCCGGCGTTCTGCAGCTTCGTGGTGGGCTTGCCGCGGCTGTAGGCCTGGCGCCAGAGGATGCGGTCGCGGGCGACCTCGACCTCCATGGCGTCGGACAGGGCGTTGACCACGGAGGAGCCGACGCCGTGCAGGCCGCCGGAGGTTTCGTACGACTTGCCGGAGAACTTTCCGCCTGAGTGCAGCGTGGTCAGGATGACCTCCAAGGCACTCAGTTTCCTGTATTTCGGGTGAGGGTCGACAGGGATGCCGCGGCCGTTGTCGCGCACGATCAGGGTGTTGCCGGTGGACAGCGTCACCTCGATCAGGCTGGCGTGGCCGGCGACGGCCTCGTCCATGGCGTTGTCGAGGATCTCGGAGGCGAGGTGGTGCAGCGCGTTCTCGTCGGTGCCGCCGATGTACATGCCGGGGCGGCGGCGTACGGGCTCCAGGCCCTCGAGGACCTCGATGTCCTTGGCGGTGTAGCTGTCGCGGCTGGCGTCGGGTGGGGTGAACAAGTCGTTCATGGTGCGTTCCCTATTCCACGCCAACGTAGTCGCGGCGGGGAGTCGGGACAAGGCGGGCGGCATGGCGCGAGGGTCATGCCGCCGTTTTTGGCGGGCTTCAGGAAGGAAGCAGTTCTTTCTTGAAAGAAAGAACCAAAGAACTTTGCCCATGAGGTCCGTGCCAGACGGGCGGCACGGGTGCCTTCTGGGCAAAGTCTCTTTGCTTCTTTTTCTTCAGAAAAAGAAGGCCTTGGCTGCGCTTCCTTAGGCGCGGGTGCCCTTGCCATCGCCGTCGCGCATCTTGCCGGTGGGCTCCTGCACGTGGGCCTCGAGGAACCAGAGCTGCTTGTCAATGCCGCGCGAGACCTCGGTGAGCAGGTCGGCGGTGCCGGCGTCGCCCGCCTCGTCGGTGTCGTCGATGTTCTCGCGCACCGCGTTGGCGAAGGCGGCGTAGCGGTCGATCAGGGCGGCGAGGTGGTCGGCGACGGCGTAGGTGTCGACCGGGTAGGGGGCCAGCTTGGAGTGGGCGGCGACCTCCGTGGCGGTGCCGCGGGCGGTGCCGCCGAGCTGGATGATGCGCTCGGCCATCATGTCGTTCCACTCGTCCTGGTCAGTGCGGAAGCCGTCCAGCATGAGGTGGATGCCGATGAACTGCGGGCCCTTGAGGTTCCAGTGCGCCTGCTTCGTGGTCATCGCGAGGTCGATGCCGTCGGCCAGGCGGGCGTTCAGGGACTCGATCGAGACGGTCTTGGCGTTGGACGTCGTGGCGTTGCGGGTCTCGTGCATGTGGGTGCCCTCGGTGCTCTGCGACTTGAGCTGGGCGGGGTTCTTGTCGGCCATGGGATGGCTCCTGTGCGGGTTCCGGGGGGACGAACGCGGGGGCGGCGGGGGCGTTGCGTCGGGGAAGCAAGCAAGGCCGGGCGCTGCCCAGACCCGCCAGGGGCGAGCCGCCCCTGGACCGGCATGACTCAGGGAAGGCCAGTCCAGGGCGGCTCGCCCTGGCGGGTCCAGGGCAGAGCCCTGGCCTTGCTGTCCTCAGGCCTTCGGCCGGTGGATGTCGTGGACGACGATGCCCTGGTCGCCGCCGGGGACGCGGAGCCACTCGCCCTGGTCCAGGGTGCGGCGGGTGTCGCGGTGGCCGGCGTCCCAGTGGTCGCGCATGGAGGCGGCGCTGAAGTCGAAGTCCTTCATCTGCCCCTCATGGGCGGCGCCCTGGTAGATGAGGTGCAGGATGGTGAAGCTGGGCAGGTGCTCCAGCTCGGCGCGCAGGTCGCGCTCCTCGGGGGTGAGCTGGTCGGCGGGGAGGCGGGCGAGCAGGCGGCGGAGCTGGACCTTCCGGGCGTGCTGTTCGCGGTAGTACTCGGTCACGAGGCGGGTGCGGCTCGAGTACATGATGTCCTTCTGGCGGGCGAGGACCTCGTCGATGTCGCGCGGGATCGCGCCGCGCGCGCTGAACAGGTCGACCTGGAAGACGAGCATGCTCTCGCCGCCGGCGTGGTCGAGCAGGTGCTGCAGGGGGGTGTTGGAGACCAGGCCGCCGTCCCAGAACCAGTCGTCGCCGATGCGCTGCATGGGCAAGGCCGGGGGCAGCGCGCCGCTGGCCTCGATGTGGACGGGCTCGATGCGGGTGTCGGCGCTGTCGAAGTAGGCGAAGTTGCCGGTGGCGACGTTGACCGCGCCGACGGCGAAGCGGATGGCGCCGGAGTTGAGCAGGTCGAAGTCGACGACCTCGGAGAGGGTCTGACGGAGCGGCGCGCTGTCGTAGAAGCTGGTGGCGCCGGCCGCCCCGCGGCCGGCGAACCAGGGGCCGGGCAGGTGGGGGGTGAAGAAGCCGCTCTGGCCGAAGGCGGTGGTCACCATGGAGGACCAGGTGTTGTAGAGGCGGCGCGCGAAGTCGCCGTCCGGGGCGAGGCCGGCGACGGCGGGCGAGGTCACGGTTTCCCAGAACTGGCGCAGGCGTTCGAGGCGGCGCTCGCGGGGGTTGCCGGCGATGATGGCGGCGTTGATGCCGCCGATGGAGACGCCGGCGATCCACCCGGGGTCGAGGCCGGCCTCGTGGAGCGCCTGGTAGACGCCGGCCTGGTAGGCGCCGAGCGCGCCGCCGCCCTGCAGGACGAGCGCGATCTTGCCGGCGTGCGAGGCCGGCTGCAGGCCGTGGGGGGCGTCGATCGGGGCGGGGGGCGGCATGGCGTTCATGGGCGGCGGGTCCGTGGGGCTGCGGGCGGGCCGTGGCGGCGCGCCCCGGGCGGGCGGGCACGGCAGGGCCTGCGTCTTCGTGTGCGTCATATGGGGCATGGCGGCGGCGCGGGCGATGGCTCGCGGCGGGGTGCTGGTGTGCAGGAAGCAAGGCTGGGCGCTGCCCAGACCCGCCAGGGGCGAGCCGCCCCTGGACCGGCATGACTTAAGGGAGGCCGGTCCAGGGGGGCTCCCCCTGGCGGAGTTTGAGGCAGAGCCTCAACCTTGCTTCCTTCTCCGCCCTTGCGGCTAAGCTCCGGCCGACAACCGGGGAGGCGTGCGATGAGCTTGGCGGGACGGGTGGCGCTGGTGACCGGCTCGACGAGCGGCATCGGGCTGGGCATCGCGCGCGCCCTGGCCGGGCAGGGGGCGTCGGTGATGCTCAACGGGTTCGGCGATGCGGCGCTGGTCGAGGGGCTGCGCGACGGGATCGAGCGCGAGCACGGGGTGCGGGTGCTGCACCACGGCGCGGACATGACCAGGCCCGCGGAGATCGCGGCGATGGTGCTGGCGGCGGAGCGGGCGTTCGGGGCGGTGGACGTGCTGGTGAACAACGCGGGCATCCAGCACGTGGCGGCGGTGGAGGATTTCGCCCCCGAGCGCTGGGACGCGGTGATCGCGATCAACCTGTCCTCGGCGTTCCACGCGATGCGGGCGGCGATCCCGGGGATGCGGGCGCGGGGGTGGGGGCGGATCATCAACATCGCCTCGGCGCACGGGCTGGTGGGGAGTGCGAACAAGAGCGCTTACGTGGCGGCCAAGCACGGGGTGCTGGGGCTGACCAAGGCGGCGGCGATCGAGCTGGCGGACGCGGGCGTCACAGTGAACGCGATCTGCCCGGGGTGGGTGAGGACGCCGCTGGTGGAGCGCCAGATCGAGGCGCGGGCGGCGGAGGAGGGGCGTTCGGTGGAGGCGGTGGAGCGGGACCTGCTGGGGGAGAAGCAGCCGATGTCGCGCTTCACCACGCCGGAGCAGATCGGGGCGATGGCGGTGTTCCTGTGCTCGGAGGCGGCGGACACGATCACCGGGGCGCCGCTGTCGATCGACGGCGGGTGGGCGGCGCGGTGACGTCGTTCGCGGCCGTCCGGGGGGTGGCGTGACGGTTCTGGTGACGGGGGTGGCGGGGTTCATCGGGGCGGCGGTGGCGCGCGCGCTGCTGGACCGGGGCGAGCGGGTCGTGGGCGTGGACAACCTCAACGACTACTACGACGTGGGGCTGAAGCGGGCGCGTCTGGGGCTGCTGGGGGGCGCGTTCCGGTTCGTGGAGGCGGACGTGGCGGACCGGGGGGCGATGGCGGCGCTGGTGGTGTCCGAGCCCGGCGTGGACCGGGTGGTGCACCTGGCGGCGCAGGCGGGGGTCAGGCACTCGCTGGTCGACCCGTATGCGTATGTGACGTCGAACGTGATGGGGCATGTCGTGCTGCTGGAGGCGGTGCGGCGACTGCCGGGGCTGCGGCACTTCGTGTTTGCCAGTTCGTCGTCGGTGTACGGGCTGGAGGCGGGGCTGCCGTTCGAGGAGGGCGCGCGGGCGGACACGCCGACGTCGCTGTATGCGGCGACGAAGCGGGCAGACGAGCTGATCAGCCATGCCTACGGGCATCTCTACGGGATCGCGCAGACGGGGCTGCGGTTCTTCACGGTATACGGGCCGTGGGGGCGGCCGGACATGGCGGTGTACCTGTTCGCCCGCGCGATCGTGGAGGGGCGGCCGGTGGTGCTCTACGAGGGAGGGCGGCTGCAGCGCGACTTCACCTACATCGACGACATCGTGGCGGGGGTGCTGGGGGTGCTGGAGCGGCCGCCGGAGGGGGGCGTGGTGCGGCTGCTCAACATCGGCAACAGCCGGCGCGAGGCGGTGTCGCGGCTGGTCGGGCTGCTGGAGGCGGCGCTGGGGCGCCGGGCGGTGGTGGAGTGGCAGGCGCGGCCGGCGGCGGACGTGCGCGAGACCTGGGCGTCGGTGGCGGCGATCGAGGCGCTGACGGGGTACGTGCCGCGGGTGTCGCTGGAGGAGGGGGTTGGGCGGTTCGTCGGGTGGTTCGGGGAATTTCATGCGGGGATGCAGAAAGGTGGTTGACCGGGCAGGGCGCCGGGCCTATCTCCCTCTTCACCGGGGCGGCGAGAAACTTCTTGCTTCTTCTTCTGGT
>CAXSFE010000100.1:0-13834 GCA_964236585.1 uncultured Acetobacteraceae bacterium
CGGCGCGTCGTGCCCGGCCGGCCGGCCGGCCGACTCGCCCCGCCCGCCCCGACGCCGCGCCGCGCCCCCCGAGGGTGGCGCAGCGGAAGGACGAACGTGCCCCCGCCCGCCCTAGGACGCCCGCGCGACCCGGGGCGAGAGGTCCGGCACCGGACCCTTGAAGCCGATCAGCACCTCGTTCAGCTCGGCGCGTATCCCGAGGTCGATGTCGTCGATCGCCAGCATCATGAAGCACAGGCCGGAATGCCTCTGCAGATACGCGACGATGTCGTAGCCCCAGTCCACCGTGACCAGCGAGCCGTCGCTGCCGATCGGGTTGCCGTGGTACTCGGGCGGCAGGTGGTGGGTGACGACGCCGCCCTCCAGGGACGCGCGCCGCCGCGACGTCTGGCCGCGCCGGGTGATCGGCACCGTCATCAGCGTCGCTCCCCCGGGCCTCAGCGTCCTGGCGATCTCGCGGATCGCCAGGTCGGGGCGATGGACGTGCTCGAACACGTCCTGCGTGATCACGAGGTCGAACGACTCGTCGGCGAAGGTCTGGTCCTCCAGGGTCTCGCTGCGGTAGTGCCGGCACGGAAGCGCCGTGGTCTCGACGGTCGAGCCGAACGGGACGGCCTGGTCGAACTGCGACGCGGTGTAGCGGGCGCACTCGCCCATCAGGCGCCGGCTGAACGAGTCCCACCCGGGCGAGCCCTCGTGGATGGCCAGGTCGCGCCACCCGGGAACGCGGCTGGACAGCGCCTGCATGAGGGCCCGGTTGCGCGGCACCGACCTGCACCCGCTGCACCGCAGCGTGTTGCGGAAATACGGCCCGTCGGCCACGAAGGTGACGTCGCGCTCGCAGATCGGGCAGCGTCCGGCGTGCTCGAAATGGAAGGCGGCGCCGTCTGCGGCTTGCGACATGGCATCCCCTCCGGCCGGGCAGGCGCAAGGATTGCGTGCGGAGTCCGCGATTGTCCATCGGCGCCGGACATGATCCCGGTGCTGCGCGTCAGGGTCCGTGATGCCGCCTGGCCCGACGCGCCAGGAAGACGACCGGCAGGAACGCGCTCCAGGGCTCGAAGGGCATCGCTTCGGGACCCGAAGGCATGACCTCGGCCCAGGAACCTGGTCCGGGGCGGTCGCCCCAGGAAGTTGGCTTGCAGCGGGCCGACCCCGGGCCAGGCACGCCTCGCCCGGCCACGTGTCCGTCGATCCCCCTGACAGAACAAAGTCGAACGGGACGCTCATGAACCTGGCCATGCTCTCCACGGAACGGGAGCTGCTCGAGAGCTTCCTCTGCTGCTCGAGGTCCTACCTCGAGTTCGGTGCAGGGGGCAGCACCCACCTTGCATGCGGCCTGGTGTCGGAGTGCGTCGTGTCGATCGACTCCTCCCGCGCCTGGCTCGACTCCGTCAGGGCGGCCTGTGTGCCTGGCCCCCTCCAGCCGGAGCTGGTGTTCGCCGACATCGGCCCCATCGGGGAGTGGGGCTACCCGACGGATCCCGCCTCCTGCGACCTGTGGCCGTCGTACTCCCAGGACATCTGGCACAACCAGGCCCCCATGAGGGCGGACCTCTGTCTCGTCGACGGGCGCTTCCGCGTCGCCTGCGCCCTGTCGTGCCTGCTGCACGGCTCCCAGACGACCTTCACCGCCGTGCATGACTATGCATGCCGGGGAAAGTACCACGTGGTGGGCGACTACGCCGATGAAGTCGCAAGGTCGCAGAACCTGTCCGTCTTCCGAAGAAAACGCAGCATCTCCGACAGGCTGATCAGGGCAGAGCTGGAGAAATGGCTGTTCGACCCTGACTGATGTCCAGGCAGAGCAGCAGCCAGCCAGGTTGGAGGTCGTCCCGATGAAGCGCGTCGCCGCCGTGACAATGGTCTACAACGAGCCGGAATACCTGCCCATCTGGTGTTCCTACTACGGCGCCGAGTTCGGCCCGGAGCATTGCTACATCATAGATCACGGCTCGGACGACGGATCGACGGAAGGCCTGTCCGGGTTCAACGTCGTGCGGATCCCGCGAACGCCGAAGGACAACGACAAGCGGGCAAGATTCATCTCGAAGTTCTGTGGCAGTCTCCTGGAGTGGTACGACCTCTACGTGCACGTGGACGTCGACGAGCTTCTCGTGCCTGTCGACGCCGGTTCGCTGCTGGAACACCTGAGTTCGACGACGACGACGGCGGTGTCTGCCTACGGCCTGGACGTGCATCACGACCCTGGCGACGAGCCCGACATCCTCCTGCACAAGCCGATCAGCTGGCAGAGAAGATGGGTCAGGTTCTCGTCATCGATGTGCAAGGTGGTCGCGTCCGACCTGCCGATAGAATGGTCCGCCGGCTTCCACAGCGCGAACGCCCCGCTGAACTTCGCGGACATCTACCTCTTCCACCTGAGATACTTCGACCTGAAACTGGGGCTGCGTCGCCTCTCCAGAACCAGGGCGATGCAATGGGCGCGTGCGGACGCCGGGGGTCACCAGCGGGTCGATGACACCAGCTTCGAGGACCTCATAAACAACGTGGCCATCCTGCCAAGGATAACCGAAACGCCGCTCCACCCGACCGATACACCCCTGGCTGAGTACATATCCCAGGTCCGGTCATCGGAAACGGACTGTGCAACCAGCACCTACAACATAGACCTGCACATATTCGGGGACCATCTGTGGGAGATCCCCTCAAGGCTGATAGGCCGCTTCTAGCGGAGTGCTCGTCAGCCGAGCCTGCCCCTGCACGCCGGATGCATCGATCCCGGCCTCCCAGACCCCGACACGACCGTTCCGCCCGGGCCGGACCGCGAGACATGGCCCGTGCCAGCCAACGCCGCCGACCGCACGAGCCCGGTTGCCCGGCCCCGGCGGGGCCATGGGCCTCAGCCCTGCGCCCGCCCCTGCCGCGGCCCCCGCTCCGCCGCCTCCGCCTCCGGCGCCATCTTGCGCGCCACCTGCAGCAGCGCCGCGCGCGAGGACACGTCCAGCCGCCGGTAGGCCCGCAGCAGCGCCTCCTCGTCGCCTGCCAGCAGACCCAGGCTGCCCTGGTCCTCCTCCAGGAACTCCGGCGGCACCTCCGCGTCCGGGTCCAGCCCCACCAGGTACGACACCGAGGTCGACAGCACCTCGGCCAGCCGCGCCAGGCGCTTGCCGCGCGGCGGCGCCATCCGCCCGTCCAGCAGCCTCGCCAGGAAGTCGTCCGCGAGCCCCGCCGCCCGCCCCGCCGCCTCTTCGGGCAGGCCCAGGCGGTCCAGCCTGCCCTGCACCCTCTCGGCCAGCGCCCTCGCCTCGGCGATCCCCGACACGCAGTCCCTCCTGACAGACGGTGCCTTCAAGACAGGCAAGGCCAGGGGCTCTGCCCCTGGACCCCGCCAAAGGCGAGCCTCTGGAATCCAATCCTTGAGTAGTGCCGGTCCAGGGGCGGCTCGCCCCTGGCGGGTCTGGGCAGAGCCCAGCCTTGCTTCACCTACAGGTCAATACAGGCTGCCCGCATCAGGCCAGGGGCTCGCCCCTACGCCGGCCCCGCGAGCAGGTCGGCGATCACCTGGTCCTCCGCCGGCAGCAGCCCGCTGATGCCCGCGCCCCCCGCGACGCCGCCGCCCGCGTCGCGCAGCACAGCGCCGCCCGGCAGCCCGGTCAGCCCGGGGTCGCAGAAGTAGCTCGCCGGGTAGCCCTGTCCCTGCAGCCGCTCGTGGAACGCCGCCGTCCCGACGCCGATCCGCGCCGCGGTGTACGCCTTGGCCTGCGACAGCGCGATCGAGCGCACCGGCGCCCCCGCCATCCGCGCGAACGCCACCAGGAACCCCTGCGCGTCGCACACCGAGACGCAGATCGGCCGCCCGTACCCCGCCGCCTCCGCCACCGCCCGCCGCGTCAGCCGCTCCGCCTCGTCCAGATCCATCGCCCGCTCCCGCCTGTCCTGCCCCCGCCTGCCGGGGTGGCACATCCTTGGTGCCGGAACGACCGGCGACGCAAGCAAGGTTGAGGCTCTGCCTCAAACTCCGCCAAAGGCAAGCCTTTGGAAACCAATCCTAAAGGAGGCCGGTCCAGGGGCGGCTCGCCCCTGGCGGGGTCCCCGCTTTCAGGCCTGGGGGCAGAGCCCCTGGCCTTGCTCTCCCTAGTGCGCCATCCCCGGCCCCTGCACCGGCATGGTGACGCCCGCCGGCAGCCCGACCGGCACCATCCCCGGCACCATGCCCCCCGGCTCGACGCCGCTCTGCGCGATCCCCGCGAGCGGCAGCCCCGCCAGCGCCCGCGCCCGGTTCACCCGCCGGTACATCCAGCTCGTGAGCAGCGGCGTCAGCACCGCCGAGACGATCACCGCCGCCGCCACCTGCACGGTCGCCACCGCCGCGATGCCGCCGTACGTCGGGTCCGCCATCGCGATCGCCTTGGGCACCGCCGCCGCGTTGCCGGCCGTGCTCGACGCCGCCGCCCCCGCGATGCCCGAGCCGCCCAGCGCGAGGTCGGCGAGGATGCACACGGTCCCGGTCACCGCGACCACGAACACGCCGAGCAGCACGCCCGACAGCCCCGCCGAGACCACGGCGTGCAGGTTGATGTTCTGCCCCAGCGTGAACGCCATGAACGGGATGATGATCGGCTCGTGCCGCCCGAAGAAGTCGCGCAGGTCGCGGTCGAGGTTGCCGAGCACGGCACCCGCCACGATCGGCGCGATCACCGACACCATGGTCAGCCACGGGATCGCCGCCAGCCCCGCGCCGACGAGGAACAGCATGGTCACGAACGGCCCGGTCTCGATCGACTGCGGCACGTAGGTCCCCGCGTCGTCCGGGTCGCCCATCACGCTGGTCAGCGCCAGGAACATGCCGCCGTTGGTGTCGCTCAGCGCCACCATCAGCGCCAGCGTGCTGTAGCCAAGCAGGTCGCCGCCCGCGAGCCGCGCCACCAGAAGCGCGATCCCCACGCCCACCGCGATCTTGACGGCCATGATGCCGAACCCCCGCTTGAGCATGCGCGGCGCCGCGTTCAGCGTCATCTTGGTGCCGACCGTGAACAGGTACATGCCCAGGAAGGTCGGGTAGCCCGCGCCGCTCAGCGCCTCGGTGAACCCGCCGATCTTCAGCAGGGTGGGCGCAAACGTGTTGAGCGCCATGCCGAGGAACAGCGGCACCACCATGAGCCCGCCCGGCACGCGGTTGATCGCCTGGTACAGACGCATCCTGTCATTCCTTCCCTGTGTCGTGCGGGCGCGGCCTTGCTGGCCGCTTCCCCGGTCGCTCTCGATGGGCTCGCCCGCACCGCCGTCCAGCGCAGGGCCCGGCGCGATGCAGCCCGCGCGGCCATGCTTGCCCGTGCGGCACGGTGCGGCAAGCGCGCCGACGCGCGCCGCGCAACAATCCGGGGCAGGCCCGCGACCCGTGGGCGAGGATAGCCTCCGCCCCGACGCGTTCCGCCGGCCCTCGGAACGACAGCCACCCGCCCCACCGATTTCCACGCTGCCGAAGGGCAGGTCTCCTAGAAATCACGTTTGCATGTTGTTGTTTGTCCGATCTTCTCGTAACCCAGGCCGGATCGAGGACAAAGGACGACCGACGTGGACCAGATCAGCAGAACCGCGCTCCGGCCGGGCTGGCGCGAGCTGTGGCTCAAGGAGGACTGGTGGGCGGTCTGGCTCGGCCTCGGCCTGGTGCTGGCCGCAACCGTGCTCTACGAGTCCGGCAGCTCCATCGCCTGGCTCGCCGTCGCCCCCGCCAAGTGGTCGACCCCCGCCCAGCTCGGCGCCCAGCTCTGGACCGCCGCGCCGCGCTACCTCGCGCAGTTCGCGACCTTCCTCCTCCTGTTCGGCGCCGCCGCCCGCGTGCTCGGCTTCCGCCTCCAGGCCTTCGCGCCCTCCTTCGCGCTCCTCTACGCGCTCTCCGTCGCGATCTTCGCCGCCGGCGCCTGGGACCGCGCCCAGACCTACAACCTCGAGCCCCCGCTGATCGCCCTCCTCGTCGGCCTCGCGATCTCCAACCTCGGCCGCCTGCCGCGCTGGCTCGACGCCGGCTTCCGCGTCGAGTTCTACGTCAAGACCGGCATCGTGCTGCTCGGCGCCACCCTGCCGTTCACCCTCATCCTTTGGGCCGGCCCGGTCGCGATCCTCCAGGCCTCGGTCGTCTCCGTCGCCACCTTCCTCGTGATCTTCGCGGTCGCCGTCCGCCTCGGCCTCGACCGCCGCCTCGCTGCCACCCTGGGCGCCGGCGGCGCCGTCTGCGGCGTCTCCGCCGCGATCGCCATCGCCGGCGCCGTGCGCGCCGACAAGGAGCACCCGCCGATCGCCATCACCCTGGTCGTGCTCTGGGCCATCGTGATGATCTTCGTCCTCCCGCTGGCCGCCGCGGCCCTCCACCTGCCCGCCGGCGTCGGCGGCGCCTGGATCGGCACCTCCGAGTTCGCCGACGCCGCGGGCTTCGCCGCCGCCCAGGCCTACGGCGGCCAGGCCGGCCCCGCCACCGGCATCGCCGGCACCGCCGACCAGGCCGTCTGGTCCTACACCCTCGTCAAGGTCGTCGGCCGCGACGTCTGGATCGGCATCTGGGCGCTCGTGCTCTCGATCATCTCCGTCACCCGCTGGGAAACCCAGTCGATCGGCGGCCGCATCGACGTCGCCCAGATCTGGTGGCGCTTCCCCAAGTTCGTCGTCGGCTTCCTCGTCGCCTCCGTCCTGATCACCCTCGTGACCCAGGGCGTCAGCTTCCACGACTACAACGCCGCGGTGAAGCCCGCCCTCGTCGCCCCCATCACCGCGCTGCGCACCTGGGCCTTCACCTTCTGCTTCCTCAGCATCGGCCTGACCACCCGCCTGCGCGAGCTGGCTCCCGCCGGCGGACGCCCCTTCGCCGCCTTCACCGCCGGCGTCGCCGTCAACGTCGTGCTCGGCTTTGTCATGTCCGTGCTGGTGTTCGGCCACTACTGGGCGAGCCTGACCCATTGACCCGCACGCCACCCCCCGAGGTCGCCTGCGGCCGCTGCACGCGCTTCGACGCCCGGCCGCACGCGATCGAGGCGGCGTTCCCCGGCCTCGCCATCATGGGCTCCGGCAGCGCCTCGGTCCGCGCGCAGGACGGCCTCTGCGCGCTGCACGGGCGATACCTGCCGGCAACGGCGTACTGCGCGTCGTTCGAGGCCAAGTAAGCAAGGCCGGGCTCTGCCCGGACCCGCCAGGGGCGAGCCGCCCCTGGACCGGCCTCACTTAAGAGATGGCGATCCAAGGGCCCAGCCCTTGGCGGAGTTTGAGGCAGAGCCTCAACCTTGCTTCCTTATGCCGGCACTGGCGTCACCAGCCCCCGCCCGCCGAACCACGACCGCACGTTCTCCGCCACCAGCGCCGCCATCCGCCCCCGCGTGTGGTGCGTCGCCGACCCCACGTGCGGGACCACCACGACGTTCTCCATCGCCAGCAGCTCCGGCCGGATGCGCGGCTCGTCGGCGAACACGTCGAGCCCCGCCGCGTGCAGCGCCCCCGACTGCAGTGCCGCGACCAGCGCGTCCTCGTCCATCACCGAGCCGCGCGCCACGTTCACCACCACCCCGTCCGGCCCCAGCGCCGCCAGCACCTCCGCGTTGATGATGTGCCGCGTCGCCGCCCCGCCCGGCACGATCGCGACCAGCGTGTCCACCGCCTCCGCCATCCCCAGCAGCGTCGGGTAGTGCCGCAGCGCGACCCCCTCGGCCGGCCGCCGTGCGTGATAGACCACCGGCACGTCGAACGCCGCGATCCTGCGCGCGATCGCCTGCCCAATCCGCCCCATCCCCAGCAGCCCGACCGTGCGCCCCCGCAGCGTGCCCGACAGCGGGAACGCGCCCCGCTCCCAGTGCCCGCCGCGCGCGTGCCGGTCCGCCTGCGGCAGCCGCCGGATCGTCGCCAGCAGCAGCCCGACCGTCAGGTCCGCGACCTCGTCGTTGAGCACGTCCGGCGTGTTCGACACCGCGACACCCCGGGCCGCCGCCGCCGCCACGTCCACCGAATCGTACCCGACCCCGAAGTTGGCCACCATCTCCAGCGCCGGCAGCCGCGCCAGCAGCGCCGCGTCCACGGGCACCGCACCCCGCGTCATCACGCCGCGGATGTCCGCCCCGTGCTCTGCCAGGATCTCCGGCAGCGGCCGCGCCGGCGCCGCGTGCACCACGAACCCGTCCGCCGCCAGCGCCTCGGCGACTCCCGGACCCATCTCGCCCAGGCTCAGGATCGACACGCCCTGCTGCGTCATGCGCACACCTCCCGCTGGCGGCCCGCGCCGCACATCGGCGCGTTGTAGCCGAGCGCCCGCAAGGGAAGAAAGGCCAGGGCTCCGCCCTGGACCCGCCAAAGGCCAAGCCTTTGGAAACCTCGACACGGGCCGGAGTCCCCACGCGAAGCCTCGCGCCGCAGGCTCTTATGTGCGCGGGTCTGGGGGCGCTGCCCCCAGCGGGTCCAGGGCAGAGCCCTGGCCTTCCTTCCCGTACAGCGCCGCCTCGCTGACCAGCGCCGGCGCCACCTCGACCGTCTCTCCGCCCCGCACCGCCTGGAAGAAGCACGAGCGGTGCCCGGTGTGGCAGGCGACCCCGTCCTGGTCGACCAGCAGCAGCAGCGTGTCCCCGTCGCAGTCCAGCCGCAGCTCGACCAGGCGCTGCACCTGCCCCGACGTCTCGCCCTTGCGCCACAGCGCCCCCCGGCTGCGGCTCCAGTAGCAGACCCGCCCGGTGCGCAGCGTCTCGGCGACCGACTCGGCGTTCATCCACGCGAGCATCAGCACCTCGCCGGTGTCGTGCTGCTGCGCGATGGCGGGGATCAGGCCGCGGTCGTCGTAGCGCAGGTCCATGGATCACGTCCGGGCAAGGGGGCGGACAAAGAGGGCGGGCAAGGAAGGCGGGCAGGGGAGGGAGCGACACCCTGACCCGCCGCCCCGCCACCGCCAAGCCCGCCACCGCCAAAGCCCGGGGCCGGACGGGGCGGCGGCCGCGACGACGCGGGCCTGGCCAGAATTCCTTGCATCTCGTTGTCCAAAAGTAATTAATACAGAAACCGGGCGGTCGCCCGGCCGGTCGGCGCGTCGCCTCGCGCACCACCGGGTCCGCACCCGTCGCGGACGCTCCGCCATGCAATGACGCCTGGTCATTCCAAACATCATGCACGGAGAAACCCTGTGGCCCTGCTCACCGCGTTGTCGCTCACCATCGGACTCATCGGCGGCCTGCTCACCTACCTCGCACTCGGCCCCGCGGCGGGCAGCGGCGTGCAGATCTGGGCCGTCTTCCTCGCCGCGGCCTGCTACTTCCACTGCGGCGGCAAGGAGGCCGGGCTGCGCACCACGATCACCCAGACCCTGTTCGGCGTGCTCATGGCCTGGATCGCGCTCATGCTGATCGTCACCGTGCCGGTCGGCGCCAGCATCGGCGTGCCCGCCTGGGCCGGCATCTGCGTCGCGGCCACCGTGATCGTGTTCGTGCTCGCGGCCAACAGCCCCGCGCTCGCCGTGATCCCGGCCACCGTCTACGGCTATGCCTCGACCGCTGCCTTCGCCCTGCTCGCCACCAAGCTCGACACGCTGACCAGCGTGTCGATGACCAACCCCGCCCTGGCCGCGGGCGTCTCGCTCGTGATCGGCGCGTTCTACGGCTACGTCTGCGAGAAGCTCTCCGTCGCGATGATGGCCAAGCCCGCGATGTCGCAGCAGGCCTGAGAGGAAGGCCAGGGGCTCTGCCCCTGGACCCCGCCAAAGGCCGAGCCTTTGGAAACCTGAACTTGGGCCTTTGCTCATGTGTGCGGGTCTGGGGGCGCCTGCCCCCAGCGGGTCCAGGGCAGAGCCCTGGCCTTGCCTTACGCCGCCCCCATCCGCCCCAGCCCCGCCGCCAGGTCCTCGATCAGGTCGTCCACGTCCTCCAGCCCCACGTGGACCCGGATCGCCGGCCCGCCGAGCCCCCCCGACTCGATCGTGCGCGTCAGCGTCCCGCTGGTCGGCAGCACCAGGCTCTCGAACCCGCCCCACGACGCCCCGATGCCGAACAGTTCGAGCCCGTCCAGCAGCGCGGTCACCGCCGACTGCCCGTAGCGCGGCTGGAACACCACGCCGAACAGCGACGACGCCCCGGTGAAGTCGCGCTTCCAGATCGCGTGCCCTGGCGCACCCTCCAGCCCGGGGTGCAGCACCCGCAGCACCTGCGGCTGCCCGGCCAGCCACGCCGCCACGCGCAGCCCCGCCGCATGCTGGTGCGCGAGCCGCACCGCCAACGTCCGCGCCCCGCGCAGCGCCAGCCAGCAGTCGTCCGGGCTGGCGTACTGCCCCAGCTCCAGCGCCGCGCCGCGCACCCGCTTCCACACCCCCGCGTCGTTCGTCACCACCGCGCCGAGCAGCACGTCGGAGTGGCCCGCGACATACTTCGTCAGCGCCTGGATCGACACGTCGACCCCGTGGCGGAACGGCTGGAAGTGATGCACGCCCCAGGTGTTGTCGAGCATCACGCACACGCCGTGCGCCCGCGCCGCGGCAGCCAGCGCGGGCACGTCCTGCACCTCGAAGGTGTGGCTGCCCGGGCTTTCCAGGAACAGCACCCGCGTGTTCGGCCGCAGCAGCGCGCCCAGCGCCTCCGCCCCGATCAGCGGATCGTAGTACGTCGTCTCCACCCCGAGCCTGCGCAGCATCCCGTCGCAGAACACCCGGCTCGGCGCGTACACGCTGTCCGGCATCAGCAGGTGGTCGCCGCCGCCCAGGAACGCCAGCAGCGCCGTCGTCACCGCCGCCAGCCCCGACGACACCACCTGGCAGCGCGTGCCGCCCTCGATGCCGGCGACCACGTCCTCCAGCGCGTGGTGCGTCGCATTGCCCATCACGCCGTACACCAGCGCCTGCTCCAGCCCGCGCCGCCCCGCCTCGCGCCGCGCCGCAAGGTTCGGCTGCAGCACCGTCGACCCGCGATACACCGGCGTGTTCACCAGCCCCGCCACCCGCGACCCGGGCCGCCCGTCGTGCGTCAGCCGCGTCGCGAACCTGCGCCCCTTCGCGTCCGGCTCCTCGGTCATGCCCCGCTCCCCGTCTCCTTCGGCGTGTCCGCCCGCTGCGCCCACTCCGTCCACGACCCGTCGTACAGCGCCCCCGGCGGCAGCCCCGCCACCACCAGCGCCAGGCTCACCACCGCCGCCGTCACCCCCGTGCCGCAGCTCGTCACCACCGGCCGGCGCCCGTCTGCCCCCGCCGCCGCCAGCCGCGCCCGCAGCGCGTCCGGCGCCAGCATCGTCTGATCCGCCGCCAGCAGCTCCGAGTACGGCACGCTGGCCGAGCCCGGGATGTGCCCGCCCGCCATGCCCGCGCGCGGCTCCGGCGCCTCGCCCGAAAAGCGCCCGGCCGAGCGCGCGTCCAGCACCAGCGCCTCCCCGCTCGCCAGGTTGTCCAGCATGTCCCCGACCCCGCGCAGCAGCCCGGCCCGCAGCGTCGGCGCGAACCGCCCCGGCACCGCCTCGCGCGCCGGCCCGCCCTCGACCGCGCGCCCCTCCAAGCGCCACTTCGGTAGCCCGCCGTCGAGCACCGCCACCGCGTCGTGCCCGAACAGCCGCATCAGCCACCACCCCCGCGCCGCCGAGAACAGCCCCTTCGCGTCGTAGAACACCACCCGGCTGTCGTCCGACACGCCCAGCTCTGCCACCAGCCGCGCGAACCGCCCCGCCGACGGCACCATGTGCGGCAGCGCCGTCTCGTCGTCCGCGATCGCCTCGATGTCGAAGAACCCCGCCCCCGGCAGCCGCGCCCGCGCGAACTCCCCCCGCGCGTCGCGCCCCTCCGCCGGCAGGAAGAACGTCGCGTCCAGCACCACCAGCCCCGGCTCGCCGATCCGCGCCGCCAGCCACGCCGTCGACACCAGCGGCGGCATCGCCTCGGCGGCCGCCCCCACCTCCCGGTCCTGCCCGCTCATGCCCCGCTCCCCCACTCGCGCCGCAGCCGGTCGCGGTTCGCCGCCAGCCACAGCAGCGCGATCGTGGCCACCGAGTTCGGATACGCCCCCGCCAGCGCCCGCCCGATCGCGACCTCGGCCGGGCACAGCCTCACCCGCAGCTCCTCCTGCTCGCTCGCCAGCCCGCCCCTGCCGATCACCCCGTCCGGCCCCGCCTCCGGCGCCGCCACCCGCCCCGCAAAGATCGCGCACCGCTCGTCGCACCCGCCCGGGCTGAGCAGGAAGTCGCCCACCCGCTGCAGGTCGGTGACCGCGAGGCCCATCTCCTCCTGCGACTCGCGCCCGATCGTGGCCTCCGGCGTCTCGTCGCCCTCGCACATGCCCGCGGGGATCTCGACCATCACCGGGTCGAGCCCGGCGGCGAACGCGCTCACCCGGAACTGCTCGACCAGGACCACCGCATCGCGCACCGGGTCGTACGGCAGCACCGCCGCCGCCCGCCCGCGCCGCCACAGCTCCCACTCGCGGGTCGCCTGCCGCGTGCCGTCGAACCGCGTGTTGCGGAACCGCACGAGCTGCAGGGTGAACCGCCCTTCCCACACGGCGCGCACGCCCTCGACCTCGACGTCGCCACGGCTGACCAGGGGGCTCGGCTTGCTCATGCGCCAAGACTAGGCACCCCGCACCGCGGCGTCGACAGGCCAGGGCGCGGCAGGCAAGGCCAGGGCTCTGCCCTGGACCCGCCAAAGGCCAAGCCTTTGGAAACCACGACTCTGGGACGGAGTCCCGCCGCCGCGTCCTGTGCCGCAGGCCCCAATGGAGGCCGGTCCAGGGGCGCTGCCCCTGGCGGGTCCAGGGCAGAGCCCTGGCCTTTCTGACCGAGGCCTCTCCGTCCCCCGCTCGACCAGTCATCCCGAACCACAGCCGCCTTTACGCAGGTATCGGCGGCAACCCTGTGCCGTCCGCGCGCAAAGCCCGTGGACAACAGGCAGGAACAGATGGAGACTCTGCCCCGGTTTCCGCCTTTCCCCCTGGCCCGGTGTGCTGCCCGTCCGTGTCCCGTCCGCTCCGCACCCACCAGGCCCAGTTGCTCGGGATCGCGCAGGCCATCGCGTCCGGCGAGGCCTCCGGCGTCGGCGACATCCTGGCCGCGGTGACCCCCGGCGGGGGAAAAAGCCTGCTGCCGGTGCTGGCGGCGCACGCGCTGATGGCCGCCGGCGTGGTGGCGCGCGTGTGCTGGGTGGTCCCGCGCGACAGCCTGCGCCTGCAGGCGGAGGAGGCGTTCGCCGACCCCGGCTGGCGCGCGGCGCTGGGCCACGCGCTGTCGGTGCGCGCCGCCGAGAACGCGCCCGACCCGACCCGCGGCCTCGCCGGCTACGTGACCACCTACCAGGCGGTGGCCGCCGCCCCCGCCCTGCACCTGGCCGAGTTCCGCCGCCACCCGACCCTGCTGGTGCTGGACGAGGCGCACCACCTCCCCGCACTCGACGCGCGCGAGCCCGTGCGGGAGTCCGGGCGCGCGCCCGGGGCCGGCCCTGCGTCCGACGGCCCCGACCCGGCCGCCGCCTGGTCCGCGGCGCTGCTGCCGCTGCTGTCGCACGCCCGCGTCCGGCTGCTGCTCTCCGGCACGCTGGAGCGCGCGGACGGCCGGCGCATCCTGTGGCTGCCCTACCGCCGCGTCGGCCAGGCCGCGGCCGGGCAGGGGACAGCGGCCTCGCGCAAGGGCGACGAGGTCGACCTGTCCGCGCCCGGCTGGGCCGTGGTGGGCTACTCGCGGGCGCAGGCGCTGTCCGAGCGCGCGGTGCTGCCGGTGCGCTTCGGCGCGCTGGACGGCGAGGCGAGCTGGCTCGCCGAGCCGGGCCCGGACCGCACCCGCCCGCAGCTCGGCCCGCACCGCCTGGGCGGCGCCTTCCCGTCCGAGACCACCCGCCCGGCGCTGTTCACCGCGCTGCGCACCGGCTTCGCCGACGCCCTGCTGCGCGAGG